>NZ_JBICYT010000035.1:0-72639 GCF_043201215.1 Streptomyces sp. NPDC048331 | reverse complement strand
ACGGCGGTACGTCCGGTACGAGCCGTGGCCCTCCGCCTTGCGATGCACCGCACCGGACAACGCGACCCGGCAAACCTTTCCGGTCACGGCACTAGCGACGGGCCTGGAGGAGGTCCTCCAGCTGCTCCTCACGGGCCTGGGCGGCCACGAAGAGCAGTTCGTCGCCCGGCTCCAGGGTCTCCTCCCCGTGCGGGGTGAGGACCCGGTTGCCCCGGATGATCGTGACCAGCGAGGTGTCCTCGGGCCAGGAGATGTCGCCGATCTGGGTGCCCGCGACCGAGGAGTCGGCCGGCAGGGTCAGCTCGACGAGGTTGGCGTCGCCGTGGCTGAAGCGCAGCAGCCGCACCAGGTCACCGACGCTCACGGCCTCCTCGACCAGGGCGGACATCAGGCGCGGCGTGGAGACGGCGACGTCGACGCCCCAGGACTCGTTGAAGAGCCACTCGTTCTTCGGGTTGTTGACGCGGGCCACCACGCGCGGGACCCCGTACTCGGTCTTCGCGAGCAGCGAGACGACGAGGTTGACCTTGTCGTCACCGGTGGCCGCGATGACCACGTTGCAGCGCTGCAACGCGGCCTCGTCCAGCGAGGTGATCTCACAGGCGTCGGCCAGCAGCCACTCGGCCTGCGGCACCCGCTCGACCGAGATGGCCGTCGGGGCCTTGTCGACCAGGAGCACCTCGTGGCCGTTCTCCAGCAGCTCACCCGCGATGGAGCGACCCACCGCGCCCGCACCGGCGATCGCGACCCTCATGCGTGTGCCTCCTCAGGCCCCTCGGCGAACGCCGCCTCGACCTTGTCGATCTCGTCCGTGCGCATCATCACGTGGACGAGGTCGCCCTCCTGCAGGACCGTCGCCGACGTGGGCAGCATCGCCTCGCCCAGGCGGGTGAGGAACGCCACGCGGACGCCCGTCTCCTCCTGGAGCTTGCTGACCTTGTGGCCGATCCACGCGGAGGAGGTGTGCACCTCGGCGAGCTGCACCCCGCCGCTCGGGTCGCGCCACAGCGGCTCGGCGCCCGAGGGGAGCAGCCGGCGCAGCATCTGGTCGGCGGTCCACCGCACGGTGGCGACGGTGGGGATGCCGAGGCGCTGGTAGACCTCGGCGCGCTTGGGGTCGTAGATACGGGCCGCGACGTTCTCGACGCCGAACATCTCCCGGGCCACGCGGGCGGCGATGATGTTGGAATTGTCACCACTGCTGACGGCGGCGAAGGCGCCCGCGTCCTCGATTCCCGCCTCCCGCAGGGTGTCCTGGTCGAAGCCGACACCGGTGACGCGGCGGCCGCCGAACCCGGCGCCGAGCCGGCGGAATGCGGTGGGGTCCTGGTCGACGACGGCGACCGTATGCCCCTGCTGTTCCAGGGTTTGCGCGAGGGCGGAGCCCACCCTTCCGCAACCCATGATGACGATGTGCACGGCCGTCCTTCCGGCTGTCAGCGACTCGCTGGTTCCCAGCCTCATTGCATGCTCTGGTTTAACAGGGTCTCAGACCATGGCCCAAGCTACACACGGGTGGTCGCCCATGGGACCTCTTGCGTCGCAGTGGTGGTGCGGGTGGGGAGGAATTGCGGCGGGATTGCGGTATGAGGGGGTGGGGGTTCGTCAGGCTGATTTCGAACGCTTACGATCCTCTGCGTGTCCAAACTGACCGACGTGCCCAAACGGATCCTGATCGGCCGGGCGCTACGCAGCGACCGCCTCGGAGAAACGCTCCTACCCAAGCGGATCGCCCTTCCCGTCTTCGCCTCCGACCCGCTGTCGTCCGTGGCATATGCCCCCGGCGAAGTCCTGCTGGTCCTGTCGATCGCGGGCGTGTCGGCGTACCAGTACAGCCCCTGGATCGCGCTCGCGGTCGTCGTGCTGATGTTCACCGTCGTGGCGTCCTACCGCCAGAACGTCCATGCCTACCCGAGCGGTGGCGGCGACTACGAGGTGGCCAACACGAACCTCGGCCCCAAGGCCGGCCTCACCGTGGCGAGCGCCCTGCTCGTCGATTACGTCCTGACCGTCGCCGTATCGATCTCCTCCGGGGTCGAGAATCTCGGCTCCGCGGTGGATTTCGTGATCGAGCACAAGGTGCTCTCGGCGATGGTCATGATCCTTCTCCTCACCCTGATGAACCTGCGCGGCGTGAAGGAATCCGGGAAGCTGTTCGCGATCCCGACCTATGTCTTCGTCGCCGCCGTCTTCGTCATGATCGGCTGGGGAGCCTGGAAGGGCATCGTCCTCGACGACACCATGACGGCCCCCACCGCGGATCTGGAGATCAAGCCCGAGCAGCAGGGCCTCGCCGGCTTCGCGATGGTGTTCCTGCTGCTGAGGGCCTTCTCCTCCGGCTGTGCGGCCCTGACCGGCGTCGAGGCCATCAGTAACGGCGTGCCCGCCTTCCGCAAGCCCAAGAGCAAGAACGCGGCCAGCACCCTCGCCCTCATGGGCGGCCTGGCCGTCACCATGTTCTGCGGGATCATCGGCCTGGCCATGGCCACCGACGTGCGGATGGCCGAGAACCCGGCCGAGGACCTGCTGAAGGACGGCGTCCCGGTCGGCCCCGGATACGTCCAGCACCCGGTCATCTCCCAGGTCGCGGAGGCCGTCTTCGGCAACGGCAGCTTCCTCTTCATCCTGCTGGCCGCCGCCACCGCCCTCGTGCTCTTCCTGGCCGCCAACACCGCGTACAACGGCTTCCCGCTGCTCGGCTCGATCCTCGCCCAGGACCGCTACCTGCCGCGCCAGCTGCACACCCGCGGCGACCGGCTCGCCTTCTCCAACGGCATCGTGCTCCTCGCGGGCGCGGCCATGCTGCTCGTGTGGATCTACGACGCCGACTCGACCAAGCTGATCCAGCTCTACATCGTCGGCGTTTTCGTCTCCTTCACGCTGAGCCAGATCGGCATGGTCCGGCACTGGAACCGGCACCTGAAGTCGGAGCGCGACGTCGCCGCCCGCCGCCGGATGCACCGCAGCCGGGCCATCAACACCTTCGGCGCCTTCTTCACCGGCATGGTGCTGGTCGTCGTCCTCGCCACCAAGTTCACCCACGGCGCCTGGGTCGCGCTGCTCGGCATGGTGATCTTCTACGGCACGATGACCGCGATCCGTAAGCACTACGACCGCGTCTCCGCCGAGATCGCCGCCGCCGAGGGTCCCAGCGAGGACAGCGTGCGGCCCTCCCGGGTCCACTCGATCGTCCTGGTCTCCAAGGTCCACAAGCCCACGCTGCGCGCCCTGGCCTTCGCCAAGCTGACCCGCTCGGACACCCTGGAGGCGCTCAGCATCAGCGTCGACCCGGCCGAGACCAAGGCCCTGCGCGAGGAATGGGACCGGCGCGGGATCAACGTCCCGCTCAAGATCCTCGACTCGCCGTACCGCGAGATCACCCGCCCGGTGGTCGAGTACGTCAAGGGCCTGCGCAGCGAGAACCCGCGCGACGCGGTCAGCGTCTACATCCCCGAGTACGTCGTCGGCCGCTGGTACGAGCACCTCCTGCACAACCAGAGCGCGCTGCGCCTCAAGGGCCGGCTGCTCTTCACCCCCGGTGTGATGGTCACCTCGGTGCCCTACCAGCTGGAGTCCTCGGAACTCGCCAAGCGGCGGGCGAAGAAGCGCCAGGACTGGAACGCCCCGGGCGCGGTGCGCCGCGGTCCGGTGGACACCCCGCGACCGCCGAAGGAGCCCACCGCCAAGGGCTAGCGGCAGGGCAGGTTGGTGAACGGCCGGACGAGATCCACGTAAACTGGTGGGTCGGTCGTCCGGCCGTTTTCCGTTTTCGGTTTTTTGGAGTCTCCCCACCATGACGAGCGTCGAGCAGAACGAGAAGCAGTCACTGGTCGGGGAGGAGTACGAGGTCGAGGTCGGACCCGTCGCGCACGGCGGACACTGCATCGCCCGGACCGAGGACGGCCGCGTGCTGTTCGTCCGCCACACCCTGCCCGGCGAGAAGATCGTCGCCAAGGTCACCGAGGGCGACGTCGACTCCCGCTACCTGCGCGCCGACGCGATCACCGTGCTCGACGCCTCCAAGGACCGCGTCGAGGCCCCCTGCCCGTACGCCGGCCCCGGCAAGTGCGGCGGCTGCGACTGGCAGCACGCCAAGCCCGGCGCCCAGCGCCGGCTCAAGGGCGAGGTCGTCGCCGAGCAGCTGAAGCGGCTCGCCGGGCTCACCCCGGAGGAGGCCGGCTGGGACGGCACCGTGATGCCCGCCGAGGGCGACAAGCTGCCGGCCGGGCAGGTGCCGCAGTGGCGCACCCGCGTGCAGTTCGCCATCGACGAGGACGGCAACGCGGGCCTGCGCAAGCACCGCTCGCACGACATCGAACTGATCGACCACTGCATGATCGCCGCCCCGGGCGTCTCGGAGCTCGGCATCGAGCAGCAGGACTGGCCCCAGATGGCCACGGTCGAGGCGATCGCGGCGACCGGCTCCCAGGACCGCCAGGTCGTCCTGACCCCCCGCCCCGGCGGCCGCCTCCCCCTGGTGGAGCTGGACAAGCCGGTCTCCGTCCTGCGCGTGGAGGAGAAGGACGGCGGGGTCCACCGTGTCCACGGCCGCCCCTTCGTACGGGAGCGCGCGGACGGTCGTACGTACCGCGTGGGCATGGGCGGCTTCTGGCAGGTCCACCCGCAGGCCGCCGACACCCTGATCAAGGCCGTCATGCAGGGCCTGATGCCGCGCAAGGGCGAGATGGCCCTCGACCTGTACTGCGGCGTCGGCATCTTCGCGGGCGCCCTCGCGGAGCGCCTCGGCGAGACCGGTGCCGTCCTCGGCATCGAGTCGACGAAGCGCGCGGTGGAGGACGCCCGCCACAACCTGGCGGACTTCCCGCGGGTCCGCATCGAGCAGGGCAAGGTCGAGGCGATCCTCCCGAAGACCGGCATCACGGAATGCGACCTGGTCGTCCTGGACCCCCCGCGGGCGGGGGCGGGCAAGCAGACGGTCCGCCACATCACGGGCCTCTCGGCCCGCCGCATCGCGTACGTGGCCTGCGACCCGGCAGCCCTGGCCCGCGACCTCGGCTACTTCAAGGAGAACGGCTACAAGGTCCGCACCCTCCGCGTCTTCGACCTCTTCCCGATGACCCACCACGTCGAGTGCGTGGCCATCCTCGAGCCCCTTGGGAAGGGCCTCTGACCTGCGGGTTAGGGCAGTGTGACATGGGCGCGACGTGTGGTCGCGGGCGCCGGTGAATGTGACGCGTGACGGCGTTCGTGTATCTCGGAGTTCGCCTGAGACCAGGCTGCTACAGGCCGTGCTGGTCGAGCAGCGCCGTCAGCTTTCGCTTGCGTTTCTGGTCATTGCGCAGGGCGGTCATGTAGGTGGTGAACGCGTCTTCCGTGCCGAGGGTGCGGTGGCAGGCGCGGACACTGAGGAGGAGCTCGACGAGATGCTCGTACGTGGCGTCGCCGGTTCGCGTGAGCAGAGGGCCGATCAGGCGTAGATACACGGTCAGGGCGTCTGCCGGGCGGCGGTCCCGGATACCGTCCGCCAGGGCGAGCCACTGGCGGCCGTCGGCGTAGCCGGCGGTGGCGGCTTCCCAGGCCGCGTCGTGGTCGGCGTCGTCCAGCAGGGCGTCGACCAGGGCCGAGCCTGAGGGGCCCAGGCTCTTCCGGGGGCGGGTATCGGCGCGCAACGCGTCCAGGGCGTGGGCCCGCGCGGGTTCGTCCCAGCAGTCGGCCACGCGGGCTGCTGTACGCAGGTCCTGGTACGTAGTGAGGGAGCGGCGGCGCAGGAGTACCTCGCGGCGGACCGCGACGACATCGGCCGGGCGGCCGGTCCGGGCGTAGCGCTCGCAGACGAAGTCCGCCAATCGGCTGTCCGGACCGAGCGCGGGATCGGACTCGCGCAGGCCGCGCTGCGCCCAATCCAGGGCCTCGGCCGGGCGGCCCGCCCGCTCCAGTTCCTGGGCGATCACCAGGTGCGTGGCGCCGGTCGGGGAGAGGTCGGCCGCGTGGACGGCGATCAGCGCGTCGACGCTGCCTTCCGTCCTCATCAGGTCCTCCATGAGGTACTTCTCCGTCCAGCCCTTCGGGTTGGCACGCCAGGCCGCCACCACCAGCTCGTGGGCCCGCACCAGGCCCGCCTCGCCCAGTACCTCCTCGTAGTCGGACAGGGCGATGTCGGTGGCGTCGTTCACGTCACCCAGGAGGTGGTCCACCAGCCAGTCGGCGGTCTGCACCGGGTCGAGGCGGGCCGCACGGCAGGCGTCCAGGTGTGTCTCGGCCAGTGCGCTCGCCACCTCGCCGATGACGCCGTCCGAGTCGTCGATCTCGCCGTAGGTCCGGCCGAGGGCGGTGATGGCCGCCCTGGCCACCTCCACCGCCTCCGTCGCCCGGCCGGTGTCCGTGAGCGCGCGCAACGCGGAGACGGCCTCGGAGGCCTGGAGCCCGTAGGCGCGGGCGTCCGCGTACTCGACGTAGCCGTACCGGGCGAAGGGTCGGGTGTCCAGCAGGCCGAGGACGCGCTCGCGTACGGCGCCGAGGTCGCTCCCGGCGGCGGCCGCGCGCAGTTCGAGGCGGTGGCGCAGGGCGCGGTCGCCTGCGAGGTGCTCCCTCACCAGGGCGAGGAGTTCGTCCCGGTCGCGGGATTCCAGCCAGGCGTCGAGCTGCCGGCCGCGGGACGCGGCGGCAGCCCGGCGCCGGGGTACCGACTCCGCCTCTCGCAGGACGGCAAGGCCCACCGCGACGCAGTGCTTACAGAAGTTGCCTTCCTGCCCGTACGGGCAGGAACACCATCCGGTGAGGCCGTCCTCGTGCTCCGTCAGCTCGACCTCGTAGGCGTCGGTGCCGTCGACGGTCGCGGTGATCGCCGACTCCCCGATCTCCAGCGCGGACACCGAAGAAAGGTAGGAGAGGCCCCGCTCGAACGACCGAGGTCCCGCCAGTCGTCGCAGCTCGTCCTCACCGAATCCAAGTGTGGTCCCCATGTACCTCATCCAACCGGAGCGGACATGCGGGCAGACACGTTTTGAGCAGATGTTTGGTCGACTCCTGTGTGGGCGTCTTCCGGGCTTCGCCGCGATCGAGGGCCTGGGCCTGACCGGCATCCGCAACGAGGAGCTCCGGGAGCTGACCCACCACAGCATCACCGAGTACCGCCTCCCCAGCACCGTCGAAGTCGTGCCCCTGCTGCGGGTCGTGCCCGGGACGGCGGAGCCTGCGCCGGCGGGACGAAGCGTCGGTGTTTCCGCTATGCGCCGGAGGACAGTCGGCTTGCGGCCTGGTCCCATGGCTGAGGCTCGACCAGGTCGTCCCTGTCGAAGGCGTCCTCCTCGTACCAGCCTGTTCCTGCAAGCCAGTTCTCCAGCCACGCTGCCAGGCCGGCGGAGTCGAGGAACCAACACCCATCCCACGACCCGCCGCTGTACGGGTTCGGCTCGAAGAGCAGGACCTGACCGTCTTCACTGAGACAATCAACGCCTGCGTACATGGCACAGCCCCAGGTCAGGATCGGTACGACGCCTTCGGGCCACTTCGGGTGCTCCACTCCGACGGACGCCTCACGCCGCGCCAGGTACTCGCCGGCGATGCTGGAGCCCGGACCGAGCAGGGGCAGCAGTCGGTGGGCGGGGCCGAAGCCGCCGTCGGCGACCTCGCGATACAGGCGCACAAGTAGGGGATGCAGCGCGAAGCCCAGTTGCCCCTCGGCCTCCGCGATCTGGGCATCGCCGACAGACGCCGGAAGGACCTCGCTGTCCGATGCGGCCCGGAGGGCAACGCGTTGCACCAGGTCATCGATGTCGGTCATGACCGTGATGCTGTCAGAGCCCCCCGACATCTCGACGGCCAGGGCGGACGGAGAAGCCTGCGTCCGCCGCTCCCCGCTGAGCCCCGAGCCCGCGCGGCGTGGCCGGCTCGAGAAGATCCACGACAACCTCCTCGACCGACCGTCGATCACCGCACTCACCCCCGACGTCGGGACGGGACCGGATTATGCTGTGACCGGCCCGGGCCGAGCCGTAGTTCGTTCGACCGGGCCACGGGCCGACACGGCACTGTCGCCGGGACCACGAGTCGTGGTGCCGGCATCCCGAGGAGGCGCGGCAGCGATGGAGATCCGTTCTACGACCGACAAGGATCTCGACGTCTTCGTTGACACGGTCCATGCCGCGTTCGGACGCTTCCCGGAAACCCCGATAGAAGGCGGCGGGCTCTGGTGGTCGGCGCTCGAAACGGACCGCTGTCTGCTCGCCCTGACCGCGGACGGACGGGCCGTCGGCACCGCCGCCGCGCACCCTTTCGAACTCACCTTGCCCGGTGAGACCGTCATCCCGGCTTCCGGGGTGACCGCTGTCGGCGTCCTGCCCTCCCACCGGCGCCAAGGCGTGCTCAGCACGATGATGCGGCACCAGCTCACCGAGTTCCGGGCCCGAGGAGAATTCCTCTCCGTGCTGCTGGCCTCCGAGGCCTCCATCTACGGCAGGTTCGGCTACGGGCCGGCGACCTACACACGGCGGCTGACGGTGCCGCGCCGGCAAGCAGCCCTCGCCGTTCCCCGGGCCCGCACCGTCACGGGCGCTCCGGCGGCCGGCCCGGACAACACCTCGGTCGAGGTACTGCGGCGTTCCGAGTGCGGCGAGATCCTGGAAGAGGTGTACGACCGCTACCGCCGCTCCCAGCCCGGCGCACTGTCCCGGCCGCACCGCTGGTGGGCCCTGCGCGCGGGGCAGCCCCCGATTTCGCCGGCGCCGCGCCTCGTCGCCGTCCACCGGGACGCCGACGGCGTCCCCGACGGGTACGCCAGCTACTCGGTCGAGTCCGGCACCCTGACGGTCGACGAGACCATCGCCACCGACGCCGCCGTCTTCACAGCCCTGGCCCGGTTCGCCCTCGGACACGACCTGGTCTCTCAGGTCGTGTTCAAGCACGTCCCGCTCGAGCACCCGCTGCGCTGGCAGCTTGCGGACTTCCGCGCCGGCGAGGTGGGCGGCGAGATGGACTGGCTCTGGGTGCGGCTGCTGGACATCCCGGGTGCGCTGACCGCGCGTGGCTGGTTCACGGACGGCGAACTCGTCCTCGACGTCGACGACCCGTTCCTCGGCGATCACGGCCGCTACCTGCTGACCGTCCAGGAAGGCAAGGCCGTCTGCATCCCGACAGACCGGGAGCCCGACCTGTCCCTGGACGTGCGTGACCTGGGCTCGATCTACCTCGGCGGCACCGCCCCGAGCACGCTCGCGCATGCCGGACACATCCGGGCCCACCACCCGAGCGCGGTCACCCTCGCCGACGCCCTCTTCCGCGCCGACCGCTCCCCGCACTGCCTGCACTGGTTCTGACCGCGCGGTCCGTTCGGGGAACGGCCGCGGGGGCCGGACCGCCTGTCGGAACGATCAGGGTGAGGTCGTGTGCTGGTCGGGTGCGTCGGCGGCGCACGCGTCCTGCAGTTGCTTGAGATAGGTCAGGCCGGTCATGACCTCGTCCGTCGGCAGTCCGAAGTCGATGAGACACGCGATCTCGTCCACGCCGAGCTCCGCGAGCCGCGCCACGACCTGCCGGCCCTTCTCGACGGAGCCGAGCAGGCCGACGTTGTCGTAGTAGTGCTCGAAGGCGCGCTCCACGAGCATGTCGATCTCGTCCGGCTCCAGGTCTCCGGTGCTGAGGTCCGACGCCAGGATGAGCCCGAGTGAGCTGCGCATGTAGTCGCTCAGCGACGGACGGACCAGCTCTCGGACGCTGTCGGTGTCCTCGCCGAGGTACGTGTGCACCATCACCACCACATGGCTCGGCCGGCCGGCTTCGGCCGCCGCCTTCCGGTACTCGGCGATTTTGTCCGCCAGTTGTTCGGGAGTCTGTCCGAGCAGGTGGGTGAGGAGACCGGCTCCGATCCGGCCGGCGCTCCGGAAGGTCTCGACGTCGCCGACACTGGCGACCCAGATCGGCAGGTCGGCCTGGACCGGCGGCGGGAACGACCGCACCTTCACCTGGCTCCCCGCGCCGTCGGTGACCTCGATCGACTCACCGCGCCACAGGGCACGCACCTGCTCGATCCGCTCGTACATCGCCGTCCGGCGGTCCGTGAACGCGGCCGGATTCAGGGCGAAGTCGACGGCGTGCCAGCCGGAGGCGAAGGACACCCCGACCCGACCCCGGGAGATGTTGTCCACCACGGACCACTCCTCGGCGATCCGCAGCGCGTGATGCAACGGTGCCACGACGCTGCCCGCCCGGATCTTGACACGCTCCGTCGTCGCGGCGATCGCCGCACTGGTCACCGACGGGTTCGGATAGGTCCCACCGAAGGGGTGGAAATGGCGTTCCGGGGTCCACACCGCCGCAAAGCCGTTCTCGTCGGCGAAGCGGGCGCCTTCGAGCAGCAACCGGTACCGGTCTGCCTCGGCGCCTCCGCTGTCGTTGGCGAAATAGAAGAGGCTGAGATCCATCGTGTGTTCTCCCCAGCGGATACGGGTTCGGAGTCAGGGGTGTGTGGCGAACATCGGTCAATAAATGCGCCCGCTTCCGATTCATAGCACCCTCGTTCTTCGCAGATGCACCCATCGCGGACCGCGATGTAAAACGGCCGACGGAGTGTTGTCTCGCCGGCGAGACAAGCGCACGATGAACCCGTCCTTCGGGAAATCAGGTTTCGTTCACACAGGAGAGCCGTGGCCAATCCGTTCGAAGACGAGGAAGGCGTTCATCTGGTCCTGGTCAACGGCGAGGAGCAGTACTCGCTGTGGCCGGCGTCCCATGCCGTGCCCGCCGGCTGGGCGGTCGCGCACGACGCGGACACACGGACGAACTGTCTTGAATACGTGTCCGCGCACTGGTCGGACATGCGGCCCGCCGGCCTGCGAGAGGTGGTCAGATGACGGTCGACAGCGAGTTCCGTAACCCCATGGACGAGCTGGTGGTGGTCAAGGTGCGGGAGCTTCTGGGGAATCCGGACATCGGCATCGGCGACGACTTCCTGGCGGTGGGTGGCAACTCCATCATCGCCGTCCGCCTCGGCCAGGCCCTCCGCCAGGAGCTCGGGGTTTCCCGGATCACGGGCGTCATCCTCAAGAACCCGTTGCTCAGCGACCTCAGCGACGTGCTGAGCGAACTGGTCGGCGGGGCGTGAGACAGAGACCGAAATCCTGTCTCGCCGGCAAGACATCGAGCCGATGTCACCTTGCGGTGGACGGTGTCCCGGCCCATATGTTCGTGGTTCGGCGATAGCGCCCTCGGCCATCGGCGCTTCGACCTCTTCTGGATATCGGCGTCATCCCGTTCCAGCTGGTTGGATGTCGTCGCGGGCTCGTGGCTGACTTTTCCAGACTTGTCAGATCGGTTGGAGTTCCTTCGTGCCCGGAATGCCGTACAACAATGCTCAGGTCGATGAGCTTTCGGAGAGCGGTGCCCGGCCGGCGCCGCCGCACGGGGGGACCTCGTGACGGCGGCCGGTGCCCGGCCGCGGACCGGGTTCCTGTTTTCTGGGCAGAGCGCCGAGTACGTCGGCATGGGCGTCGAACTCCATCGCGAGCACGCGTTGTTCCGCGCGGGCATCGACCGGCATGCCGATCGGTTCCGTCGGCTCACCGGCGTCGGTCCGCTCGACGTGTTCGCCGACCCGGCCGCCCAGACCCGGGCCGAGCTGCTCCAGCCCGCGGTCTTTCTGTTGCAGGTCGCGTTGGCGGAGTTCTGGACCTCGTGCGGGGTGCGGCCGGACGCGGTGGTCGGCCACAGCCTCGGCGAATACGCGGCCGCCTGTGTGGCGGGGGTGTTCGGCGTCGAGGAGGGGCTCGAACTGGTCAGCGCCCGGGGCCGGGCCTTCGCGGCCGTGCCCGGCGCCGGCCGGATGGTCGCCGTGGGCGGTTCCGACCCGGCCGAGCTGGAACGCCTGGTCGCGGCACAGGGCGGGGCGGCGTCGGTGGCCGCGTACAACGCCCCGGAGCGGATCGTCGTCTCGGGGACCGACACGGCGATGGGGGAGTTGGTGGCGGCGTTCGAGCGGCAGGGCCTGCTGACGATCCCGCTGGAGACCACCCACGCCTTCCACTCGACGCTGGTCGCCCCGGCCGTCCCGGCGCTGGTCTCGGCCGCGGGCCGGATCCGGCACCGGACGCCGGCCGTGCCGATGGCGCTGAACCTCACCGGGGGTTGGGCCGGGGGCGGGGAGCTCGGCGCGGAGTACTGGGGTCGGCAGCTCACCTCACCGGTCAGGTTCATGGCGGGAGTCCGGGCCCTGATGGACGGCGGCTGCACGGTCTTCGTGGAGGTGGGGCCCGGACGGACGCTGACCACGGCCGGCCGGGCGCAGAGCGACGGGAGCGAGCTCTGGCTGACGGGGTTGTCGCCTCGGACACCGGATTCGGTGACGGTCCTGGAGCACCTGACCCGGTTGGAGGAGGCGGGGATTCCGGTCGACTGGGTGAGGTACCACGCGCCGTTCCGGGCGACGAGGCGGACGGTCGGTGACGGGCCGGGAGCGGATGGGCCGGGACCGGATGGGCCGGGAGCGGATGGGTCGGCTTCGGCGCCCTCCACCGAGCTGCCGTTCCGGATCGAGCGGGTCGTGATCCACGAGTCGGCGAGCGCTGCCCGGTCCGGAGTCGCGGTGGTACGGCACCGGGCGGGTGGGACGGCGCGAGAGGTCGTGGACGTCTCGGTCGTCGACGACGCGGGCCGGCCGGTCGTCGAGGTCTTCGGGCTCGACCTCGGGGCGGGGACCGGCGAGAAGGCGGGCGGGCCGGATCGGCTCCCGCCCGAGGAGACGGGCGGGTCGGACCAGCTCTCACCCGAGGAGGCGGAGCGGCTGTTGGCCTCGCTCGACGCGCTGACCGAGGACCAATTGCACGCCCTCCTGCCGCTGTGGGCAGGCCCAGGCGCTTCGACCCCCGTCGCATCGACCGAGGAGTGACACTCATGACCGACTACGACCTCCGGAAGAAACTGGAGGCGGCGCTTCGGGAACGGGCCGGACAGGCGCGCACCGAGCATCCGCTCTCGTACGCGCAGAGCTCGTTGTTGATGCTGCACCAGATGGACCCGGACAGCGCGTCCTACAACGTCGCCCTCACCGCCCGGTTCACCGGCGGATTCGACTCCGCCGCGTTCCATCGCGCGCTGCAGTCGCTCGTCGGGCGGCACGCGGCGCTGCGTACCACCTTCAGTCGGGCGGGCGGCGACGGCGGGGACGGCCCCGCGGGCCGTCAGACCGTTCACGGCTGGCTCGAACCCGACTTCGTCGAGCTGGACGCGCGTCAGTGGACCGAGGGGGAACTCCAGGAGGCGGTGCGTGCCGCCTATCGCGAGCCGTTCGCCCTCGTGGCCGGGTCGCCCCTGCGGGCGCGGGCCTATCGGGTGGCGCCCGGAGAAGCGGTCGTCCTGCTGGCGGCCCACCATGTGGTGTGCGACTTCTGGTCGCTCGGCACGATGCTGGCCGAGCTCGAACAGCTCTACGTCGCCGAGGTCGAACGGCGCCCGGCGGGGCTGCCCGGGCACAACCATCCGTACAGCGACTTCGTCGCCTATCAGCGTGAGCTGATCGCCGGCGATCGGGGTGCTCGGGCCCGCGCCTATTGGCACGCCCAGCTGTCCGGTCGGTTGGAGTCGGTCGAGTGGCCCAGGTTCGATCTGGACCCGGCGGACACCGACGGCGGCGGTTCGCTCATGTTCCCGATCCCCGCGGACCTCGCCGCGGACGTGTTGGCACTGGCCAAGGCGGAAGCGGTCACGCCCTACGCGGTATTGCTCACGGCCTTTCAGGTTCTGGTCGGCCGCTACACCGGCCGGCGTGACGTACTCGTCGGGAGCCCGTTCGCCGGCCGCACCGACCCGGCTCTGGCCGACTGCGTCGGGAACTTCATGAACCCCGTCGTACTGCGTGCGGACCTGAGCGAGGCGCTCTCGTTCCGCGACCAGCTCGGCCGGACCCGCCGCACCGTCGCCGAGGCGTTCGAGCACCAGGACTATCCGTTCGAGCTGCTCGTCAGCGAGCTGGCGCCGCGCCGGGCGGACGGCCGCAATCCGATCTTCCAGACGATGTTCATCTATCAGAAGTCCGGTCGGCATCCGGCGCACGCCGCCCTCCACGTGGCCGACGCGGGCGCGTCCCCGGCCCCCTGGGCGGGACTGACCGCGGCGCCGTTCCCGCTGGACAAGCAGGACAACCAGCTCGAACTCATGCTTGAGGTCGTCCACGACGGCGACCGGCTCGTCGGAGTGCTCAAGTACCGCAAGTCCGTCTTCTCCGCCGCCGCGGCAGGCCGTGCCGCCGAGCACTACGTGACGCTGTTGCGGGCCGCGGTCGCCGGCCCTGACCGCGCTGTGACGGAGCTGTCGAT
Source organism: Streptomyces sp. NPDC048331 (assembly GCF_043201215.1). NCBI lineage: Bacteria > Bacillati > Actinomycetota > Actinomycetes > Kitasatosporales > Streptomycetaceae > Streptomyces > Streptomyces sp. NPDC048331. The sequence continues at coordinate 58,375 of NZ_JBICYT010000035.1, read as the reverse complement.
CCTGGGCGACGCCGAGCACGGGGTCGACCGCGACCCCGTGCCGGCGTCCGTCGCGTCGGACGACAGCTTGGCAGCCCGCTTCCGGCAGACCGCGGAGCGGCACGCCCGTCGAACGGCGGTTCGTTGCGAGGGGGACGAGCTCACGTACGCCGAGCTCGACGAGCTGGCCGGGCGCTGGGCGGCCCGGCTGCGGGCGGAGGGCGTCGGCCCGGGGAGCCGGGTCGCCCTCCTGCTCGAGCCCTCCCTCGACACGGTGGCCGCGATCGTCGCGGTCCAGCGGGCCCGGGCGGCTTACGTGGGCCTGGACCCGTCCGATCCCGTGGCATGGTGCCGGACGGTGCTCGAGGACAGCGGGGCGCACCTGGTACTCACCCAGCCGGACCTGACCGATCTGCTGGACGGTGCCACGGTGCCGGTCCTGGTCATGCCGGAGACCGAGCTGCCGCCGGCCGGCGAGCCCGGCGATCTGCCGCGAGCCGACGACCTGGCCTGCACCGTCTACACCTGCGGCGCGACCGGGACGCCCCAGGGCATCGACATCGAGCACGGCAATGTCCTGACGATGCTGGAGTCGATGCGCGAGCACGTCGTCATCGACGAGACCGCGGTCGGGGCGCTCCTCCACCCGGCCGGTTCCGATCCGTCGCTGTGGGGCACCTTGCTGGCCGGGGCGTGCCTGGTCGTCGTGCCGTCGAAGGCGACCCGGTCGCCCGAGCTCCTCCACCAGCTGCTCGTCGCGGAACGGGTCACCCACCTGGCCCAGACCCCCTCCGCCCTGCACGGCTTGTCCGCCGTGGTCGGGCGGAACGGGGCCGAGGGTCTGGCGCTGAAGCACGTCTTCTCGTACGGCGAGCCGCTGCCCGCGCCGCTCGCCCGGACCGTCCGTGCGTGGTGCGGGACGCTGTGGAACGTGTACGGCCCGGCCGAGACCACGGCCTGGGTCACCGCGCAGCAGGTCCGACCCGAGGACTGCGTGGGAACCGGCGTGCCGGTCGGACTCCCGCCGGCGCACGCCCGGGTCCACGTTCTCGACGAGCACGGGCAGCCCGTGCCGCCGGAGTTCACCGGCGAACTGCACATCGGCGGACAGTGCGTCGGCCGGGGGTACGTCAACCGGTCGCAGCTGACGAAGGAACGCTTCCTCGACAGCCCGCTCGAGCCGCGGGGCCGGCTGTTCCGCACCGGCGATCGGGCGCGGTTCAACACCCGGGGGCAACTGGAGATCCTGGGGCGTGTCGACAACCAGGTGACGATCAGCGGGTTCCGGTTCGAGCTGGAAGGTGTGGAAGCCCAGCTGGACAAGGTACCCGGTGTCAGAAGGTCGACGGCGTCGGTCGTCGGCGAGGGCGTCGACGACCGCCGCCTCGTCGCCTGCGTGATCCCCGAGCCGGGGGAGAAGGTGACGGAGAGCGCCCTGAGGGCGGAGTTGCGTTCCAGGCTGCCGCATTCCATGGTGCCCACCGCGATCGGGTTCTTCGACGTGTTCCCGCTCGACGCCGGTCAGCGGGTCGACCGCGCGCGACTGGCGGCCCAGTTCGCGAGCGTGGCCGCTCGAACCGGCGTCACCGGGACGCTGAGCGACCACGAGCGTCGGGTGACGGCCGTGTGGCAGCAGGTGCTGCAGCGCCAGGGCATCGGCCGCGAGGACAACTTCTTCGATCTCGGCGGTAATTCCATGCTGCTGCTGCAAGTCCACGAACTCCTCGCCGGCGACCCCGCGAACCCGCCGTTGAAGGGGTCCGAGCTGTTCCGCTATCCGACCGTGGCCACTCTGGCGGCGCGTCTCGGCCGCTCCGATGCCGCGCCCGCCGCCGTCGGCGCGGGCGCGGGCCGCGACCGCGATCGGACGTCGAGCCGACGCGTCCGACCGGCGGACGACACGGTCCGCGGCGCGCGCCTGCGGGCCCGGGAACGGGGAGGGAAGAATGCCTGACGCCGACGAGATCGACATGACGATCCGGTCGAACGACGTGGCCGTGATCGGGATGAGCGGCCGGTTCCCCGGCGCCCCCGACGTGGACACGTTCTGGAGCCGGCTGCTCGCCGGAGACGAGCTGCTGACCACCTACACCGACGACGAACTCGTCGCGGCCGGTGTGCCCGAGCGGGTACTGCGCGATCCGCACTACGTCCGGCGGTCGGCCGACCTGCCCGACGCCTTCGACTTCGACCACGAGTTCTTCGGCTACACCCGGCGCGAGGCGAAGCTGATGGACCCCCAGCAGCGGATCATGCTGGAGGTCGCGTCGGAACTGCTCGACACCATCGGCTACTCCGGCGGGGCCGACGGTCAGGCGGTCGGGGTGTTCGCCGGCGCGGCGATGAACACGTACCTGACGAACGTCGTGGCCCGTTCCTGCGACCTGCTGACCTACGACGGCATCGGGCTCATGGTCGCCAACGACAAGGACTATCTGACCACGCGGATCTCCTACAAGCTGGGCTTGAAGGGGCCGAGCGTCGCCGTGCAGACCGCCTGTTCGACCTCGCTGGTCGCGGTGCACGTGGCCGCGCAGAGCCTGATCGCGGGGGAATGCGACATCGCGCTGGCCGGCGGCGTCTCGGTCATCGCCAACCCGTATCCCGGCTATGTGTACGGCGAGGGGATGATGTTCTCGCCGGACGGCCGGTGCCGTCCCTTCGACGCGGACGCCGCCGGCACCACGTTCGGCGACGGCGTCGGGCTGGTGGCCCTGAAGCGGCTGGCCGAGGCGATCGAGGACGGCGACCGGGTCCTGGCCGTGCTGAAGGGCTCGGCGATCAACAACGACGGGGCCGACAAGATCGGCTACGCCGCCCCGAGCGTCGAAGGCCAGCGGGCGGTGATCAGCGAGGCGCACGCGGTCGCCGAGGTGGACAGCGACACCATCACCTACGTCGAGGCGCACGGGACCGCGACCGCCCTGGGCGACCCCATCGAGTTCACCGCGCTCAGCGAAGCCTTCGTCGACGGCGGCGCCCGGCCCGGGCAGTGCGCGCTGGGCTCGGTCAAGGCCAATGTCGGGCACCTGGCCGCCGCCGCCGGGATCACCGGGTTCATCAAGACGGTGCTGGCCCTGCGGCACCGGGAGATCCCCGGCCACCCGACCTTCACCCGGCCCAACCCGCAGATCGATCTGGCCGGTAGCCCGTTCCACATCAATGCTCTGCCCAGGGCGTGGCAGCCGGGCCCGACCCCGCTGCGGGCCGCGGTCAGTTCGTTCGCCATCGGCGGCACCAACGCGCACGTCGTGTTGGAGGAGGCGCCACCGTTGCCCGCGCGGCCGACACCGGAGGCCGGTCCCCGACTGCTCGCGGTGAGCGCCAAGAGCGACCGGGCCCTACGCGAGCTCGCCGGCCGGCTGGCCGACGTACTGGCCGGGCCGGACGCCCCCGACCTCCTCGACGCCGCATACACGCTGCGGGCCGGCCGGCGCGGGTTCGCACATCGCGGCACGGTCGTCGCGGACGACCACGCCACCGCCGTGGCCGGACTCCGGGCGATCGCCGCGGGGGCCGCGGCGGCGTCGACGGCGGAGGCCGCCCCGGCCGTGTCGTTCCTGTTCGGCGAGGTCCCGGTCGAGGATTTCCGGGTGCTGGCCGAGCGGGTGCCGGCCGTGGCCGACATCGTGCGGCGGTCCGTCGACAGCGCCCCGATCCACGCGCAGAGTCCGCCGGCCGCCCAGGTGACCGCCGCACTGGCGCTCGCGACCCTGTGGGCCGAATCCGGCGCGCGGCCCGACGCGGTCGGCGGCGCCGGAGCCGGTGAAGTCCTCGCGGCCTGCTACAGCGGGGTTCTCGACGAGAACGAGGCGCTGGCCCTGCTGTCCTGGCGGGCCGGGCTGCTCGACGGCCCGCCGGAGGTGCGGCCGCGCGTCCCGCGCGTACCGATCCTGTCGGCCGTCGTGGGCGGCGAGCTGCCCGAGGCGCGAGCCCTCGACCCGCTGCACTGGACCCGGGACGTGTGGGAGGGCAGCCGGTCGGCCGAGGCCTTCGGGTGCCGGACCTCGGACGGGGCGACGGTGGTCGTCATCGGAACCCCGGCCGAACCGCTGCCGGGGGCCTTCGACCCGGACGACGACCCCGCGTCGTCGCCGGTGGCGCGGCTGCTCCACGACGCGGCCCGACTGTGGACCGCGGGCGTGCCGGTGGACTGGTCGGACTGGTCCGGCCAGGAGCACCGACGGGTCCCGCTGCCGGCACATCCGCTGTATCGCAGCAGGCTGCGGCTGGACGAACCGGACCCGGCGCCGCCGGCGGCCCCCGCCGGCCCGCCGCGCGGCGAGGAGTTGAAGCGGCTGCTGGCGAAGCTGTGGACCGAGGTGCTGCGTACCGAGGTCGACCGTTACGACCGGAGCGTCTTCGACATCGACGACGACCCGGTGCTCGCCGTGCGGCTCGCCCGCCGGATCGGGACGGAACTCGGCGTCCCCCTGCCGACGATCGATCTGCTGAAGAACCCGACGATCGACCGCCTGGCGGCGCACCTGGCCCGGGTCGGCTGACATGAACCACGAGGAGAACACCGTGGAGCCACTGCTCCCAGAGGTCGTCGCGATGGTCGGCGACTACTTCGACATCCGCCCGGACGCGCTGGATCCGGACGTCTCGTTCGCCGAATTCGGTGCGGACTCGATGGCGCTGCTCGGCATGCTGCGGTTGGTCGAGGACCGCTTCGGCTGCAAGGTCCCGCTCCGGCAGCTGTTCGGCGACCTCCAGACGCCCGCCGCGCTGGCGGCGCACCTGGCGGCGAACGCGCCGGCCGGCACGCCGCCGCAGGCTGCGGCGACCCCGGCCTCCGGAGCTGTGATCGCAGCGGCCGTGGACGTGCCGCGGACCCCCGTCCCCGCGCCGGTGGTGGCGCCGGTTTCGGTCGACACCGGGGCGGTGCCCGGCGCCACGACGGCGGTCGAGCGCCTGATCACCGAACAGCTCGCCGTCATGCGGAGCCAGCTCGCACTCCTGTCGGGCGGTGCCGCCTCAGGCACCGGACCGGTACCGGTCGTCGTCGAACCGGCGCCCGCGACCCGACCGGCGGGTCGACCGGCCTCGTCCCGGCCGGCCGCCCCGCTCGCACCCGGTGCGCGCGGCGGAGCCGGCCTGGTGGAGTCGGCGGAGCGTGCCCGGTACCTCAAGGTCCTGGCCGAGCGGTTCGGCAACAGGACGAAGGGTTCGAAGGAGTTCGCCCAGCGGTTCCGCCCGCGGATCGCCGACAGCCGCTCGTCCATCGGCTTCCGGCCGACGACCAAGGAGATGCTGTACCCGATCGTCGCCGATCGCGGGCAGGGCGCACGGCTGTGGGACATCGACGGCAACGAGTACGTCGACCTCACCATGGGGTGGGGCGTCCACCTCCTCGGGCACAACCCGCCCGCCGTCATGTCGGCCCTGCGCGAGCGGCTGGACCTCGGCTTCGTCATCGCCTCGCGCACCGAGGTGGTCGAGGAGGTCGCCGCCGGCCTGATCGAACTCACCGGCATGGAGCGGGTCGCCTTCCTGAACACCGGCACCGAAGCGGTCATGACCGCCTTGCGGATCGCCCGGACCGCGACCGGCCGCGACGACGTGGTGGTGTTCTCCAGCGCCTACCACGGTCACGCGGACAGCGTGCTCGCCGCGGCCTCGTCCGAGAACGGCGTGCGGACCACCCGGCCGATCACCTCGGGTATCCCGGCGCGCGCGGTGGAGAACATGCACGTGCTCGAATTCGGCACCGACGAGGCACTGGAGTTCATCGAAAGGCACGGTCCGCGGCTCGCCGCGGTGATGACCGAGCCGGTGACCCTCCGCACCCCCGGAGTGCAGAACCCCGAGTTCCTGCGCCGGGTCCGGGAGATCACCCGACGGCACGGCACCAAGCTGATCTTCGACGAGATGGTGACCGGTTTCCGCTGCCACCCGGGTGGTGTCCAGGGGCTCTACGGCATCGACGCCGACCTGGCCACGTACGGCAAGATCATCGGCGGCGGCATGCCGATCGGTGTGATCGCCGGCCGGGGCGGGATCATGGACACGATCGACGGCGGCGTGTGGGACTTCGGCGACGGCTCCCGCCCGACCGCGGAGTCCACCTTCTTCGCCGGCACGTTCAGCCAGCATCCGATGACCATGGTGGCGGCCCGGGCGGTTCTGGACCACCTTCGCCGCGAGGGCCCGGCCCTGCAGCGGGACCTCGATCGCAAGACCGAGGTGTTCGTGGACGGGCTGAACGCCGACTTCCGCGAGCTCGACGTGCCGATCGACGTCCGCCGGTTCTCCTCGTTCTTCCGGTTCGAGCACGAACAGAACATGGACCCCCTCTACTTCAACCTGCTCGACCGCGGCGTGTTCGTCTGGGAGATGCGCAACTTCTTCCTGTCCACGGCGCACGAGCAGGCCGATCTCGACCACATCCGGGCCGCGGTCCGTGACTCGATCACCGAGCTGCGGGCGCACGGTGTGCTCGGCCCCGGCCGGGCCGACCCGGCCGAGGACGTCGCGCCACGGCCCGCGCCGCGCAGCACCCTCGCCCAGCGGCAGCAGGCCGCACTGGACGAGGGCGGCGTGCCGGCGTACCAGATGTCCGTCGGCTTCTGGCTGGACGGACGGCTGGACCGGGACGCGCTGCGCGGCGCCGTGCAGGGCCTGGTCGCGCGGCACGAGACCCTGCGGACCACGCTCGCCGCCGACGGCGAGACGCTCGTCGTGCGTCCGGCCGCGGAGACGGTGCCGGCCGAGGTCCTGACCGAACACGTCTGCCCGGACGACGACGACCTCGACCGCTTCCGGCGGTCCTGGGCCGAGCAGCGGCTCGATCTCACGGCCGGGCCGGTGTTCCGCGTCGCGATCGTGCGGACCGCTCCCGAGCGGCATCTGCTGCTGATCTCCGGGGCGCACGCCGCGGTGGACGGCTGGTCGTTCAGCGTCCTGGTCGACGACCTCGTCGCCCTGTACAACGCCGGCTGCCAGGACGTGAGGCCCCTGCTGCCGCCCGCGCAGCAATTCCGGGACTACGTCGCCTGGCACGAGCGGGTCGTCCGCGGCCCCGACGCCACCGAGCACCAGGGCTACTGGCGCACGCTGCTCCAGGGCGCGGCGGCTCCGGAGCTGCCCGGGCCCGGAGCGTCCGGCCCGTTCCCCTACAGGGCGGTGCGGCACAGCGTCCGGCTCGACTCCGAGTTCTGCGACCGGATGCGCGGCACCGCCCGGGAGCAGGGCGCGACGGCGTTCGCCTACCTGATCGCGGCCTGGGGCGCCGTGCTGCACCAGGTGACGGGGCAGGACGACATCGTCGTCCCGGTCCTGACCGCCCGCCGCCCGCCGGAGCTGGACCAGGTGGTCGGGTACTGCTCGAACCTGCTGCCGCTGCGTCTGCGACGGACGGCGGACGTCCTGGCCGCGGACTGCGTGGCCGACGTCATGGAGCACCTCGTGACCGGGCTCGAGACCCAGGACCACCCGTTCGCCGACCTGATCACGGAGCTCGCGCCAGGAAGCGGCCTGCGCGCCGACCTGCTCGCGACGTCCATCTCGTTCTACCGGCGCGTGGCGGCGCCCCCGATGGACGGGCTCACGGTGTCGGAGGCCGACCCGCTGCCGATCGTCCACACCGGCCACCCCTTGGCGCTGAACATCATCGAGGGCGCGGACGGCTTCCGGTGCGACTTCGAGATCGCGACGGACGTCGTCGCCCCCGAACTCGCCGCCGACATCGCGCACCGCTACCAGAACCTGCTCGCCGACCTGGTCGCGCACGGCGAGCGCCCACTGGCCCGACTTGATCGGCCCGCCCATGACGACCTCTGAGCACCACCTCCGACACGACCACATCAGCCCTCGGACAAACGGGAGCCGTAAGACCATGATCACAGCAGGCCTGAAGCTCACGCAGAGCGGCGGCATCGCGATCCTCGACGAGGACCGTCTGGTGTTCAACGTCGAGATGCAGAAGATCGCGAACGGCGCCCGATACAGCAACGTCGACGAACTCGACGACCTGGTCGGCGTCATGGACAAGTTCGGCCTCAAGGTCGGCGACGTCGGCACATGGGCGTTGGACGGCTGGGACGGCGCCGCCAACGGCCGCGTCCAGGTACTCGCCGGCGGGATCCGGACCGAGGTCCTGGTCGCCCCCTACCGGGAGACCGACCTGGTACCCGACGCGGCGCTGCCGGGCCACCGCGGCCGGCTCGTGATCGGCGGCCAGGCACTGGACTACGACAGCTATGTCCACGTCGCCGGCCACCTGGCCTCGGCCTACTGCACCAGCCCGTTCGCCCGCCGCGGCGAGCCGTCGATGGTGCTGGTCTGGGACGGCGGCTGCTTCCCGCGGCTGTACTGCGTGGACGCCGACGGCCGGATAGAGGCCGGCGGCGAGGCGTTCCCGCTCATCGGCCACACCTACTCGATGACCTCGCAGTACTGGGGCCCGTTCAAGCGGCAGAACAAGTCGAGGAACGTCGACGACCTCTCCGTGGCCGGGAAGATGATGGCCTACATCGCCCTCGGCACCTCGCGGGAGCAGATCAAGCAGGTCTTCCGCGAGGAGTTCTTCGAGTTCTTCGACGCCGACTCCCCGCGGGTGCGGGAGTACCGGCGGACCATCATCGGGTGCGGCAGCACCGGTGAGTCGTCGCACGCCTACGTGCACCAGTTCCTCTCCGCCGTGCAGGCCCGCACCACCGCCCTCGGGTTCGCCGACGAGGACGTGCTGGCCAGCGTCCACACGTTCCTCGAGGAACTGCTGATCGACCGGGTGACGAAGAAGATCCAGGCGTGGAAGGGCGGCGGCGCCTGGAACCTGTGCTTCGCCGGTGGCTGCGCCCTGAACATCAAGTGGAACAGCGCCCTGCGCTCCCACCCGACGATCAAGGCCATGTGGGTGCCGCCGTTCCCGGACGACTCCGGCGTCGCCATCGGCACGGCCTGCCTGGCCGCGGCCGGCGGCTCCGGGCTCCGGCCGATCGAGTGGGGGGCCCGGCTGGGCCCGGCCCTCGAACCGACGCCGGACGTGCCGCACGGCTGGAGCACGTCGCCCTGCACGCCGGAGGAACTGGCTCAGATCCTGCACACCACGGGCCAGCCCGCGGTCGTGATCGACGGCCGTGCCGAACTGGGACCTCGCGCGCTCGGCGGACGCAGCATCATCGCACCGGCGGTCGAGGCGTCGATGAAGAGGCTCCTGAACGACGTGAAGACCCGGGAGCACTACCGGCCGGTCGCGCCCATCTGCTTGGAAGAGCACGCCCCGACCGTCTTCGACCCGGGCACGCCGGACCCGTACATGCTGTTCGAGCACTGGGTCCGCCCCGAGTGGATCGATCGTGTCCCGGCCGTCATGCACCTGGACGGCACCGCACGGCTGCAGACCGTCAACGAGTCCGACGACCCGATCCTGCACGCCATCCTGCGCGAGTACTACAGGTGCAGCGGCATCCCGGTCCTGTGCAACACGAGCGCGAACTACAACGGCCGCAGCTTCTTCCCCGACGTCGCGTCGGCGATCGAGTGGGGCCAGCTCGACCTGGTGTGGAGCGAGGGCGTCCTGTACCGGCGGGAAGACTCGGCGCTCTGAGGGGGCGTTCGATCTGGGCAGCTTGCCGGTGACGGCTCACCTGCGCGCTTCACCTGCGGCGGTGTCCGGATCACGGGCGGGAACGTGAAAGTGCCTTCTGCGCTGGGGAGATGAGACTTGTCAAAGATCTCTGTCAGCCCAGCGGGAAGGCACTCTCCACGCGCACGGCACCGGGTCGCGTCCCCGGTTCATCGTCGCGACCGACGGGCGTGGTGACCTCGGTGAGGCGCTCGGCATCCTGCCCGGACAGTACTCCGAACTGGCGGCGGGCGGGCGGCACCGGCCCGGCGAGCAGGTCCTGCCAGGCCCTGCTGGACGTCCGGGTCGGCATCGAGGAGCCGGACCGGGCCTACGAGGCCGCGCTGCGGCGCACCGACGACGCATCCGGTACCGACCGGCCGCCGGCCCCGGCCGTCGGGGAGATCCCGTGCGTGGCGTCGGCGTCGGGGATCACGAGGACGCACTCCGCCCAGCCCAAGGGGAGGGCCACCTCGGACGGGGGCGTTCCCTTCCGGTCGGGGACGACGATGCGTCGTCACCTACAGCGAGCAGCTGCAGCGGGTCACCGCGCACCTGGCGGATCTACTCGAACTCCGCTACCACACGCGGCAGATGGCCGAGCTGCTGACCGACAAGTGGCAGCAGCGGGCGGCACTGCGCGAGGCCGGGGCGGACTCGGTGCGCACCGCGCTGATCCACCCCGAGGCGGACCGAGGCGGGAGCCGCCGTGCTGAAGCCCGTCCACGGGGTCGCCGGCGGCACTACCTTCCCCGTCCCGGACGAGGCCAGGGGGCTCGGCCACCTGCGCTCGGTGCCGGCGCCGGCCCGGCCGGGGGCTGGTCCAGGGCGGCGGCTTGGTGCTGGAGGAGTACCTGGTGGGTCGCCCGACCGGGCCGTTGCGGTGACTACGTGTCGGGGGAGATCGCCGTGGTCGAGGGTGATCGGACCACCATCGGCGTCAGAGGAAAGCCGCCCCTGGTACCGCCGTTCCGCGAGACCGGCCGGTTCTGGCCGTCCCCGTTCGGCCGGGCGGAGGACGAGGAGTTAACGGCCCTCGCCCGGAGCGCGGTCGCGGCCCTCGGCATCCGCACCGGCATCACCCGGACCGAACTCGAGGTCACCCCGCAGGGGCCACGCTTGATCGAGGTCAACGGCCGTCTCGGCGGCGGCATCCAGGAGCTCTCGCTCAGTGCGATGGATCTCGACCTGACCGGGTACGCCGCGCGCATCGCGCTCGGCGAGACGACCCCGCCGCGCCTGGTCCCGGTGGAGGGGGTGCACTTCCAGCTCATCCTGCTCGCGCCGCGGCGGTCCTGCGAGGTCGTCGCCACCGACGCGGTGGGCGTCGTCGGCGGTGTCGTTCCCGACCACGACGCGTACGTCGCACCGGTCGAGCGGATCAACTCGTCGGTGCGGCGGGGTTTCGCGTTCGAGGGGGAGCCGAGCCCCGCTTCGTCAACGGCGCCGAGCGGTTCTCGCTGTAGGTCGACAGTGCCTGTGGTCGCGAAAGGCCCGCTCGGTACCGGCACCGGCACCGACGGCGGCGGCAGGCCTGACGTGACGCAAGCCGCAAGCCCACCTCGCACGGGCCGGCCGGGTCCGTGGGATCCATGCCGAGGCCGCCCTGGGGCACCGGACCACTGCTCTCCCGCGGCAGCTGAACACCGCCGACCTCAACGCCGACCAGCTCGAGCAGGCCGGCGGCAGGAGCCGCACGTCACAGGTGATTCCGTACCGTGAGTTCCAGGTCGGACGCGATCTGGTTGATCATTTTGGTGGTGCCGGCGGGGTCGAAGAAGTGCCCGCCGGACACCGTGGTCAAGCTGAACGCCGCTGAGGTTTCCCGGTACCAGTCCCGCATGAGCTCCGGTGGTGCTTCCGTGTCGTCCACGCCGGTGAAAGCACGCAGCGGCACCGCCAGCGGCAGCCCGCTGCGCGGCGGGCAGGTGCCGACGACGGTGAGATCGGCGCGGACGGTCGGCAGATACATGTCCAGCAACTCTGTGCTGTCGAAGATCTTCGCCGCGGTGCCGCCGAGCTCACGCAGATAGCCGATCAGCATGTCGTCCGACTCGTTCCAGCCACGCACCGGCATGCCTCGGGAAGGAGCACAACTGCTCGCGGAGAAGAGGTGCGAGGGCTGCGGCAGGCCCCGCTCGCGCAACAGGTGCGATACCGCCAAGGCCACGCGCGCGCCCATGCTGAATCCGAAACAGGCATACGGCGTATCCAGCTCTCCGGCCATCGCGTCGGCAATGGCCTCGGCCAGCGGTCGCATGTCCCGGAAGGGTTGCTCCGCGAAGCGGTTCTCGCGGCCGGGCAGCTGTACGGCCACCACCTCGACGTACGGCGGAAGCAGGGATTGCCAGTCCCGGAACGAGGCGGCACTGCCACCCGCGTAGTGGAAGCAGAACAGGCGCAGTGCCCTGGATTCGTAGGCCGGACCGAACCGCCGGAACCACTTGGCCTCCGGCCCGCGCCGTGACTGAGCAGCCACCTAGGCCCCCTTCGCACCCATCCTGGCGGCGAACAGTTCGAACAACTCGGCCGGTCCGTCGAGGAACCGGTAGTGCGCCCCCGGAAGCACGTGGTGATCCGTATCTCCGCACCGGGTCCAGCCACCCATTGCATGGTGCTGGACCTCGCGGTCCTCGGTCCAGCCGATGGTCGTGATCGGCATGGTCAGCCTGACGGGGTCGGGGACGACGTACCGCTTGTTGACCTCTATGTCGGTTCGCAAGATTTCCAGCGCCAGTTCGAGCACATCCGGGCTCGGGTTCCCGCCGCGTTCTTCGATCATGATGCGGAGCTCGTCGGTCAGGCCGTCGTCATCGAGTTCCAGGAAGCGTCCGGTCGGACCGTCCTGCGGCGCCACCTGTGAGGAGATGAACAGATGGCCCGGAACGGCCGAGCCCGTCGCCTCGACCTGGACGGCTGCCTGGTATGCCGCCAGAGCCGAGCCGCAGTGCCCGAAGAAGCCGTACGGCCGGTCGAGGTAGGGCGCCAGGCCGGCCACAAGGTCCACGGCCAACTCTTCGTAGGTGTTCGGCGCCTTTTCGCGCATCCGGTTCGCACGTCCAGGTAGTTGCACCGGGACGAGTTCGACACCGCCGATGCTGGACGGCCAACGGTTGTACATCCCCGCACCGGTGCCCGAGTACGGGATGCAGAATATCCGGGCGGTGGCCAGCGGATCGGGCAGGCGCAGCAGCCAAGGATTCATGCCCTTCACGAACTTCTCCCTTTGGTGCGCCGCTTCGCGGTGATCGGTATGTGCTTGAAGCCTGAAACAAAGTTCGACCGCAGTCGTTCCGTCGGTCCGGCGGCCTGAAAATCATCGAATCGTTCGAACAACTCGTTGAACAGGATGCGAAGGGTCAAGCGCGCGAGTGAGTGACCGACGCAGTAGTGCGGCCCCACCCCGAAGGCGAGGTGCTTGTTGGGCTTGCGCCTCAGATTGAAGACCTCGGCGTCGGGGAACGCCTTCTCGTCACGGTTGGCCGCACCGAGCCACACCACCACCGCATCTCCGGCGGCGATCGGCGTATCGTGCATGACTACGTCCTGGGTGGCATAGCGCAGGAAGTGATTGACCGGCGACGCCCAGCGCAGGGCCTCCTCGGTGGCGGTCGCGTCGACCTCGGGGTGCGCGGCCCAGTCGGCAAGAAGGTCCGTACCGATGAACTCGGCCATGACGAAGTTGGGTGAATGCGGGGTGGTGACGTTCGCACCGAGCAACAAGCTGTAACAGTTGGAGATGATCTCCCCCGGGGACATGTGGCGCCCCTCGAAGGTGGTCCCGATCAATACGCTGAGCAAATCGTCGGTGGGGTTGCCGCGCCGGAACTCCACGAGGTCTTGGAAATAGGCGAACAGCTCGCGGTGCGCGGTCTCCAGAGTGGCGGCCTTGCCGTCCGGGCCTTGGTACTCCGGATCGTCGGCGGCAATGCACACCGTGGTCAGCCGGCTCAGCCACGACCAGTCCCGCCGCGGGATGCCCATCAGTGTGCCGCTGACGGCCATCGGAAGGGCCAGAGTGGCTTGAGCGAAGTCGAAGACTCCTCCGTCGCCGAGTGGTTCGATCAGTTCGACCACCAGATCGGTGATCATGTCGCGCTGCCGGTCGACAGCGCGCGCGGTGAGCGCCTTCTGGAGCCGGACCCGCATCTCGGTGTGCCGGGGTGGGTCGGTCACGGCGAGCTGCCGTCCACCCGCGGGGTCGTCCTGGCCGAGCAGGTCCACCAGAGTGCCACGTTCGGAGGTGAAGACGGCCCAGTCACGCAGGACGCGATCGGCGTCGTCGTAGGAGACGACCGACCAGAATCCGTTGTCGTTGTCCACCTGCTGCCAGTGCAGGGTGTCCGAGGCACGCAGGCGACGCCAGATCGCCGGAGCATCCCCGTCGCTGTACAGCATCGGATCGACGAGGTCGAGTCCGCCGTTGTGGACCGGGCAGCCCGGTATTCGCGCCGAGTGGGTGGAGCTAGACGTCGTCACGAGTGATCTCCCGGCTGAGGTCGGCGATCTGAGCGGCCAACTCGCCGATGGTCGGTTGCAGGTACAGGGTCCGGGCGGCCAGCTTGACCTGGAACTCCCGCTGCATCTGGCTGAGCAGCTCCGCGGCGAGCAGTGAGTGCCCGCCGAGTTCGAAGAAGTCGTCCTCGACCCCGATCGGCTCCACGTTCAGCGCCTCACCCCACAACTCCGTCAGGCGTTGTTCGAGGCTGTCGCGGGCCGGGACGTACTCGTTCCACACCGAACGCGCGAGGGCGCTACTGGCCGGCAGCGCCCGGCGGTTCACCTTGCCGCTGACCGTCAGCGGAAGCGCGTCGCGGACCAGGATCGCGGCCGGCAGCGAGTACGCGGGCAAGGTCGTGGCCAGGTGGGTCCGCAGGTGGGCCGCGAGTTCGGCGTGGTCGTGCGCCGCCCCGCCCCGTGGCTCGACGTACGCGATGAGCCGAGCATTCCCCGAGGGGTCGCGCTGCGACACGACGGCGGCCAGCCGCACGTCCGGATGAGCCAGCAGCTCGGTCTCGACGGCGCCGGGCTCCACACGGTATCCGCGGATCTTGACCTGGCCATCGCCCCGACCGTGAAAGAGCAGCGTGCCGTCCTCGGTCCAACTGGCCAGGTCACCGGTCCGGTACATGCGCCGGCCCGGCTGGTCGGCGAACGGGTCCGGGAGGAAGCGCTCGGCGGTGGCCGCGGGGTCGCCCACGTAGCCGAGCGCGACACCCTCGCCACCGGCCCACAGCTCGCCGCGCACACCGACCGGAACCAATCGCATCCGGGAGTCCATGACGGCGACCGAGGTCCCGGCGATCGGCCGGCCGATCGGCACCGGATCTCCACCGGTCGGGCCGTCGGCGACCCAGCACGTCGTGAAGGTGGTGTTCTCGGTGGGACCGTAACCGTTGGTGAACGTCAGGCCGGGCTGGGCGGCCAGCAGATGGTTCAGGTGAGCCGGCGAGATCACGTCGCCGCCGGCGATCAGCCGCCGGACGCCGGCCAGCGCCTGCGGCCGGGCGGCGACCAACTGGTGGAAGAGCCCAGCGGTCAGCCACAGCACGCTGACCCGCTCGGCGGCCAGGGTGTCGGCGAGGATGTCGGTGTCCATCGGCCCGGGCGGCAGGACCGCCAACCGCGCGCCGTGGACAAGGGGGGCCCACAACTCGAGGGTGGAGGCGTCGAAGGCCGGCGGTGCCGCCTGAAGGAAGACGTCGCCGGGCACGGGGTCGAGCCAATCGGGGTCGGCGACCAGGCGGCTGACGGCGCGGTGCGGCACCAGAACACCCCGGGGCTGACCCGTGGTGCCCGAAGTGAAGGAGATGTAGGCCGGGGACTCGTGATGGAGGTCAGGAAGCGTCGGGGCTGCGGTCGTACCCGCCGCGCTGTCGAACGGGATGGCCCGCACACCGTCGGGCAGGGCGACGGCCAGGTCCGGACCGGTCACGGCGACGCGCACATCGGCGGTGGCCAGGAGTCGGTGCACCCGCTCGGTCGGATCGTTGAGATCCACGGCCAGGTACGCGCCACCGGCACGCAGCACGCCGAGCAGGGCGATCACGGCTTCCGGGGAGCGGGGCATGAGGACGGCGACGACCGAGCCGGTGCGAACCCCCGCCGTGTGGAGTTCCGCGGCCAGGGCGCCGGAACGGTCCATCAGCTCGCGATAGGTGACGTGGTCGTCCCCCCGACTGAGGGCGACGGCGTCGGGAGTCGACGCGGCTCGCTCGGCGATCAGCACGGGTACCGGGCGCAGCTCCTTGGCCGGTGGGCCGGCCATGAAGCCGCGCACCTTCACCTCGTCGGCTTCGGTCAGCAGATCGATCCGGCTCAGGCGGAGGTCCGGCTGCGCCGCCGCTCGCCGCGCCTGCGTGGCGATGGGCGTGTCGTCCGCCGGCCGTACGGTCAGTGCCGCTCCGGCTTCCTCGGCGTCCGCGTCGGGGGCCAGGACCTCGACGTCCACCGATCGTGCGTCACCGTAGAAGTCCGCCTCGGGCGACGTCGCGTCCCACTCCGCCGCTACCCGCTCGGCCAGAGCGACGATCGTCGGATCGCCTGAGGCATCCACCTCCAGCGGTCCACGTACTCCGTCCGCGTCCCGATACAGGACGCTTATCCGCTCGCTGCCCGTCCGCCGGTGAATTGCCGCGACCACTGTCGCGATCGTCGTAGCCGCGCTGGTCATTGGGACCTCCCGATCGCCCGCACTGTCGAGCGGTTGAAGCCGAACATGAAGTGGGAACGCCGCCGTGTGGTCAGGGTTTGCTCCTGGTCTGAGATGGTCGGCTGGTCCGCGTAGACCGCGGCGTTCCGCCCGAACAGTGTGATGGCGCTGGATCTGCTCACGGATAACTCTTATTTGTACTGAGCGCTGGATTCTTGAAGATGATGCGGACAGCGGGGGGTGCTGCAAGTCTTCGGATATCCCAAGAGGATCCGCACGCCACCGGCCACCAGTGTGTCCGTATATTCGCGGAACCCGCTTCTACTGCGGTTCGTCGCTCATGGCCCTGACCAGTCCGGTCGGCCTCATGTCCGTCCAGTGCGCGGAAACGTATTCAAGGCAGTTCTTGCGGGTTTCCTGGCCGTACGCCACTTTCCAGCCGGCCGGTACCGCGTTGAAGGCGGGCCACAGTGAATGCTGGTTCTCGTCGTTCACCAGAACCAGGAACGCGCCTTCTTCGTCGTCGAACGGATTTGCCACGGATTCTCCTGATGAATCGATCAATCAGTCGTCAGCGTAACAGCGACGATAAGCAGCCGTCATCGTTGCGGCGGCTGAATGGTCTGCCTCGCACGGGGTGTCTCGCAGGCGGTGTCTCGCCGGCGAGACACCGCCGTCGGTGCGATGGGATATTGCTATTCCTGATCTCCGTCCGAACGAAGTCAGGCGGCGATGGCTGCGCCCGGAGCTCGAACCGAGCTCAGCTCGTGGCAGTCACGACCCGGCCTCGCCGGTCATGTCGCCGAGCGCCACCACGATCTTCCGCGGCCCGGTGAAGGGACTGCGTGAGTGCGCGACCAGCATGTTGTCGATGACGAGGACGTCACCCTCCTGCCAGGAGAAGGCGACCGATTCCCGGTCCATCAGGTCGCGGACCTCGTCCACCAGGGCGTCGTCGATGACGGTGCCGTCGCCCCAGAAGACGTTGCGCGGCATCCCTTGATCGCCGCAGATGTCCCGCAGCGAGGAGCGCGTCTCCGGGTCCAGCGACGAAGGGTGGTGCAGTGCCAGCTGGTTGAAGAACACGGTCTCGCCGGTCGTCGGGTGGCGCAGTACCGCCTCGGCCTGACGCGAGGTCCGCAGTCCTCCGTCCGGCGTCCATTCGAAGCTCGTCCCCTCCGCGGCGCACTTGCGCTCGACCTCGGCGGGATCGTCGGTTCCGAAGAAGCGCGACCAACTGACATCGACGCCTTCGATGAAGTTGCGGACATAGCGGAGCTTCTTGGTGGCGAAGAGTTCGGCCAGCTCCGGACGCATCCGGGCGAGGACCGTCCGACAGTCGACGATCGGCGTCTGGCCACCGGACTGCGGTGCCACGATGCAGGAGAAGAACTGCCGCATCGGCCACTGCGGCAGATGCGAACTCTCGTTGTGGAAGAGGATCGAGAGGTCTTCCGGATACGGCGTCGACTTGTATACGCGGGCCGATTCGCCCTCGCGCGGGAGGTCCCCGTATTCAGGGAAGAGGGTGCCGCAGATGGCCGAGGCGGCCTGTTCGAACTTCTCCACCGAACCGGCGTGGAACCCGCGGAGCAGGACCGCGCCGTGCCGCAGCAGGCGTGCTTCGAGTTCTTCCCGGTTCGCGCGCAGCCAGCCGGGCAGGTCGACGCCGGGACCGGCCGGCGTGATGAGGGCGGGGGTCGTCGGTGACTCCGGCAGGAAGCCGATGTTCACCGAATCCCCGCTGGGTATCCGCACCTGCCGCCGAGTCGCGCCCAGCAGGGAGCGCGGCCCCGGTGTCCTGGAAGCGGCTTCGTTCATGTCCTGGTCCTCATTTCCGTGTCGTGCGTCGATCTCCCGGTCATGCGTCGATCTTTTGTCGGATCAGCTCGGCGAGCTCCTCCACCGCGGGCTGTCGCATGATGCCGTGGTGGGTGGTCGCCACCGAGGCGAAGCCGAGCTCGGGCCCGACCACCGATCCCCAGCCCCACGTACGGTCCGGAGCCTGCGGCTCGTCGGCCGGCTCGGCGCGCACCAACAGCACCGGGAAGTCGGCTCGGCCGAGTTCGGCCTGCTCCTGCACGAAGTAGCGGTCCAGGGCCTTCATGTTGGTCATGTAGACGTCCAGCAGCGTCCGCAGCTCCGCCTCACCGGAGTCGGGAGGCAGCCGGCCGACGTCCTGCAGGGCCTTGAGCAGTCCCTGATGACCGAGATGCTCGATCGGCCCCTCCGGCAGGTCCAGCTGGTAGTGGAAGGCGAAGCGGCGCATGAGATGGTCGGCGGGCTGCCGCGCCAGGCCGTTCTCCACGTCACCGGGGACGCCGCAGTTGACGATGATCAGCTGCGCCACCTCGCGCCCGGAACGGCGCAGCGCCTGGGCCGTGGCGTAGGCCATGATGCCGCCGAAGCACCAGCCGACGATCACGGGAGCGGCATCGCCGACGGCCGCGATGTTCGCCGCGTACTCCTCGGCCATGGCGGCGAAATCGTCCTGCGGCGGCCTGCCGTGCAGACCCCAGGCCTCGATGCCGTAGACCGACCGGTCCGCCGGTATCAGCCGGGCCAGCTCCCAGTAGCTGAGGGTGTTGCCGCCGCCGGGGTGGACGCAGAAGACCGGGGCCTGCTGGTGCGGTCCGCGGGCGGCGCGCAGCGGGACCAGGTTGGAGTCCTGGACGTCGCTCCCACGCACCAGCTCCGCCATAGCGGCGACGGTCGGGGCGCTGAACACCGCGGACATCGGCAGGCGCAGGCCGAAGGCGTTGTTGATCTGGGCCATGAGCTTGATCGCACGCAGCGACTGTCCGCCGAACTCGAAGAAGTCGGCGTCGGGGGAGGAGATGTCCTGGTCGAGGACCGAGGACCAGATCGCCAGCAGACGCTGTTCCACCGAGTCGCGCGGCCGGCCGGCCCGGGCCTTCGGCGGCGCGATCGGTGCGAGGGCGCGGCGGTCGAGCTTGCCGTTGCCGGTCAGCGGGAACCGCTCCAGCACCTGCCACCCGGTCGGCACGAGGGCGGCCGGGAGGTGCAGAGCCACGGCTGCCCGCACGTCCTCGACGGAGATGTCCACTCCGACGGCGGTGAGGTAGGCGTCCAGGTGCGTGACGAGTCCGTCGGCGTCCGCGCGCGCCACGACCGCGGCGGCGCCGACGCCGGACAGACCCGCCAGCAGCGTCTCGATCTCCCCGAGCTGTACGCGGTATCCGCGCAGCTTCACCTGGTCGTCGATCCGGCCGAGGATCTCGATGCCGTGACCGGGCACCAGGCGGCCGAGGTCACCGGTCCGGTGGGCGTCGGCGGTGTCCGCCGTACCGAAGCCCGACCCGCCCTCGCGCAACCGCGCGAGGTAGCCGAGGCCCACGCCGGGCCCGCTGATCAGCACCTCACCGGGGCACCAGGGCGGCAGGGCGGCACCCGCCGCGTCGACCACCGTCAGGACGTTCGCCCCGAGGCCGGAGCCCACCGGGATCGAGGAACAGCGTTCGTCGATCGAGGCGGCCGGCGGGAGGCATGCGGCACCCACCGTCGACTCGGTCGGGCCGTAGTGGTTGTACAGACGCAAGGACGGCGCGATCTCACGCAGCCGCTCGTACAACGGACGCGGCAGCGGTTCGCCGCCGAGCACGAGCACCTCGCTCGGCAGCAGCGCGAGCGGATCGGCGGCCTCGGCCAGCAGCGCCGAGAGGTGCGAGGGAACCAGTTTCATCGCGGCCGCGGGGTGCCCCCGGAACCACTCGGTGAGAGCCGCGGGGCTCGTGGCGGTCTCGGTGGGGACGAGCTGGACGCAGCCGCCGCCGGCCAGGGTCGGGAAGACCGCCGTGTAGGCCAGGTCGGCGGCGAGGGTGGAGACCGCCGCGAACTCGGCGCCCTCGGACAGGGCGAGCGTCCCGCCGATCGCCGAGGCGTAGTGCGACAGCTGCTCGTGCCCGATGACGACGCCCTTGGGAAGCCCCGAGGTGCCCGACGTGAAGATCACATAGGCGGGGCCCGTGGCCGCCGCGCCGGAAGTCACCGCGCGCGCCGGGTCGACGACCGCGTCGGTGGTGCACACCAGGGGGACGGAGGCCTGGTGATCGGCCTTCGGATCGGGGGTGAGCAGCAGCGCGGGGTCGGCCTCCCGCAGGATCGTCTCGATCCGCTGCCGCGGCCACGTGGGGTCGAGGGGGACGAACGCCGCGCCGGCGAGCCAGACGCCGAGCATCGCGACGACCGTTTCCGCCGAGGCGGGAACGAACAGCGCCACCCGCTGACCGGCCCGCACGCCGTGCCCGCGCAGCAGGTGCGCCACCGCGTCCGCGCCCTGCGCCGCGTCCCGGTAGGACACGACGGTCTCGCCGCAGCGCAGCGCGGGCCGCTCCGGCGTGCGCTCCGCCTGCGCGAGGAAGCGGTCGAGCACCGAGGCGTACGAGGCACGGGGCCCGGCCTCGGCGTTCGGGGCGTCCGGCGCGGTGAGGCGCAGGCCGCCGACGGCGCGCTCCGTGCCGCCGTCCAGCAGATCGGTCAGCTGGTGTCCGAACGCCTCCGCGACGAGGTCCAGGTCGGGCTGGGCGACGAGGCCCGCGCCGCCGGCGAAGGTCAGGCGCAGGCTCCGCGGCCCGCGCACGCAGTCGAGGTGCAGCGCACCAGGAGCTTCGTGGACGGACGCACGGGCCGAGAGTTCCTCGGCCCACCGGTCCGGGCGGTGCCGGTACGAGAGCGGGCGGACGTCCGCTGCATGGTGGGCGGAGGCCGCGGTCCCCGGGTCGATCCGGTTCTCGTTCGCCGCTACGGAGTGGAGCGCGTCCTGCGCGGCCTGGAGCGCGTCGGCGAGCGGGGTGTCCGCGCCGATCTCCAGCCGCACGGGTACCGGACGCTCCAACAGGCCGAGCACGTTCTCCAGGCCTTCCGTGGACCGGCCGTCGGCCACCACCAGCACCTGGTCGTCGGTGTCGTGGCAGTACCGGCCGGACAGCGAGCGCCAGAGAGCCAGCAGCACCGCCGCCTCGCTCACACCGCACCGTGCGGTGAGTTCGTCCAGCCGTGCCAGAGCCGGCCCCTCGACGACGGCCGAGGCGCTCACCGGCTCGGCGGCCGGGTCCCGGAGGGCTTCGGGAGTGAGGAAGGGCAGCGCCGAGGACGGCTTCGACGCCTGTCGCGCCGCCTCGTCGGCCACCGGCGGCCGCGCCGACTCGTCCAGCACTTCGGCGAGCCAGGCGGCGACATCGGCGTACTGCAGCACCGTCTCCCCGGCCTCGGCGACCGCGTCCTTCAGCAGCAGGCCGACGAGCAGGGTCCAGGAAGCGTCGTCGACACTCAGCCGCGGCAGGGTGAGAACCAGCCGCGTGCCGTTCGGACCGAGTTCGTGCTCGACGGTCAGCGCGCCGGCCCGGAGCACGGTGCGATCCGTTCCCGACCGCTCGATCGCGACCGGGCCCACCGGATCCACGACCTGGACGAGAGTGGGCAGACCCGCGAACTCGGTGTACCGCGTACGCAGGCTCTCGTGTGTGGCGACCGCCGTCGCGATCCGGGCCTCCAGATCCGGCACCGGTATCCGGGTGGTGGTCCGGACGGTGCGCACCGCCGTACTCCGGGCCTCGCCCGACCGGGCGAGCTGTTGCGGGGAGAGCTGATAGCCCTCCTCCTGCCAGGTCTCGACGCTCGTCATGATGCCTGCTCCTGAACGGTCGGGCCGGGTTCCGGCGCGGGGGCCGAGTCGGAATCGGTGGAGGACGCCCCGAGGCGGCGTACCGCCCGCACGGGTGAGAACAGCAGGGCGAGTGAGGCCAGGAACGTCCCGCTCGCGGCCAGCACCACAGCCGTCCGCAGCCCGGTTCCGGAGGCGAGCGCACCGCCGAGCAGCGAGCCGAGCGAGAACGCACCCAAGGCGCAGGTACGGGCCGTGGCGTTCACCCGCCCGAGCAGCTCGTCCGGGGTGGACACCTGCCGGAAGCTGACCACCGTCACGTTGAAGACGGGAATGCTGAACTGGACGACGAAGGAGGAGGCCGCGACGGCGGCGACCGCCGCCGGCGAGTGGCCGTGTACGGCCGCGAGGAGGAGATATCCCAGCCCGGGCAGCGCCATCGTCAGGATCAGTGTCGGGCCGACGCCGAACCGTTCGGTCAGTCGGCCGACCAGGAGGACGCCGACCAGGGCGCCGATGCTGCCGACCGCGAGGACCAGGCCGATCTGCTTCGAGCCCATGCCGAGCACCCGGAGCATGTAGAGGAAGAACACCGACGTCAGGGCACCGGAGAACAGGTTGATGATCAGCGCGGCCGTGGTGAACCAGCGCAGCAGCGGGTGCCGCACGATCGCGGCGAATCCCTCACGGATCGAGGCCCACACCGAGAGCTTCTCCGCCCCGGGCTGAGGCTTCGGCGCCTCGTCGGCCGGCAGCCCCGCCACCGTGAGGAAGGACAGGACGTAGGTCGCCGCGTCCACAGCGATCGCCACCGGTGCGCTGAGCGCGCTGACCAGCAGGCCCGCCGCGCCCGGTCCGACGACCTGCGCCGTCGAGCCCGACAGTTCCAGCTTCGCGTTCGCCTCGCCGAGCCGGTCCCGGCCGATCAGACCGGGTGTGTAGGACTGGGTGGCGAGGTCGAAGAACATCCTCATCACGCCGACGACGAAGACCACGACGAAGAGCTGGGCGATGTTCAACACATCGAGCCAGTACGCGACGGGGACCCAGGCGAGGACCACGGCACGCACGACATCGGCGACGATCATCACGGACCGGCGGGCGCGGCGGTCCAGCATCACGCCGGCGAAGAGGCCGAAGAGCAGGAACGGCAGCGTCTCGAGGGCGACGAGCACGCCCGCTTCCATCGGCGTCGCGTGGAGCAGCAGAACCGCGGTCAGCGGCATCGCGACGTAGGTGATCGGGGAACCGAGCATCGAGGCGGACTGACCCGTCCACAGCAGCACGAAGTTCCGCTGGCGGAACAGTGAAGTCGGCTTCTTGCCGGCGCTCGCGACATCCTTGCTCATGAACGCCACCCCGCCTCAGGGGTCTTGGCCCCCGGTCGGGGGCGCAGGGTCTCGGCGCGTTGGTCCATCACAGTCTTCCTATCGGGTCGAATTCGCCGCACGGGTGATCGGGGACGTGCCGGGCGGTGTGCGGGCGTGCCTGGACTTCCCCCGGGCACTCAGTCTGCGGATCCGCCGAGCGGCTGATCCGGCGAAGGACCGGGACGAGCCACCACCCGCCGCCTGCCGGGGCCGAGCGCCGGTCGGGTCGCCGACCGATCGGGGTTCGCGTTCCGCCCGGCCGGTTCGGGGACTTCCACCCTGCCGATGGGTCGGTCGGGGTCGGAGGTCAGCTCCGCGACCAACAGGCTGAGCCGCTCGGCCCAGTTCTCGACCGTGTGGTGGTCGAACAGGTCGGTGGCGTACGCGATGATCCCCATGATGCCGGTCGGCCGCCCGTCCGGCTCGTACGACCCCCGCAGCAGGAAGTTCAGGTCGAACTTGGGGGATTCGTGTTCCGGGATCTCGAACTCGCCGACGTCGATCCCGGGGAGGTCGAACGCAGCCTCGGGGTTGGTGTCGAAGGACAGCATGACCTGGAAGAGGGGGTGGCGTGCCGCGGTCCGGGGCGGGGCGACGATCTCCACCAGGCGTTCGAGGGGAAGGTCCTGGTTCTCGAAGGCGGCGAGGTCCGTCTCCCGTACACGGGCGAGGAGTTCGGTGAAGGTGGGGTCACCCGAGACGTCGGTGCGCAGGACAAGGGTGTTGAGGAAACAGCCGACCAGGTCGTGGAGGACTTCCTCGGTGCGTCCGGCGACGGGCGTGCCGAGCGGGATGTCGGTGTCACCGGTGAGCCGGGACAGCAGGACGGCGAGGGAGGCTTGGACGACCATGAACGGTGTCACACCCGTCCGCCTGGCCAACTGCGTCACCCGACTGTGGACTTCGGCGTCGATGGTGACGGGGACCCGGCCGCCGTGCCGGGCGGGGGTGGCGGGGCGCGGCCGGTCGAAGGGCAGGTCGAGTTCCACCGGCAGTGCGGCCAGGGCGTCGCGCCAGAAGGCGGACTGGCGGGCCGCCGTGCCGGCGGGGTCGTTCTCGGAGCCGAGCAGATCGCGCTGCCACAGGGCGTAATCGGCGTACTGGACCGGGAGTTCGGTCCAGGCCGGGGCGGCGCCGGAGAGCCGTGCGGTGTAGGCGGCGGCGAGGTCGTCGCCCAGGGGCCCGACCGACCAGCCGTCGCAGGCGATGTGGTGCACCAGTAGGACCAGGACGTGCTCGTCCGGGCCGATGCCGAAGACCTGCACCCGTAGCGGGATTTCGCCGGCGAGGTCGAAGACGTGTCCGGTCGCTTGGATCACCAGGTCGGTGACCTGTTCGTCGTCGGTGTCCGTCCAGGTCAGAGGCAGGGTGACCGCGTCGGCGGGCAGGATCTGCTGGACGGGTTCGCCGTCGATGACGGGGAAGACGGTCCGCAGGCTCTCGTGCCGGCCCACGACGTCGGCCAGTGCCGCGGCCAGCGCCCGCCGGTCGAGCGGTCCGGACAGGCGCTGCACCAACGGCATGTTGTACGCCGTGCTCGGCCCCGCCAACTGACCGATGATCCACAACCGCTGCTGCGCGAACGACAACGGCAGCGACTCCGGACGGCCCCCGGGTACCAGCGCCGGACGGGAGGGTCCCGCCTCGATCAGCGCACCGGCGAGGGCGGCGACCGTGGGGGCCTCGAACAGGGTACGGATGCCGATTTCGACCCCGAGCAGGGCGCGGATGCGGGCGACCAGCCGCGTCGCGAGGAGGGAGTGACCGCCGAGTTCGAAGAAGTGGTCGTCGACGCCGACAGTGGGCAGACCCAGCACCTCGGCGAACACCGAACACAGCATCTCCTCCCGCACCGTCGTCGGAGCGCGGTGGGTCGAGGCGACCGAGTAGTCCGGGACGGGCAGGGCCTTGCGATCCAGCTTGCCGTTGGCGGTCAGCGGCAGCCGGTCCAGGACCACGACCGCGGCCGGCACCATGTAACCCGGAAGCGGCCCCGCGGCGTGCCGGCGCAACAGGCCCGGCAACTGCGCGATCTGTTCCGGGGACCGGCCCGGAGCGGGTACCACATAACCGACCAGGCGCTTGTCGCCGGGGATGTCCTCGCGGACCACCGCCACGGCCCGTGCGATACCGGGATACCGGGCCAGCACCGCCTCGATCTCCCCGATCTCGATCCGGAAGCCCCGGATCTTCACCTGGTCGTCGGCCCGGCCGGCGAACTCGAGGGTTCCGTCCGCCCGCCACCGCGCCAGGTCCCCGGTCCGGTACATCCGCTCGCCGGGCGCACCGAACGGGCACGCCACGAACCGCTCCGCGGTCAGTGCGGGACGGTTCAGGTAGCCACGCGCCAGACCCGCACCCGCCACGTACAACTCACCCGTCACACCGGGGGCCACCGGTTCCAGGCCGTCGTCGAGCACGAACACCCGCATGTTGAAGGTGGGTCCGCCGAGTATCGGCCGCGGTGTGGACCGCGGCTCGGCGAAGACCTGGTAGACCGTGCACTCCGTGGGCCCGTAGAAGCTGAAGCTGCGGGTGCCCTCACCCAGCGATCCGAGCCACTCCCAGAGCGAGTCGGGTACGGCCTCACCGCCGACGACGAGCAGTGCCGGAGTACGGCGGCCGTTGTCGAACAGGCCTGCCGACACGGCGGCGGCCATGTGCGTGGGGGTCAGCTCCAGGAAGTCGACGTCGTGCGCGTCCAGCCAGGTCGCGAGGAGGCCGAGGTCGGAGAGCACCTCCGTGCTCACGACGTGCAGCTCGTGCCCCTCCAGCAGGCACGACAGCTGGTCCCACACCGCGTCGAAGGATATGGAGGTGGTCAGCGCGACCCGCAGCGGGCGATCGGCAGAGACTTCGGCGGCGCGGGCGAAGACCGACTCACGGTGCACGGTGATGAAGTTGGTGATGCTCTGGTGCGGTACCGTCACGCCCTTGGGCGTTCCGGTGGAGCCGGAGGTGTAGATGACGTAGGCGGGGTGAGCCGGGGTCAGCGGCCCGGTGCGCTCGCTGTCGGTGGGATCGTGACGCCAGGCCGGGCGTGCGGTCAGCTCCTCCTGGGTGGCGGCATCGTCCAGGACCAGCAAGGGTGCGTCGGCCGGCAGCCATGCCGCGGTGGCCTGGAGCGTCACCACGTACGACGGCTTCGCGTCCTCGATCATGAACCGGACCCGTTCCTTGGGGTACTCGGTGTCGATCGGGAGGTACGCCGCGCCCGCCTTGAGCACGCCGAGCATCGCCACGACGAGGTCGATCGACCGCGGCAGTGCCATGCCGACGATGTCCTCGGGGCCGACCCCGTGCTCGATCAGGTGGTGCGCCAGCCGGTTGGCGCGGGTGTTGAGCTCACCGTAGGTCAAGGTGGTGCCGTCGAAGACGACCGCGGTGGCCTCGGGGGTGCGGGCGGCCTGGTCCTGGAAGAGCGTCGTCAGGGTCGTGGGCGGGACGGAGCGGGAGGTGTCGTTCCAGGTGTGCAGCACCTTCTCCCGCTCCGCGGCCGAGAGCACCGGGACCTGGTCGACCCGCTGGTCCGGGCCGGTGGCCAGGGTGTCGAGGACACGGGTGAAGCGTTCGGCGAGCTGCTCGACGCTCGCCTGGTCGAACAGGTCGACGGCGTAGGAGATCCCGCCGGTCATACCGGCGGGCCGACCGAGCTCGTCGAAGTGTTCGCGCAGATCGAAGGAGAGGTCGAACTTCGCCAGGGTGTCCCCGTCGGGCAGGAAGCTCGCGCGCAGACCCGGCAGTCGGAGCTCGGGAGCGGCGTTGTTCTGGAGCGCGAGCATGACCTGGACCAGTGGATGGCGGGCCAAGGAGCGCACCGGGGCCAGTTCCTCGACCAGGCGCTCGAACGGTACGTCCTGGTGCGCCAGCGCGTCGAGCGTCTGCTCCCGCACCCGGCCGAGCAGTTCGCCGAAGGACGGACCACCGGACACGTCCGTGCGCAGGACCAGGGTGTTGACGAAAAATCCGACGAGGTCGTCGAGCGCGGTGTCGGTGCGCCCGGCCGTCGGGGTTCCGATCACGATGTCCTGGCCGGCGCCGAGCCGGGAGAGCAGCACGGCCAACGTGGCCTGGAGCACCATGAAGACCGTCGCGCCTTCGTCCCGGGCCAGTTCGGTGATCCGGGCGTGCAGCGGTGCGGGGATCTCCAGCGGCGCGCTCCCGCCCCGATGCGTGGCCACCGCGGGGCGGGCACGGTCGACCGGTACCGCCAGTTCCTCCGGTATGTCGGCCAGCGCGTGGCGCCAGTGGGCCAGTTGCCTGCTCAGCAGGCTTTCGGGGTCCTCTGCCTCGCCCAGCAGTTCACGCTGCCAGAGCGTGTAGTCCGCGTACTGGACCGGAAGCGGAGCCCATCCGGGTTCCCGGTCGGCCAGGCGCGCCGTGTACGCCACCGAGAAGTCCTGGAGCAGCGGGACCAGCGACCAGCCGTCACCGGCGATGTGGTGCATGAGCAGCACCAGTACGTGTTCGTCCGGACCGTCTGCGAACAGCCGAGCCCGGAAAGGCACTTCAGCAGAGAGATCGAAGCAGTGGCGCTCCGCCTCGCTGATCGACGCGGTCAGGCCCGACGGCCCTGCCGGCGCCGCCGGTACCACGGTGAGCACCTCGCCGAGCTCCTCGACCGGCACCACCCGCTGGTACGGGCGTCCCTCGACCGACGGGAAGACGGTGCGCAGCACCTCGTGGCGCCCGAGGACGTCCCGCAACGCCGCGTCCAGCGCACCGGTGTCGATCACACCGGAAAGCCTGATGGCCGCCGGGATGTTGTAGGTGGCGCTCGGTCCCTCCAACTCGTGCAGGAACCACAACCGCTGCTGCGCGGACGACAACGGCAGCGGCTCCGGACGATCCACGGTCACCAGCGCCGGACGCGAGGGGCCCGCCCCGGCCAGCGCCTTGGCCAGGGCGGCGATGCTGGGGGACGCGAACAACGTACGGATGCCGAGTTCGACCCCGAGCAGGGTGCGGATGAGGGCGACCAGCCGCGTCGCGAGGAGGGAGTGGCCGCCGAGAAGGAAGAAGTTGTCGTCGATGCCGACGGTGGACAGCTCCAGGTTCAGCACCTTGGCGAACGCGGCGCACAGGATCTCTTCCTGCACGGTCGTCGGAGCACGACGGGCGGCCACGACGGCAGGGTCCGGTGCGGGCAGGGCCTCGCGGTCCAGTTTCCCGTGATCCGTCAGCGGCAGCCGCTCCAGGACCACGAACGCGGCCGGCACCAGGCGCGTGGGCAACAGCCCGGCAGCGTGCTCGCGCAGGGTCGCGGGCAGCCGTACGGTGGCTTCCGGGCCGAGATCGGGGTCGGGAACCACGTAGCCGACCAGACGCTTGTCGCCCGGCATGTCCTCACGGGCGACGATCGTGGCCTCGGCGATGCCGGGGTACCCCGCCAGTACCGCCTCGACCTCGCCGAGTTCGCCGCCGTGACCGCCGGGCCGCGCCTGGCGGTCCGTCACATCGATGGGCCGGTCGGGGTCGGAGGACAGTTCGCCGAGCAGGTGGTCGAGCTGCTCGGCCACCATCTGGACCGTGTGGTGGTCGAACAGGTCGGTGGCGTACTCGAGAAACCCCTTGATGCCGATCGGCTGTCCCTGCGGACCGAACCGCTCCTCGAATTCGAAATTGAGATCGAATTTGACCGCTTCGGGTGCCGGGACGTCGAATCCGCCGGTCTCGAGTCCGAACAGGCCGAAGTTGGCCTCGGTGTTGGTGTTGAAGGACAGCATGACCTGGAAGAGGGGGTGGCGTGCCGCGGTTCGTGGTGGAGCGATGATCTCGACCAGGTGCTCGAAGGGGAGGTCCTGGTTCTCGAAGGCGGCGAGGTCCGCTTCCCTCACCCGGGTCAGGAGTTCGGCGAAGGTGGGCTCGCCGGAGACGTCGGTGCGCAGCACGAGGGTGTTGAGGAAGAAGCCGACCAGGTCGTGCAGGGCTTCCTCGGGACGTCCGGCGACGGGTGTGCCGAGCGGGATGTCGGTGCCGCCGCCGAGTCGCGACAGCAGGACGGCCAGGGCGGCCTGGACGACCATGAACGGCGTCACGCCGGTCCGTCGGGCCAACTCCATGACACGGGTGTGGACTTCCGCGTCGATGGTGATGGGTATCTGTCCTCCGTGCTGGGCGGCCGTCGCGGAGCGTGGCCGGTCGAAGGGCAGGTCCAGTTCGACGGGGAGCGCGGCCAGTGCGTCGCGCCAGAAGGCGGACTGCCGGGCGAAGGTGCTGGTGGGGTCGGACTCGGAGCCGAGCAGTTCGCGCTGCCACAGGGTGTAGTCGGCGTACTGGACGGGGAGTTCGGTCCAGGCCGGCGCCGTGCCGGCGGTCCGTGCCGCGTAGGCGGTGGCGAGGTCCTTGCCGAGGGGGCCGAGCGACCAGCCGTCGCAGGCGATGTGATGGACGAGCATCATCAGGACGTGTTCGTCGGGTCCGGTGCGGAAGACGTGGGCACGCAGGGGGATCTCGGTGGCGAGGTCGAAGAGGTGTCCGGCGGCCTGGACGGCGAGGTCGGTCACCTGTTCCTCGTCGGTGTCCGTCCAGGTCAGCGGCAGGGTGACCTCGTCGGTGGGCACGATGTGCTGGACGGGTTCGCCGTCGATGACGGGGAAGACGGTCCGCAGGCTCTCGTGCCGGCCCACCACGTCACCCAGCGCCGCGCTCAGCGCCCGTCGGTCCAGCGCCCCGGACAGGCGCAGCGTCAACGGCATGTTGTACGCCGCGCTCGGCCCCGCCAACTGACCGATGATCCACAACCGCTGCTGCGCGAACGACAACGGAATCATGCAGGCTACCTCGCTGTTTCCGACCGCTACCAGTCTTGATCCGCATCCGATGGGCTCAGGCGCCGAAATCACCGGCCAGGCGGCGGGCCGCAGCGGGATCGGGAGCCGTTATTTCGGCGGAGTTAATAGGCAAAGATAAAGCGGAGTTGTATCGACTTCGCGAGGCTAGCAGGTAGCACTCGCCAGGGTTGATGGCTCCCGGGCACCACTCGAAGGAGCCCGGGAGGGCTGTCTCGCCGGCGAGACAGGGCAAGCGGCATCAGCTGTCCGAACGGTGGAATTCCAGGCCGTCGAACTCCCCGCTGCTCCGCCATTCCTGAAGGTGTCGGAAGAATCCCAGGCCATCGGGGAACTTGTGCGCGTCCCAAAGGGAATGCGGACCGAGTTCCGTTCCCTCGTTGTTGGAGTAGCCGGGGGTGCATTCCGTGCCCAGGAACGTGCGCCAATCCGGATCGATTCCCACGTTGTTCATCCAGGAGTCCTCGGCCTGCTGGGTGAGTTCGACGACGTCGACCCCCGTGGTGACCGCGTGCGCGATGACGGCGGCGACGGTCTTGGCCGCCTCGGACAGGTTGTGCGAGAGGTTGGAGAACCGCGTCCCGCCCGTGATCGACTGAACGAGGAACGCGTTCGGGAACCCGTGCACATGGAGACCGTGCATCGTGCGCATGCCGTCGGTCCAGTGCTCCGACAGTCGCCGGCCGTCCCTGCCGACGGGGTCGAATCCGGCGCGCCGGGTGGGCGCGGTGCCGACCTCGAACCCCGACGCGTAGACGATGCAGTCCACCTCGTACTCGGTGCCGTCCACCACGAGACCTCGCGGCGTGATCCGCTCGACCCCCTTGCCGTCCGTGTCGAGGAGACGGACCGTCGGCTCGTTGAAGGCGCCCAGGTACTCGTCGTGGAAGGTCAGGCGCTTGCACGCCAGGTGGTACCAGGGCTTGAGGAGGTCCGCGGTCCGTGCGTCGTCGACCGTCTCTTCCACCCGGGCGTGGATCTGCCCCATCTTCTTCAGGTCCGCGTAGTACCAGGGCTCGCGAAGCTCCTCGGACGTGTCCGACTCCGCCGGCACGTCCTGTTCGGCATTGCCCCACATCTTGGCCATGGCGGTCCAGCTGTCGTTGATCAGATCCTCGGCCGGCGGCTCGGCCGACGTCATGGTGGCCGCGTAGTTGTCCAGCCAGCGCTGCTGCCACCCAGGCGTGGATATCCCCGCGAACCACTCCGGGTCGATCGGTCGGTTGTTGCGGACCTCGATGACGGAGGGCGTGCGTTGGACCACGAGCAGTTCCTGGCATGCGGTGGCCAGGTGGGGGATGCACTGCACCGCGCTGGCGCCGGTGCCGATGATCGCCACCCGCTTGTCCCGCAGGTTGCCCAGCGGTCCGCCGGCCGGGTCGCCGGTGTAGGCGTAGTCCCATCGGCTCGCGTGGAAGCTGTGGCCCTCGTAGGTCTCGATACCCGGGATACCGGGGAGTTTCGGCACGGACAGGTGACCGAGCCCCATGATCACGAACTGGGCGGTGAACTCGTCACCGCGGTCGGTCCGCACCGTCCACAGCTGGGCGGACTCGTCCCAGTCCAAGCCGGTGGCTTTGGTGTGGAAGAGCGCGTTCTCGTACAACCCGTAGTGCTTGCCGATGCGTTGGCAGTGCTCCAGGATCTCCGGACCGTGCACGTACCACTCGGTGGGCACGTAGCCGGTCTCCTCCAGCAACGGCAGATAGATCATGGACGCGATGTCGCACTGGACGCCGGGATACCTGTTCCAGTACCAGGTGCCGCCGAAGTCGCCGCCGGTGTCGACGATCCTGACATCGTGGACACCCGACTCCTTCAGGTGGGCGCTCGCCATCAGGCCGGCGAACCCGCCGCCGATGACCGCGGCCGTGACGTGGTCGCGGTACGGCTCGCGCTCGATGCGATCGGTGAAGGGATCCCGGTCCATGTGCGCGAATTCGCCACTGAGGTTCGCGTATTGGGCGATGCCGTCCGGTCGCAGTCGCTTGGCCCGCTCGGCGGCGACCTTCGCGACATGCTCCGACAGCTTTTTGTTGGACATGAGACTCTCTCCTCCGCATGCGCTTCTCCGGCGGCCCGGCCAGCGCCTGGAATGTGTCGTGGTGGTCCGTACTCGACGAGGCCCGTGGGTCTGTCTCGCCGGCGAGACAGGCGCATGGCCGTCCCGGGATCGGTTCGAGGTGTGTGGCGGGCCGTGTGTCGGCGCGCCGGGCGGCGGGCGCTCCGGTAGGAGGAGGGTTCTCACCGCAAGTCGACTGAACCGGAGCTCCGTTGCTCGTCGAGTCTGCCATCCCCGAGGCCGGGTTGCCCGTGGTCGGCGGCCGGGTGCGGGCGCCGGCCGCCGACCACGGCACGCGGGTGCGCCCGCTCGCGGCGATCGACCTCTCCCGTCAGCCCGCGAGACGGGCGATGGCGTCGGCGCTCTCCAGGTCCTGCTTCACCGCGGTGAGGAAGCGGACCGCGTCGCGGCCGTTGAGATAGCGGTGGTCGTAGGTGACCGCGACCGTGGTCACCGGCCGGGTGAACGGCGTTCCGTCCTCGGTCAGGGCGACTTCGCTCCGCTCGGCGCACAAGGTCACGACGCAGGTGCGGCCGGGATGGACGATCGGCGCGGCCAGGATGATGTCCGGGTCGTTGTGCAGCGAGAGGGTGATGGTCTCGTCGGCGAAGTCGTCCCCGCGGAAGTTCTGTCGCAGGGCGCTGACCCGGAAGTCCATGAGGTCGTCGGTCAGGTCGCCGATCGGACGGTGGGCGGCGTCCTTGAGGACCGGTATGAACAGGCCGGTCCCGACATCGATGGTGACGCCGATGTTGGCCTCCGACGCGAGGACGAGGGTGTGGTCCGCACCGGGTGTGGCGAAGAACAGCGGGAAGTCGGCGTGGCGGGCGGCCATGGCCTTGACCAGCAGCTCGACCAGGCCGTAAGGGGCGCTGCCGCGGGTGGCGCGGAACGCTGTGAGGTCGACCGCGATCGCGGCGAAGGCCGCCGGGATCGTGCGGTGCGCCTCGCTGACGACCGCTGCCACCGCGCGCTGGCGGGTGCTGAGGCTGACGACGGCGGCGTCCGCCGACGCCCCGGACGCCTCGGCCCCCGCGCCCTGGTCCATGACGGCCTGGTCGATGAGCCGCTGGACGTCGGAGGCCTTCACCACCCGCTTGCCGAGCGAGCGCAGTTGCTCGGTCCGGATGCCGTGATCCTGGGCGAGGGTGCGCGCGGCGTCGCTGAGGACCGGGTCGGGGCCGCCGTCGTGGTCCTCGTCCGCGCTGTCGACCTGGGGGGCGGTGCTCACGTCGGCGGTCGCGCGGTTCGCCAGGTAGTCGTCCCGTTCCTGGTGGCTGTCGAACAGCAGCGCCACCGGCCGCCCGAACTCGCACTGCGCGCCGACCTCGACGAGCCGGTGGAGGATGCCGTCCGTCTCCGCGACGAGTTCCTCCAGGGCCTTGGCGGTCTCGACGTCGGCGACGACCTCGTCCGCGAACACCTCGGCGCCGTCGTCGATCGCCCAGCCGACCAGGACACAGCCCTCGTCGTTGTTGTTGAACTTCGGCAGCAGCAGTTCACGCATGGAACGCCTCCCAGATGGCGCGGTGGATGTCGGAAGCTTGGGGGAGCACGGTCTGTTCCAGGTGCGCGGCGGTCGGGATCACCTCGGCCTCGGCGCTGCACAGCACGACCGGGTTCCGCAGTCGGCCCCAGAGCCGCTCGTAGACGCGCGCGGCGACCTCCGTGCCCCAGGTGCCGCCGGCGGCGGAGTCCTCGACCAGGCACACGACCTCGGCGCCCGCCAGGGTGGGCAGCAGCGGCTCCACGTCGAACGGGTACAACCGGGTCGGAACGATCACCTCGCAGGTGATCTCGTGCTCGGCGAACAGCGTCCCGGCCGCCGCCAGCGCCCGCCGGGACACACCGCCGGGCGCGATGATCACGCAGTCGGCCGCGTCGTCGCCGTCCGACGCCCGCAGCCGCGCCGGGCCGCCGGCTCCGAAGGGGAAATCGGCGACGAACGGCCCGTCCGTCCCCGGTTCGTGCATCGGCTGCGTGTAGAGCACCTTGTCCTCGAACAGGACGGCCGGCTCGCCGTCGGCGAGCAGGCCGGCCAGCAGCGCCGTGTTGTCGTGGAACGGCGAGATCTCGTGCACCGACAGGTGGGGCACGCCGATGAAGTGCTTCTGCAGGCTCTGGCTGTGGGTCGGCCCGTATCCGCGCCGTCCGCCGGTGGGACAGCGCACGACCACCGGGACCTCGACGCGCCGGCCGTACATCGCGACCGACTTGGCGGCGAAGTTGACGATCTGGTCGAAGGCCAAGGTGGCGAAGTCGCCGAACATGATCTCGACGATGGCGCGCCCGCCGGACAGCGCCAGCCCGTTGGCCACGCCCACCAGCGACTGCTCGCTGATCGGTGTGCTCAGGACCCGGTCGGGGTAGCCCGAGGACAACCCCTTGGTGATCTTGAAGGCGCCGCCGTACGGATCGGCGACGTCCTCTCCCAGCAGGAACAGGTCGGGGTCGGCGGCGAAGGCCGTATGCAGCGCCCGGTTCAGGTTCTCAGCGACACGTTCCACGGTTCAGTTCCTCTCCCACACCGAGGCCGGACGGGCCAGGACCCGCTCCGCGGCCTCGGCGATCCGCGTCCGCTGCTCGTCGTCGACCTTGGCGAACAGCTCGGGGTCCCGGCGCCGATAGGCGTCGTACCAGTCGTGCTCCCGCTCGGCGGCGACCTCGGCGGCGGAGCGCGTGTCGTCGCCCTTGCTGTGCGGGCCGAGGCGGTGGGTCGCGAACTCCACGACGACCGGGCCGCCGCCGGCGCGCGTCCGTTCGACCACCGGTGCCAGGCGGGCGCGGATCGAGGCGACGTCGTTGCCGGTCACGGGCACGTGGTCGATGCCGAACGCCGCGGCCCGCCCGGCGATGTCGCCGGCCATGGCGTGCGCGGTCGGCGTGGTCTGCGCGATGCCGTTGTTCTCCACGACCACCAGCAGCGGCAGCCGCCACAGCGCGGCCAGGTTCAACGCCTCGTAGACGGCGCCCTCGCCCCAGGTGCCGTCGCCGATGTACGCCACGGCGATCCCGGGGCGGCCCGTCCGCCGGAACCACAAGGCCGTGCCGACGGCCACCGGCAGGCTCTCGCCCTGCACCCCGGTGGACAGGTAGGAGTCCCGGAAGATGTGCTGACTGCCGCCGACGCCGGAACAGACGGCGCCCTCGCGGCCGGTCATCTCGGCCAGCAGGCCCTCGGGGTCGTCGAAGCGGGCCAGGTAGTGCCCGTGGCCGCGATGGTTGCTGAACACGAAGTCGTCCGGGTCCAGCAGCGGCCGCAGGGCCACCGGCACGTACTCCTGGCCGAGGCAGGTGTGCGTGGTGCCGTTGAGCAGCCCGCGTGCGAACAGGTCCAGGACGGTCTGCTCGAAGTGCCTGATCATCAGCAGGCCGGCGAGATCGTCGACGTCGATCCCGGGATCGACCCCGGTGACGCTGACGGCAGTACCTGTTTTCACGACAGGTTCCCTTCCGGAAGGCTTCCGTAGGAGTTCGAAAAGATCAAGAGGGGCCGACCGCGGTCACCCCGCGTCATCCGCGGCGGCGAAGGTGAACTCCCTGGTGGCGGACAGGGCGGGATCACCCGGCCGGATGTACAGCCGGCCGCTCCCCGGCAGCGCGACGGCCGCGGCGACCGTGCGCTCGTACCGGATGTCACCGGTCCCGACGACACGGATGGGAGGGGCCGAGAGCAGAGCGAAGTGCTCCTCCACCCCCGCGTCCGGTGCCATCGTGGCGAGACCGGCGCGGCACGCCTCCAACCTCCGGCGGGACGAGTTCCGCGCGAAGACGTTGATCTCGTCGAAGGGTTCGAATTCGGGGTGGAGGAAGTGGTTCGTGTGCTCGGCCTGTTGGGCCTCGAAGCACCGGAACCCGCCGTCCAGAGCCTCCACCCAGACCGCTTTGGTCGCGTCGCACAGCATGAACGACCGCGAGCTGGCCAACGGGAGACCGCGCAGGCACTCGACCGCCTCGTCGACGGTGGCCGCGGAGTCCAGCACGTGGCGAATGGCCAGGTACGGCGGAACTCCGGGTTTCCAGTCGCCGCCGAGGACCAGGTTGAGGCCCACGGCCAGGCCGTCGCTGTTCACGCCCAGATAGCCGAGGAGGCCCGCGAAGCTGAGCACCAGGACCCCGCGCGGGGAGCCTGTGAGCCGGATGTCGAGGACGCTGATCTGATCGTCCAGGTCGCCGTTGAGGTCCACCGTCTGGGCCAGTACCGGATGGGAACCGGCCCTCGCGTAGGTGGTGCAGTCGCCTCGCGCCGGGATCTTCCGGTAACCCAGGATCTCCCGACGCAGTTGCAGCAGCAGCGCCTGGTCGCGGTGGATGCCGATCCCGTCGGCGAGTCCGGTGATCTCGTCCGCGAGCCGGGGCAGCTCCGCCGTGATCACCTTGTCGAACGCGGACAGCACCGGTGCGAGCCCGGACATCGTGACCTGTTCGTCCAGAAGCAGGTCGAGACGGCAGAGCGAGTCGTCGACGAAGCCGCGCAACGGACCCGCGAGGGCGGCGCCGTGCCGGCGGCCGACCTCGTACGCATCGCCGCGCAGACGCAGATGGGTGATGCCCGCGCCGCCGGTCACCCCACCATGTCCTGACGGGTCACCTTCGGGTGAGCGGCCAGCTCGCCCTTGAGCCAGGGCCACTCGCCGCGCACCACGCTGTAGTAGACCGCGTCCCGGCGCCTGCCGCCCGGCATCGGGTTGAAGCTGCGGAAGGTCCCCTCCTCCAGGGCACCGATGTTGCGCAGGCCCGCCCTGGCCTGCACGTTGAGCTTGTCCGTCTTGAACTCCACGCGCTCGGCGCCCAGGGTCTCGAAGGCATGCTCGAGCAGGAGGTACTTGGCCCAGCGGTTGATGCCGCGGCCCTGGAAGTCGACGCCCAGCCAGGACCAGCCGATCTCCAGGCGCGCGTCCGCCTCCGAGAGGTTGCCGAAGCTCATGCTCCCCGCGCAACGTCCCGTCGTCCTGTCGGTGATGTGGAAGACCACGCGCCGGCCCGCCGCGTGGTCGGCGACCATGCCCTCGAAGAACGCGTCGAAGTCCGCCTCGGTCTCGACGAGGCTCACGAAGTAGCGCCAGATCACCGGGTCCATCGCGATGTCGTGGATCGACTCGCGGTCCTCGGGAACGATCGGCCGCAGCGTCACGTGGTCGTTCTCCAGCGTGGCCGCGGCCAGCTCCGCCCAACTCACTCTAGGCAGCCTTTCCCGTGTAGCGCGACAGGGTGTCGACGACGTCGTGGAGGGTGCGCATCTCGGCGACGTCGCGCTCGGTCAGATGCGAGAGGTCGACCGCGAGGTCCTCGCAGAGCCGGGTCAGGAACAGGACCTTCTGCAGCGAGGTCAGTCCGTGGTCGGTCAACGCGACGTCCGGGTCGATCCCGTCCGGATCCGCGGCCGGCTGGAGCGCGGCCGACAGGTTCTCCCGCGCGATGGTCTCGATGTCACTGGGCATGGATACCGTCCTGGTTGTTCGTGATCTCCGCCTGGAAGGCGGCGAAGATGGCCTGACGCCTCGGCTTGAACTGCGAGGTGAGCATTCCGTTGGCGATGCTGGGTCGGGGGCTCGCGACCACGACCTTGCGGATCCGTTCGTCACGGCCCAGCGAGGCGTTGGTGCGGGCCAGCTGGTCGGCGATCGCTTCGAGATCGGGCGTGTCGGAGGACGGCGAGACCACCGCGACCAGGGACGTCTGCGCGGGGCAGAACACCACGCACTCCTCGATCGCCGGACTCGTCCGCATGTGTTCCTCGATCGGCCGGACGATGACCTTCTTGCCGTTTCCGAGCACGATGACGTCGTCGGCGCGCCCCTGGATGAACAGGAAACCGTCCTCGTCCACGTAGCCGAGGTCGCCGGTGCGCACCACCCCGTCCGCCACGAACATCCGCTCGGAGTCGCCGGGCTCGGCGAACTCGTAGCGCCGGTTCACCGGATGCTCGCTGCGGACGAGGATCACGCCGTCCTCGTCGAACAGCACCTCCTTGCCCGGCAGCACCCGCCCCGCGCTGCCCTCCTTGTGGGCACCGGGGTGGTTCTTGCTGACGATGCACGTCTCGTTCAGCCCGTAGCCCTCGTAGAGGGGAAGGCCCGCGTCGGTGAGGTAGCGCAGGACCTCCCGGTCCGCCGGTGCCGACCCCGTCCACAGGTAGCGGATCCGGTCGCCGAACAGCCGCCGCGCGGCCGCGCGGCGCGCCGCGTCCGGCGTGACGCCGTCGGCGCGTGCGGCGTCCCGGCCGATCTGCTGCTTGGCGGCCTCGAAGAACGCCGGTACACCCATCACCACGGTCGGCCGGGCGGTCGCGAGCGCGGCGAAGGCCGCGGCGTACGTGGTGACGGTCGCGTCGTGGCCGAAGCAGAGGGCGGAGTAGATCCAGTACCGCTGCTGCAGCAGCGAGAGCGGAAGGAAGACGAAGAGGTTGTCGTCACCCCGGTGCTCGAAGATCTCCTGCACGGCCCGCATCGACGCGTCGATGCTGCCGACGGTGGCCCCGAGCCCCTTCGGCGCGCCGGTGCTGCCGGAGGTGAACTTGATCGTCGTCACCTCCTCGGGCCCGTACACGACGGGCTCGGGCAGCTCCGTCCATGTCCGTCCCGCCGCCTCGGCGACGTCGGCGAAGGCTCGGACCGCCGCGGGCGCGTCGGCCGGCACCTCCTGGTCGGTGAACAGGGCCTTGAGCCCGTAGCGCGCCACCAGCTCTCCGGCATCGGCGAACTTGCCCGGCTCGAAACCCGCGACCACCACCTTGAGCCGGAGCGCGGCGAGGTCCAGCAGCACCCATTCCAGGCTGTTGGCCGCGAGGATCCCGACGCGGTCCCCGGGCTCGACGCCGAGGCTCCGCAGGTAGGCGGCGACACGGCCCGACTGTTCGTACAGTTCGGTCAGGTCCAGCGTCCGGCGGCTGCCGAGCCGCAGGAAGGTGATCCGGTGGCCGGGAGCCGGAGGCCCCGCCACCACGCGGTTGATCACAGAGTCCGTCATGCCGTGGCCTCCGCGGGGAGCGGCCAGTCCGACGGCAGGGCCTGGAAGTAGGACCGGTCCTCGAGGCCGATCCGGGTCCCGGGCGCGACCAGCTCGACCTGGGCGGGCCAGGACGAGAGATCGACCGTCCCGAGCGCCTCGGCGAGTCGGGCGGCGAACCGCGGCATGACCGGCGCGGCCGCGCGCGCCAGCAGCTGGGCCGCGGCCAGTTCCAGCGCGACGGCGGTTCGGGCCTCGTCGCTCCAGTCGGCGATCTGCGCGATGCGTGCCTCCGCCTCGGCGAACCGCCGGGCGTCCACGACGATCCCGTCCAGCTCGGCGGCCGCACGGTTCAGCGAGAATCCGTCCTGGCCGAGACTGTCGGCGACCGCGGCGAGCCGTATTCCCAGACGGTTCAGGAACGCCGTGTGCTCGGGGGTCCAGACGCCGGCGTCGGGGGCGATCCCGCCGTACTGCCCGGCGATCCGCGCGCCCAGGTCGTTCAGCCAGCCCTCCCAGCCGTCCACCAGGACCCGCTGGACCGTCTCCGTGTACGCGTCGAGCTCGAAGTTCGTCCGCCGCTGCTCCGGACGGGTGAGCGACAGGTAGTAGCGCACCGCGTCCACGGTCTCCGGGCGCAGGATCTGCTTGCCCCAGACGGCATGGCGTCGGCTGGTGGAGAACTTGCCGCCCTCCAGCAGGTAGAACTCGTTGACGTGGTAGTCGATGTCGGGATTCCACGCGGGGTACGCCGACCGGTAGAGCGCCGGGTAGAGCACGGCGTGGTAGAAGCTGTTGTCGTAGCCGAAGAAGTGGACGAACTTCCAGTCCTGTTCGGGAGCGACGGCTCGCCAGTGACGGCCCAGACGCCCGCCGAGGGCTTCGATGCCGTGGAGGAAGCCGTAGGACATCTCGGGCCAGACCCAGATCACCTGGCCGTCCACGGTCGTCTCCGCGGGTGCGACGCCCCAGTCCGAAGGGTGCGTCACGGGAATGTCGAGGTCGGTACGCGCGAACACCCGGTCCGCCAGTTCACGCAGTCGGGCCGGGACCCGGCCGAGGCGGTGGTGATCGGCGACCTCCTTGCCGAACTCGTGGAGCGGCAGGACGAAGCGGGAGACCGGCTGCCGCTTCGCGAGTGTCTGCGAGCGGTTGCTCCGCGGGTCGACCAGGTCGACGCAGACGTTCGGCTCGCCGCATTCCTCGCAGATGTTGCCGCTGGTGGCGCCGCCGCATCCGGGGCAACCGCCCGAGACGTCCACCTCGTAGAGGTACGCGCCCGTCTCCGCGTCCACGAGGGCGTCCGTCCGCCTGGCGGTGACCGCACCCGAGTCGACCAGTTTCGAGAAGTACCCGCGCAGGCCGTCCCGGTAGTCGGGATCCTCGTCGGTCGCGGTGTACTGGTCGACCTCGATGTCCATCAGACGGAGCGTCGCGGCGATCTCGGCGCTGTAGTGCCCGGCGGTGAGCGCCGGTTCGCGCCCCTCGCGGCGGGCGCACTCGACCACGTAGCTCTGGTAGTCGTCGCTCCCCGTCAGGTGCCACGCTTCGGTGCCCCGCATGCGCTGGAACCGGACGTAGGCGTCCGCTCCCAGGTAGGGACCGGACAGATGGCCGAGGTGGAGGTCGCCGTTGGGCGTGGGCGGGGTCGAGAAGACGAACACCGGCCTCTCGTGGAACCGGCGGCGCGTACCGCCTGCCGCCGCGGCCTCGGCGGCGCTCGCCGGGTCGCGCCAGTACAGGTCGAAGAAGACCAGGTCGACGTCTCCGTCGTTCTCGACGACGTGTGTCTCGAAGGGCTCGAACTGGCACACCGTCCCCGGCTCCACCCGGATACGCCGACCGTCGAAGACCACCCATCCGGTTCCGGCGACGACGACGAACATCTCGATCTCGTCGTGCTGGTGCGGATCGGAGGTGACGCCCGGAGCCACCCGACCCCAGCCGGCTCCGGCGCTCATCTCCGCCACGGAGCTCATCTCGATGCCGAATGCCTGGTGCAGTTCCTCCGTGGAAAAGACGCTCACGTTCATCGGTGACTCCCTTGGTCGGAAACGTTCTCAACGGCGGTACGGAGCAGGTGCGCCGCCTCTACGGCGATGGCGGGTGCGAGGCGGTAGCCGGAGCCGTTGGCGGAACCCGCGAACACC
The DNA here is from genome assembly GCF_043201215.1 of Streptomyces sp. NPDC048331. NCBI lineage: Bacteria > Bacillati > Actinomycetota > Actinomycetes > Kitasatosporales > Streptomycetaceae > Streptomyces > Streptomyces sp. NPDC048331. The sequence continues at coordinate 17,229 of NZ_JBICYT010000035.1, read as the reverse complement.
AAGCGGCCCTCCTCGTCCAGAGGGCGCACCAGCGGCTCCCGATCCGCGCTGTACGCGTCGCAGAACACCCGCCCGCTGCGGGCGGAGTCGGCCAGGCGGGGGGCGCGGCGGACCAGTACCTCACGGGCCTCGGCCAGGTCCGACGGGGAGACGCCGCCGGTCAGCCGGTCGGGGTCGACGTCCCAGATCCGACTGGTGTAGCTGAGGAGCCAACGCCCTTGCTCGTGCAGCGGGAGCAGGAACGCGTCCTCGTCGTGGAAGACGACGACTCCGTCCTCGGCCGCCGGCGGTCGTTCGATGTGCAGCGCGACGACCTTCTTCACCCTGACGTCCAGCGGGGTGAGCCGCTCCCGCCAGGCCGGTGCGGCCAGCCATGGGCCGGGTGCGAGCACGACCGCGTCGGCCGTGACGCGTTCTCCTGTGCCGAGCCCGAGTTCGTAGCCGCTCCCGACCCGGTCCAGGGAATCGACGCGGACCCCTTCCCGGAAGCTCGTCCGTGGCCGCAGGGACCGGGCCAGGGCGCGGGTCAACGCCCCGACGTCGGCGTACTGGCAGCCCTCGCCCGTCCAGGCCGCCGTCTCGTCCGACAGGGGTGCCAGCCACTTCGGCAAGGCGTCCACGCGGGACAGGCCGGCCTCGTCGAGGTAGGCCGTCTCCACCACGTCCACGCTCGCGCGGTCGGACACCACCAGCATGGGTACCGGACGGATGGGCAGCGCGGGCTCCGCGTCGAGCAGGGCCCTGTAGTAGGCCTGGCTGTAGCCGGCCATACGGCGCACACGCTCCGTCGCGCCGCGAGGGAAATGCAGACCGGCCGAGCGGCGGCTGGCTCCGGACCCGACGGCGTCCTGGTCGAGCACCAGCACGGAGGCGTTCGGAGCGGCGAGCACCAACTCCCGTGCGATCGTGCATCCGATGATGCCGCCGCCCACGATGGCGAAATCGACATGCGTCATGGCTCAACCCACGCTCTCGTCCGGGCTGAGCTTCGCCGACCATTCGATGAACGAGGGTGCCGGCTCGTCGCTGCGCACGCATCGAAGGCGGTCGATGATCCGCTGGCTCCGCCAGGCGAGCAGGCTGAGGTTCTTGTCCGCCAGTCCGCGCTGTCGCAGTGCCGCGTTCTGGAGGAAGACGCTTCGGTTCGAAGGGCCGTCCCACCTCACGGCGAAGTCACCGTCGATGCGGTACTCGTCGCCCTCGCGCTCGAGTCGGTCCTCGATCGGCGCGAGGAAGTCGGGCGCGGTGGTGCGGAATCCGGTCGCCCAGACCACCACATCGGCGTCGACCTGCCCGAGGACCTCCGGATGGTTGCTGTTGGACAGCTTCAACGACCACGCGTTGTCGGAGGCGGAGACCGCGATCACGTTCCGGTTCGGGTACAGCGAGACCAGGTCGGTGTTGCCGTGGATGAATCGCTCGGCGTAGATGCGCTGGTAGATCTCGCGGAGTGTGCTCTCGGAGATGCCGTCACTGGTGAGGACGTGTTCCCGGTTGAACGACTCGCGCGCCTCCTGGTCCAGCCGGGCGAAGTAGTCCGAGTAGCCGGGCATGTAGTAGTCGTTGGTGAAGGGCGAGTCGTCGATGGGGTAGAAGTTGCGGCGGCGCGACACCCACGAGACCCGGCGCGGCCGCTCGGCGGCCGGCCGCGAGATGAGGTCGAGGAACGCCTCGGCGCCCGACTGGCCGCCGCCGACCACGCAGACCCTCTTCCCCGCCACGTCGCGGCTGCGAGGCACGAATTCGCTGACGTGGAACTGGGTGGGGCCGAGGTGGTCACGGGCCGCCGCGGGCACCCAGGCACGGCTGCCTATGCCGATCGACACGTTGTTCGCCGTGACAGTGCGCCGGTTGGTACGCAGCACGAATACGCCGTCGAAGTCGACGGACACGACCTCCTCGCCGAACACCACGTTCTGGTTGCGCCGGCTCGCCCATTCCAGGTAGTTGCGAAATTCCTGTCGGGGCACCGCGCTGAACTGAGCATTGATGAAGTGGTAGATCCGCCCTTTGTCCTTCAGATAGGACAGGAAAGAAAAGGGACTGGTCGGGTCCGACAGACTCACCAGGTCCTTGAAGATGGACACCTGGAGCGTCGCATCGGGGATCTGCTGTCCGTCATGCCAACTGAACTCCTCGCGTTTCTCGAGGAAGAGATTCGGCAGCCCCGGACGGCCGTGCAACAGAGATGCGAGACTCAGGTTCGCAGGGCCGACACCGACGCCGACACACTCGTAGTGCTGTTGGTCACTCATGGCTCTCCCCGTGTATGCATCAAATGTCTTTCCGTACCCGGCAGCCAGGGTGAGCCAGGATGTATGGGTTCGGATCTGCCCGTTCCATCGCTACGACAGGGGAGGGCACATCAGCGCTCCACTCGACGTGCACCGCGTCCGGACGTCGCTCGGGATCGGGCGGCGCGCGGCCGTCGTCCCAGCGAGTCCGCAATGATCATCTTTTGGACCTCGGACGCTCCCTCGTAGATGCGCAGGGACCTGACCTGCCGGTACAGGCGCTCGGGGACGCTGTCGGCAACCAGGCCGGCCGCCCCGTGCATCTGGACGGCGGCGTCGACGATCTCCTGTGCGGCCTCGGTGGCGGCCAGTTTGGCGATACTCGAATGCTTCGCGTAGCCGGGATTCCCGTGGTCGAGCTCCCACGCGGCCCGCGCGACCAGCAACGCCGTGTAGCTCAGCTTCACTTCCATGTCGGCCAGCGCACCCTTCACCAGCTGAAGGTCCATCAACGTGCCGCCCTGGATCCGCCGCTCACGGGCCCGCTGGACCGCCGAGTCGGCAGCGCGCCGGGCGAACCCCACCGCGGCCGCCCCCACCGTCATCCGGAACCGCTCCAGCAGGTCCGTCGCGACCACGAACCCCTGTCCGGGACGTCCGAGGACGCTCGACTCGGGGACCAGGCAGTCTTCGAAGGCCAGGTGTCCGAACGAGCGCGGAGCGACCAACGGCACCTCCTCCAGCACCCGGACTCCTGGCGTTCGCGCCGGTACCAGGAACGCCGTGAGCCCCAGGGCACCAGGTCCGCCACCGGTTCGCGCGATCACGCAGTGCAGATCCGCGATGCCGGCATGGGCGATCCAAGCCTTTCGGCCGTTCAACAGGTAGCCGTCGGGCACTCGTTCGGCGATCAGGCCCACTGCCGAGATGTCGGAGCCGGCCTCCTCCTCCGAGATCGCGAACGATCCCGCCACCTCACCCGACGCCATGCGCGGCAGATACTCCAGCTGCTGCTCCTCGGTTCCGTACCGGAGGATCGGGGTCGCCGACAGCGCTTGGATGGAGAAGGCGAAGTCCGCCAGATCGTCGGCGTACGCAAGGATCTCCCGGGCCAGACAGATCGAGCGGTAGTCACCGGCGGCGGACCCGTTGGCGGGATCGAGGAATCCCAGCCATCCGGCGGAGCCGAGCGCGCTCAGGATCTGCCTGCCGGCCTTCTCCGGGGTCTGCTCCAGCGGACGTGACCACAGGGCGGCGTGGCCGGCGCACCATTCGGCGAGTTCCACGGCCGCGGTGCGGTGCCGCTCCTCGTAGAACGGCAACGCCAGGATGCCCTCATCGAGGCCACTGAACAGCGCGTGATTCATGTTGCCCTTTCAGATCCGCAGGTCAGCATCGGTCGAGACGGCCGCGTGCCCGACGGCACCTTGATCGGGCGGTGCTCGATGAAACCTACGCGGACGAAGCACGGCCTCACCAGAATCCGAGGCCCTCTCGCGGCACCATGCCGATATCGGCGCCCGTGACCGGACTTTCTCTCCATCAGGAAACGCGGGTGGTGGCGGATTCACGGGCATGACGAACGGCGAAATGGTGGTCACCACATGCCTGTCTCGCCGGCGAGACAACGCCCCCGCCGGCCCATTCGAGAATGCCGGTTCAAGTGCTACGGCGCAGCCCTTCAGCGGGGCTGCTTACGGAGCAGAACCCCGTACCGTACTCCAGGAACCGATGCGGCCAGCAGGTAGTGGCCGTTGTCGCGAAGACGACCGGCCGCTGCGAGATCCGTCAGGTTGATGATCGGGTCAGCGGCGAAGCAGTGGCCTACCCGTGCGATGTTCTCGGTGTACAACTGCGCCGCTGAAAAGCCCGCCTGAAGCTCTTTCATGACGATGATGGCTTCGAAGATATTGGTGTGCATGAGGATGTCGACCTGGTCGACTCCGATGGACGCACGTTTCATCAGCTGTGTGTTCACGCGACGGGAGAGGTCCGGACTGATCTGGTTCGACCAGTCCAAGTCCTTCAGCTCGTGCGCCGCGGCACTGGCGACGATCTCGTACTCCCCGTCGGTGTCCGACACCAGCACGGCGGCCGCGCCATCGCTGAACAGGGCGAACTTGGCCAGTCTTTCCGCTTCGACGGTGACTCTGTCGGTGGTGACGACCAGGACGCGCCGATGCGTTCCGGCGGCCACGAAGGCCTCGGCGACTCGCAGGCCCGCCAACAGGTTCGTGCAGCGGTCGAGCGTGATGCCGAGGAAGTCGGTCCCATCCGTTCCCAAGCCCTCCGCGATGGTCCGCACGAAGCCGCCGTGGCTGTCCGGGCCCCCTGGAAAACTCGTGCAGCACAGCACCAGCGCGTCGACGGAGGACGGGTCGACGCCGGCGGCGCGGAGCGTCGCCCTGCCCGCCTCGACCGCCAGGGCCTCCAGCGACTTGTCGCTCCGGTGCACATGGCCCCAGCCCCACAGCTCCGGGGCGTACGGAACTCCTAGTTCACCGGCCCGTGCCTCCAGCTCGGGAGTCTCGGCATGGTGCGACGCGATCTCCCCCAGCACGTACTGCGGTCCGCTCAGGAAGACGGGGGAGGAACTCATCGGTGCTCCACAACGGGATGTGTGTTCGGACGGTCGATTTGTTCGGAGGCTGCGGGGGATCGGCCTCAGCCGGCGGGCGCAGCCTCGGATCCAGGTCCGGATCCGGACCCGGAGGCGAGTTCGGCCGCCAGGCGCTCCATCCCCGCTTCGTCCAGGCCGTCGAGGGCCGCCAGCAGCTGCGCGGCCGCTTCCGGAGAGGTGTCGTCGAGTGCTGTCCCCGCGGCTCCGCCGGCAACCGCTCCGGCAGCGGACGCGGCCACGGACCCGCCTTCGGCCAGCACCCGCGCCGTCAGACCGTCCAGGGTGAGCTCCAGCAGCTCGGCGGCCGGGACGTCCACACCGAGGTCGGTCCGCAGCCGGCTCCACAGCTCGATGGAGGCGAGCGAGTCGAACCCGAGCGAGACCAAGGGGACGTCGCGGTCGAACGGGCCGGTGAGCCGCGCCCGGATCAGCCCGTCGAGATGGTCAGGGACGGCCATGGGGCCGTCGGCGTCGCCGATCGTCATCTGCCCGCCGCCTTTCCACCGCGACTCATCGGCCATCTCCCTGATTCTCGAACTGGGTTCGCCATGACTCTCCTGTGCAATCAATTCGGACACCCGGCCTCCGAAACGGCGGCCGAGATCGCTTCGCCGCAGCGCGCGATCACCCGCGCAGGTCCCTGCCCATGCCGCGGATGTCTCGCCGGCGGGACAACATCGTGATCGGCGGAGCCCGCTCATGCGGGCGCACGAGCCCAAAGCCCCGGCCCACCCCGTCGCGGAACCCACGTCATGAGTCCGCTCTCCTGCCCAGCACGGGCCGGGACGCGCTGACCTCGGCACCGAGCAGAGCGGCGAGCTCCCCGAGCGTCTCCACTTCGAAGAACGCCCGCAGCCCCAACTCGCGGCCCATGACGGCGCGCACCCGACCGATGACGGTCATGACGAGCAGCGAGTCTCCGCCGAGAAGGAAGAAGTTGTCGTCGACGTCCGTGTGCGGAAGGCCGATCACCTCGGCCACGATCTGGCACAGCTGCCGTTCACGGGGGTCGTCGGACACCGAGACGCTTCGGACGGTGTCCGACACGGTGCTCGACGGCGCGCCGCCCGACAGTGTCCTGCGGTCCCACTTCCCGTCGGGCGTGGTCGGAAGAGCGGCGAGTACCTGCACCCGGTCGGGCAACAGCGCGGCGGGGAGCCTGTCGCGCAGGAACTCCTGGACGGTGGCGGGCGTCAGCGCGTCCTGGCCTTCGTCGCAGGGCACGACGTAGGCCACCAGTTCGGCCACGCGGATGCCGGTCCGGGTCGCCACGACCGCGGCGTGGGCGATGGCGGGATGCCCGAGCAGCACGTCCTCCACTTCGGCCGGCTCCATGCGCAGGCCGCGGACCTTGAGCTGATCATCGAGGCGCCCCCACAGCTCCAGCTGCCCGTCAGGACGCAGCCGGCCCCTGTCGCCGGTGCGGTACATGCGCTGTCCGGGAACAGGACTGAACGGGTCGGCCACGAATCGCTCGCTGGTGTGCGCCGGCTGTCCCGCGTACCCCTGGGCCACGCCCGGTCCACCGATGTAGATCTCGCCGACGAACAGGGGAGGCAGCAACTGCATCCGGTCGTCCACGACGTAGATCCGGGACGTGCCCGACGCGCGTCCGGCCACCGGCTTCGGGTGTTCGCGGATCTCCGCCCTGGCCGACTCGACGGTGCATTCGTTGAGGCCGTACACGTGGAAGGCGAGCAGCCCGGGCTGGTCGTGCAGGCGCTGCCACAGCCGGTCGGACGGGGTCTCGCCACCGACCATCACGATCTTCGGTGGGTGCGGGAGTGTCAGGAGGCCGTCCTCGAGCAGCTTCTCCAGTCGGCCGCTCGCGCATTCGAGTACATCGATCGCCGTTTCGGGATTCGAGCCACGGGCGAGGAGCCGGTACGGGTCCGTTCGCTCTCTTTCGTCGATCAGCAGCAGCCGATGCCCGAAGGCGATCATGCCGAGGCAGTGGTTGACGAACACGCCGGAGGTCAGGGAACTCAGTGCACCGACATTCACCTGACGACCCTTGGGCAACCGCGCGTACAGCGGCGCCAGTTGGGTGGTGACGTGCGAGAGAAGGCTCGCCTGGTCGATGATCACACCCCTGGGCCGGCCTGTGGAACCCGGTGCGAAGACCACGTAGGCCGGGCGACGCGCGAAGCCGCCGCCGGCCGGGTCGTCTCCGGAGGTCTTCGCCGGGTCCGCCGACAGGTCGGCCGTCGAGACGACCTCCGCCTCGGCGAAGACCGCCTCGTCCGCGATGACGAGAGCGATGCCCGCCTCCTCGAGGAGCATGCGGTGGCGCAACTCGGGGTGCTGCGGATCCAGCAGCAGGAAGGCGCCGCCCGCGCACCAGGTGGCGAGCATGGCGACGATCAGATCGCTGCGCCTGTCCAGGCAGATCCCCACCACGGTGCCGGTCCGCACCCCCCGCGCCTCGAGGCCCGCGGCCATCGTGCGGGCCCGGTCGGCCAATTCGGCGAAGGTGAGCGACGTGCCGTCCGCGACGACCGCTTCGCGTTCGGGCGCGGTGGCCGCGGTCAGCTCGAAGAGGTCCCACACGGAGGTGGGTTCCGGGGGAGTACGGTCGCCTTCCGGTTCGCCGCTCGTGCCGAGCGCCAGGGTGTGCGTCAGTGCCGCCCGGTCGAGCAGCGGGATGCTGCCGAGCGCGACGTCGGGTTGCCGGCTGAGTGAGACCAGCAGGTCGCCGTACGCGTGGGCGAACCGCCGCATGGCTTCCTCGGAGAACCGCCGGCGGTTGAATTCGACGTTGAGTGATACGTCGCCTGCCAGCTGCTGAACGTCCAGCCTCAGGTCGAACTGGAGCCCGGACAATTCCGCGGGTTCCGGCAGGAGCGTCACCTGGAGACCTTCGAGGGCCCATACGTCGCTCAGGTCGAGCATGCCGTAGGTGATGGCAGCCTGGAACAGGGGGTTGCGGTCGGCGTCACGCTCGGGAGCCAGTGCGCCCACCACCACCTCGAACGGAACGTCCTGGTAGTCCAGTGCGTCGTGAATCGTTTCGCTCACGACATCGAGAAGCTGATCGAAGGTCAGTGCCGAATCCACCTGGCAGCGCAGTGCCACCGTGTTGGAGAAGAATCCGATCGTTCCGAACAGTTCTGGGCTCGGCCGGCCGAGCGTCTGCGTTCCGACCGATACGTCGCTCGTTCCCATCCAACGCCGCAGCAGAACGAAGTATACGGACAGCATGCCGGCGAACGGGGTCACCGAACGAGCCCGGCAGAACTCTTCGAATTCTGCCACCACATTCTGCGGGACGGCGATCGGCAACCGCGATCCGATCATTCTGCCCGGGCTGTCCTCGCCGTCCTCGGGCATCGGCGCCGGCTGAATACCCGCCAGCTGGACACGCCAGTAATCAAGGGCGGCCTCGTCCACCTGGGAAGTGCTCTCCGTCAGGCAGAAGTCGGCGTACTGTGCGGCCGGCACCGCCAAGGCGGGCGCGTGCGGGTCTGCGTAGGCGAGACGGAGTTCTTCGGCGAACACCTTCCCGGAAACCTCGTCCGTGATGATGTGATGGAACACGAAGACCAGCAGGTGGAGGCTCGGCGATATCCGTATCACCGACGTTCGCCAGAGCGGGCCCGACGACATGTCGAAGGGGAGGTCGACAACCCTCCTGGCCTCGGCGTCCGCCCACGCTCGGCGCACGTCCGGCGAGTCGCCCTCGGCCTCCACGACGTCGATCAGGACCGGCTGCGTGGCGTCGCCGTCCTCGTCGTGCACCAACTGGAAGACTTCGCCGTCGCGCTCCAGGAATGTGGTTCGAAACGCCTCGTGCCTGCCGCGCAGCACGTGAAGCGCGCGCTCCAGCCTGTCTGTCGAGAGATCACCGGTAACGGTGAGAATCGGCCTCCATACGTCGGAGGAGTTGTTCGGGCGCATCACCGAGGAGAAGTACATCCTGCGCTGCGCCGATGAGGCGGGAACCATCCGCGAATGACGCTTGCCCGCGAGACCGTCACCCTCAAGATCCGGCATATCCAGCCCATGTGTGTGACGTATTCGGGGCACGGAAGCCCTCCCCTATCGATCGGCCGTTTCTTCGACAACACCTTATTTACAGGCTCGATCAACGCAATCGTTCGAGCGTGTGTCAGACGGTCTCACGTGCTCCGCGTCGAAAGATCGTCGCCGCAGGAAAGACGTGGACACGAACAGGACGCCCTCTGGGGTCATATCCAGCCATGGCTGGAATGGTTCGCTCTGCCGACCTGTCTCGCCGGCGAGACACCGCCGGGGCGCAGGTGCACTCTCGCATGGATCGGCATGGAACGTGGCGAATTGTCCGATGGGAGGCATGGGGTGATGTGGAAATGGGTGGCGCAAATGGGGCCCCGAGAGATTTTGCTTAAAGAAAACGTTTATCGGTGAACGGCCGCTGGGGGCCGTGTGAGCCCTCTCGCGCGCCGTAGCGAGCGGCCCACCCGTCGCGCACAATTACGCCCTGGACGACATCCAACCGTTACGGTTGGCCGGTACACGCAAAGCGTCAACCAACGGGGGATCGTTGAGCACTGCCATTCTAACAAAACGGACAAACGAGACAATCGCACGGAACGTTGCAACGGCAAGCACTGCGGGACAGCTGCGGAGTATGGGCGTGCAGTTCCACAAGTCCGGCTTGTCGTTCACATCCAAGCAGAGCGTCAATATGTGGGAGCAGGTCGGCACCGGACTGCTCTCTTTCGCGGACTCTTCCACCTGGTGGGTCGCCGACTGGCTCGTTTACGGTGAATCCGAGTTCCAGGACCGTTACCACGAAGCCGTCAAGCGGACGTCGCTCAGTTACCAGACGCTTCGTAACTACACATGGGTCGCGCGCAAGTTCCCGCTGACCCGCAGGCGGCAGAATCTGAGCTTCAGTCATCACCTCGAAGTGGTCGCGCTCGATCAGCCGGAACAGGACTACTGGCTGAGGAGAGCGGAGGAGATGGGCTGGAGCAGGAACAAGCTTCGCGGTGAGGTCCGTAGCAGCCTCCGCGCGCGGCAGGGTGAGGTGGCCGAGCCCGAGAGCCGTGCTGAGCTGGACAAAGGCGCTCCCACCGGGACCGGTTCGGCGTCGGGGCGGGTCGAACCCGCCGCGGCCGGATCCGGCTCGGGTCCGGACCGGAGTGACGCCGACCGCTCGCCCGAGGCGGGCCTGCTGCACATCGAACTCCCGGCAGAAATCCTGGCGCGGCTGCGGACCGCCGCCAGCAAGGAAGGTGAGCCGGTCGAGACCTGGGCGATGGAGATACTGCGGCGGGCCGCGGGCGGGTCCTGAGGCGAGGGTGCCGTCGCGCGTCGGGAGACCTCCTGGTGTCTTCCCGGCGTGCGGTGGTCGCCGGTACCGTCCTGAATGCGAGCCGTGGCAATGTCGTCGCCCGTCACAGGTCAGGTTCGGTACATGCTTTCGGTGTCCTCGAAATGGATTCGCCGTAAACATCCTGAAGAACGAGCCTGATGCGGTGCCGAGTTCGCTTGTCCCGCCGGCTGGACAAGGTTTTCATCCGCAATGCAAACCGGGATCCTTCATGTGCCTGGACGTGTTCACCCGGCGTCCATGATGATGAAGTCGCTGTCGGGTGAATGGCATTCTAAGTATGAGGATGATAAATGACCCTGTCATTGTTGTGCGTACCCTTCGCCGGGAGCGGCGCCGGCTTCTACAGGGCCTGGCCGAACGGCGGTGAGCAGAGTCTCCGGATCGTCCCGTTGCAGATGCCGGGCCGGGAGGAACGTTTCCTGGACGACCCGTACAAGGACGCCGCAGAGGCGGCCAAGGATCTTGCGGGCGCCGCGCTCCGCCTTGTCGGCGGGGCGGAACGAGTGGCGCTCTTCGGGCACAGCCTCGGCGCCGTCCTCGCCTACGAGACCGCTCGTGAACTCCAGGCCCAGGGCTTCACCGGGCTGGAGCACCTCTTCGTGAGCGGATCCCCCGGTCCCCGGAGCGGTCGCACCGGGCGGACCGCGGAACTCGACGACGACACCTTCGTGGAGCGGGTCGCGGATCTCGCCGGGTACCGGCACGAGGCACTCGACGACCCCGAGCTGCGGGAGGTGCTGCTTCCGTTGCTCCGGGCGGACGTCGCCCTGCACGAGGAGTACCGACCCGTTTCGGACGAGCCGTTGACGCTGCCCGTCACCGCCCTGCGAGGGACGGACGACGCCTTGGTGAGCCGGGCCCAGTGCGCGACCTGGGAAGGGGCGACGACCGGGCCGTTCGAGCTGAGGGAACTCGCGGGTGGACACATGTACCTGACCGACGGGGCACAGGAACTGCTCGCCGTCATCGACGCCGCGACGCGAGGCGCCCGCACATGACGCGCGACAGGAGAAGCGCCGCGGGTCCGGCCCTGGAGGGCCGGACCGTGGTGATCACCGGCGCGGGCCGCGGCCTGGGACGCGCCTGTGCGCTGCGGTTCGCGGAAGAGGGAGCCGACCTCGTTCTGCTCGACGTGGGTGAGGACATCGGAGGCGTCCCCTACCCCCTGTCGACGAGCGGTCAGCTCACGCACACCGCCAAACTCTGCGAGGAGCGCGGCGCGGCGGTGCTGGCGGAGCCCGTCGACGTCCGCGGCAACGTCACGCCGGCTGTCGAGAAGGCACTCGACCGCTTCGGCCGTATCGATGTCCTCGTCAACAACGCCGGCATCGCCGCCCCTTCGGGAAAGGCTGTCCACGAGATCACCGAGGACGAGTGGGGCCTGATGCTCGACGTCGACCTCTCCGGGGCGTGGCGCATGATCAAAGCCGTGGCGCCGACGATGATCGCCCAGCGGCGAGGCAGCGTCATCAACATCTCGTCCACCGCCGGTCTGGTCGGCTACCGGCACTTCGCGGGATATGTCGCCGCCAAGCACGGGCTGATCGGGCTGACCAAGGCCGCGGCCCTCGACTACGGGCCGTACCAGGTCCGGGTCAACGCCCTCTGCCCGGGCTCCGTCGTGGACGACCCGGTGGTCGACGGCCGGATGCTGTCCGAGATCGCTCGCTCCCTGGACGTGGCCGGGGAAGACCACGAGAGGGTCTTCGTCGAAGCGCAGCCGATGAACTCGCTCATCGCACCCTCCGACATCGCCGGCGCCGCCCTCTGGCTCGCCGGTGACGATTCCCCTCAGGTGACCGGCAGCGCACTGACGGTCGACGGCGGTTTCACCGCGCGCTGACCCGCGTCGGCCGACCGTGTTCCCCGCATTCTTCTTGGCGCACCGACAGGAGTTCTCCGATGGCGACAGCCCACTGGTCCGTGCCGCCGCAGTCCCACGAGCAGGCCGCCCTGTGCCACAGCTTGACGATCAGTTGCCCGAAGCCACCCGCCACCGGCGAACTCCGGCGACGGTTGGAACAGGTCGGCGAGCTCGCCGACGGCGTGCTGTGGGAACGGCGCACCCGGGAGCGCTCGACGGCGCCTGCGGCACGGCGGTACGCGGAACAGGAAGCCCGCCGGCCGCTGCGCGCCACCTCCGGTCCGCGGCTGCGCATCACGCTCGTGCGGCACACGGACGACGTCGCCGATCTGGTACTGGTCGCCTCCCGTGACGCCCTGTCCCGGGCGGCACTGAGCGACCTGGCCGGTTTCCTCACCGGTGGTTCCCTGCCCCGGGCACGTCGCCATGACACCCTGCGTGAAACGGGCGGGGCGGGTGCCGCCCCACCCGCCGGGCCGGAGTGGGGCTTCGGGGACCTCGCGCGCCGCGGTCGCGTCGGTGCGGCCCGCTTCTCCACGACGGTCCGCGAGAACCCGGTGGACCGGAAGCTGCTGACTTCCGCGGCCGCCATCGTCCTGGCCCGGTACGACGCCGAGGAGACACCGCGGATCGCCCTGCTCGATCCCGACGCGGCAGGACCGCACGCGCTGTACACGTACGTCTTCACGTACGACGAGGCCCTGTCCGTCGCAGGTTTCCTCGCCTTGGGGCCCGAGACGTCGGAGCCCGCGGGCGAACCGGCGACAGAACCCGGGGGTGGCCCCGCGATCGCGCTGGGCATGGTCTTCGGCGAGTGGGACGAAGCGCGGCGGTACCACCCCTGCCTCGCGCCCGTCTTCCCCCTCACGCTCCAGGTCGAGCAGCGCGCGGACCGGTCCTGGAGCGGCACCTGCTGGTACGACGAGGGCGCGATCGATCCGCGGATCGCGCGCGCCTTCACCGACCAAGTGGCACATGTCGCGCAGTGGTTGGCGGATCTCGGCGAGTCCGGGGAGGAACTGCCCCTGTCGGCCACCCCCCTGATGTCGGCGGCACACGCCGCGGACATCGTGCGACGGGGAGCGACTCCTGCGATCGCCGCGACCCCCACGGCCGGTTCGACGGTCCACGGGCGCTTCGAGGACCTGGCACGCCGCCATCCGGACGCGGTGGGCGTGACGGACGGCACCCGCACGCTGACCTATCGCCAGCTGGATGAGCAGGCGGAACTCATGGCCGAGGGGCTGCGCTCCTCGGGGGTGGTGCCGGGGAGCACGGTGGGCGTGTGCCTGGAGCGCGACGCGATCCTCGTCGTCACCTTGCTCGCGATCCTCAAGTCCGGCTGCGCCTACGTACCCATGGACGTCACGTACCCGCACGAGCGCCTGCGTTACACGGTCGACAGCGCGGGGGTGCGCCTCGTCGTCTCCACGGTCGACGTGTTCCCGGTCGTCGAGGGCGTTCGGTCCGTGCCCCCCGAGGAGCTGGTCCGGCTCGGCGAGCGGAGCGTCCCCCGCGGCCGGACCACGTCCTCCGACGAGAACGATCCCGCCTACATCATCTACACGTCCGGATCGACCGGTCGGCCCAAGGGTGTCGTCGTCCCGCACCGCAACGTGCTGGCCCTGGTCGACGGCACGGCCGAGGACTTCGGGCTCGGCGAGGACGACATCTGGACGATGTTCCACTCCAGCGCGTTCGACTTCTCCGTCTGGGAGATCTGGGGCTGTCTGCTGACCGGCGGGCAACTCGTGGTGGTGCCCTTCTGGATCACGCGGGACACGGGCGAGTTCCACGCACTGCTCGCCGAACGGCGCGTCACCGTGCTCAGCCAGACGCCCTCCGCCTTCCTGCCTCTCGTCGCACAGGACCGGGAATCGCCCGCCGAGCTCGCGGTGCGCCTGGTGATCTTCGGTGGTGAGCCGCTGGACGCCCGCGAGCTGCTGCCCTGGTTCGCCCGCCACCCGCAGGCGGAGTGCCGTCCGATCAACATGTTCGGGATCACGGAGACCACCGTGCACGTGACGGCGCAGACCGTGACGCCCGAGGCGGCTCTGCGCGGGAGCCGGTCGGTGGGCCGGGCGCTTCCCGGCTGGTCGGTGTCCGTACGTGGACCGCGAGGAGAGGTTCTGCCGGTGGGAGCGGCGGGTGAGATCTGGGTCGGCGGGGCTGGAGTCGCCCTTCGCTACCAGGGGCAGCCGGAGCTCACGGCGCGACGTTTCGTCATCGACCCGGTGACCGATGAGCGGATCTACCGCAGTGGCGACAAGGGCCGTATGAGCCCCGACGGGTCCCTGGCACACCTGGGCAGGATCGACAGTCAGGTGAAGATCCGCGGGTACCGGATCGAGCTGGACGAGATCCGCAACGTCCTGCTCGGAGCACCGTCGGTCTCCGGGGCGACCGTCGTCGTCCACCACGACGAGAGCGGCGATCGGGCGGCCGACCGGCTGGACGCCTACGTCGTGCTCGGGCGGGGCACGACAGTGGCCGGCGTCGCGGAGCACGCCAGGCAGCTGCTGCCCGACTACATGGTCCCGGCCACGGTCACCGAACTCGATGTCATCCCCTTGACGATCAACGGGAAGGTGGATGTCGCACGACTCCCCGCACCGACCGCCCCTCGGCCGGCCGAGACGGAGTCCCCGGATCGCGTCGGGACCGGGTCCGCCGACCGGCTGGAGCGTGACGTGCTGGGCATCTGGAGCCGACACCTGGGTACGCGGGTCGGCCCGGAGGACAACTTCTTCACGCTGGGCGGCAACTCGCTCCTGGTCGTCCGTGTACTGGCCGAGGTCAAGGGGCTCGGAGCGCCGAAGATCGCCGTGCGGGATTTCTACCAGAACTCCTTCGCGCGACAGTTCATCCAGCTGGTCAGGGAGCGGATGACGCCCGCTTCCGACGCCCCGGCCGCCCCTTCCGACGAACGAGAGGGCAGGCGGCGATGAGCGCGCAGGCCGTGCGGGCCGACCTGTGGCTCCGCCGCTACCGTGCGGCCCGATCGGGGGCGGTCAGGCTGGTGTGCTTTCCCCACGCGGGTGGTGCGGCCAACTTCTACCTCCCCTTCTCCCGACAGCTCTCGCCCACGGTCGAGACGCTCGCCGTCCAGTACCCGGGCCGCCACGACAGGTTGGCCGAACCGCCGGCCCGTTCCCTCGCCGAACTGGCGGACGGGGTGGTCGCGGAGCTGGCCGACGTGGAGGAGGACGGGTGCGGACCGCTCGTGCTGTTCGGACACAGCATGGGTGCCGTGGTCGCCTTCGAGGTCGCCCGGCGCCTGGAGCGCGATCCGCTCGCGCTGATCGTCTCCGCGTGCCGCGCACCGTCCCGGCTGCGTGCCGGTTCCGTCCACCTGCGCGACGACGGCGGGGTACTGGCGGAGCTGCGGCGACTGGGCGGCACCGCGGGAGATCTGCTCGGAAACGAGGAACTGTTGAAGATGTTCCTGCCCACCGTGCGTGCGGACTACGCGGCGCTGGCCGCGTACACGGAACCGGAACCGGTGACGCCGCCTCTTGCCTGCCCGATCACGGTGATGGCTGGTGACTCCGATCCCGTCGTACCGGTCGACGAGGCTTTGGCCTGGGCACAGTTCACCACCGGCGGTTTCACGTCCGAGATCTTCCCCGGCGGCCACTTCTACCTGACCTCGTGCGCGGACCAGGTCACCGAGTCCGTCCTCCGCACGGTGAAGAGACACGGCTGAACCCGCCGACCGGAAAAGACGGGGGCCGCGTCCGTGGTCAGGTGAGGCGGATCGGGGCGGGCAGGAGCGCGCGGGTGGGTACGGGGTGCCACCGGACGGCTCCGGCACGGTCCCGTACGGCACGGCCGAAGGCCTGGTCCCCGAAGTGGAAGCCGAAACCGTACGTGCGGGGGGCGAGCAACCGGGACAGGAGCTCCGTACGGGCCTTCAGCACGCCGGCGACGTCCGTGTCGGGGCCGGAGGGCCACTCGGGGTGGGTCAGCTGGGCCGGCGTGTGGAAGGCGTCGCCGAACACCAGGATCCGCCGCCCGCCGGAGGCCCGGACCTCGTACGTGGTGTGGCCGGGGCTGTGACCGGGGGTGATCAGCGCGGTGACGCCGGGCCACACCTCGGCGCCTTCGTCGAAGCGCCGCGACGCGCGGGACATCGGCACCATGAACTCGTCCCAGGACGGCGCCCCCACCTGCACGTCACCTCGCCAGAACGGGGCCCACTCGGCGCCCGCCACCAGGTAGTCGGCGCGGGGGAACGCTTTGCGCGGCACGTGGGCGCGGTCCCGGACGAAGCCGAGGCCCGTGTGGTCGGTGTGCAGGTGCGTGAAGGCCACCGTGTCGACGGACGCCGGGGGGACCCGCAGCGCGCGGAGGGTGCTCAGCAGCGCCCCGCCCCGGCCGGTGCCGAGCGACGTGGGCAAGATGTTGCTGCCCAGGCCCACGTCGATCAGCAGCCTCCGGCCGCCCCGCTCGACGAGCACACCGCCCGCCGAGGCGGCGATGCGCCCGGAGCGGGTCAGTGCCTCGGGGTGGTCGCGCCAGTAGGCGGCGGGGACGGCGGGCAGGAATCCGGCGGGGTCCAGCTCCATGGCAGCGTCGACGACGTAGGTGAGCCGGGTGTCGCCCAGGGTGAGCGTGCGCACGGCCGACTGGTCGTTCAGTGCGCCGATGTGCGGTGCGCCGTGGACCACGTCCCGCTCTTCGTGCGGGTCCGCGGCGTGTGCGACGCCGGACGTGACGCCGGCCAAGGGGGCGGACACCGCCGCCGCGGTGGCCAGTGCGGTGCGCAGCACTCTCCGGCGCGAAGGGCCGGGGATGCGGTGGACGTCTGTCATGGCGAACTCCTCGGAGGCGACGGGGTGCGGGGCGTGCCGGTGGCTTCGGGCGTGGCGGTGCGGACGGGTCAGCCGGTGTTGCGCAGCCCGGCAGCGATTCCGTTGACGGTGAGGAGCAGGGCCCGGGACAGCAGGCGGTCGGGCTCCGCCCCGCCGGCGACCGCGTCCCGTTGCCGCTTCAGGAGGGCCACCTGGAGGTAGGAGATCGGGTCCAGGTAGGCATCACGGACCGCGAAGGTCTGCTTCAACAATCCTTGTTCGGAGAGCAGTTCGTTGCCTCCGGTGATGCGCAGGACCTCGCGGACGGTGAGTTCGTGCTCGGCCTCGATGCGTGCGAAGACGTGCTTGAGGTGGTCGGGGACGAGGGTGTCGACGTA
>NZ_JBICYT010000034.1:0-73288 GCF_043201215.1 Streptomyces sp. NPDC048331 | reverse complement strand
CGAGCCGAGGAGACACCCCACCCCGGCCCCCCACCCCGACACCCACCGAGGCACGGGCCCGCCCATCAAGCCCCGCCGGCGTTTGAGGCGCGGGTCCGGGCAGAGCCCGGCAGACGGCCCGCACCGCCGAGCACCCCGCGGGGGAACCGGCCCCGCCGGCGTTTGAGGCGCGGGTCCGGGCAGAGCCCGGCAGACGGCCCGCACCGTACCGTCGAGCACCCCGCAGGGGCCCGGCAGACGGCGGCCGAAGCCGGCGCTACGCGTCCAGGCCGATCGCGAACGCCGCTTCCAGGTCGTGCTGGGAGTACGTGCGGAAGGCCACGTGCGTGTCCGTCGCCTCGACGCCCGGGATCTTGCTGATGCGGCCGGGGATGATGTCCGCCAGGTTCTCGTGGCGGGCCACGCGGACCAGCGCGATCAGGTCGTACGTCCCCGTGACGGAGTAGACCTCGCTGACGTTCTCGAGGGCGGCGATGGACTCGGCGATCTCGGGGATCCGGTCCACGCTGGTCTTGATGAGCACGATCGCGGTGATCACGGCTGGCTGTCTCCCTCGGTGGCCGTCGCTGGTCGCCTCACTCTAGTCGTACCCCGATATCGGGCCCACGCGTAGAGGAAGCCGAGCGAGAAGCCCACCAGATGGGCCAGATAGGCGACCCCCGGCCCGCTGCCGGCCCGCTGCGCCGCCACCCATTGGAGGGCGAACCAGAACAGCAGCACGATCCACGCCGGGAACCGCAGCGGCAGGAAGAAGAGGAACGGGAACAGGCTCGTCACCCTCGCCCGCGGGAGCAGGAAGAGGAACGCGCCGAGCACCGCCGAGATGGCTCCGGAGGCTCCGACCAGGGTTTGTGGGGAGCCCGCGTTGGCCGCCGCGTACGCCGCCATCGCCAGGTAGCCCGTACAGAGGTAGAAGCCGAGGAACGCCGGGCGGCCCATCCGCTCCTCCGCCATCGCACCGAAGACGTGGAGGAACAGCATGTTCCCGAGCAGGTGCAGCCAGCTGCCGTGGACGAACAAGGCCGTCAGCGGAGTCAGCCAGGCCCGCGGGGTGCCCGTGAACAGTTCGTCCGGAACCACACCCCAGCGCCGGAAGTAGGCCGTCCCGGCGGACAGCAGCTCATCCCCCGTCCCGTAGGCCGGGTTGAGCCCCGAGGCCGGGCCGAGTACGAACACCACGGCGCAGCCCGCGATCAGCGCGTGGGTGACCACCGGTCCGCGGGCGGCCTCGCGAACGGCCCGCCACTTTACGATCATGTGACAGAGCATGACGTAAGGGGACCCACCTGAAGCGGTGGCAGGCCGTAGGGTTACGAGCTGCGGTCCGCAGGACGACGCATACGGCGGCGCGGGCGGCTTTAATTGAATCAGCTACGAAGGAGAGAGCGGCCTGATGACGGTTCCCCTGCCGACCGACACCACCCGGTGGCGCTGCACCCTGTGCGGCAACCTCACGCGCTTCGACGTGACGCGTTCGTCGAAGGTCGTGGAGTACGTCCACCTGGACCTCGCCGGGGAGCCCAAGGTCGAGGAACGCGAGGTGGTCAATGAGACCATCGAGTCGGTCCGCTGCCGCTGGTGCAACGCGGTGGACCAGATCGAACTCGTGGACAGGCCGGGCGCGGACTCCTGACGGAGACGCACCCACAGGAAGATCACGGTAGGGGTGACGGATTGTGGAGCCAGCAAGCGGCGCTGAGCCGGCCGACGCGGCCGGCGACGCCGCCGAGGCGCTCGACCACCCGCTGCCGGAAGGCGTGCGGCGCCGGGTCGTCGCGCTCGTCTCGGACGCCTTCGGCGGACTGACGGTCGCGGACCTCCCGGCGCAGCTGCGCCAGTACGCCCGTTTCACCCCGACCCGGCGCGCCAAGTTCGCGGGCAACGCCATGGCCGCGGCGGTCGAGACCGACGCCGTGTTCCGCAGCCGGGTCGCCGAGAAGCTCCGCGAGGCGCAGGCCGATCTGGCCGCCGCGCTGGAGGCCGGCGCGCCCCCGGCCGCCGCGGATCCGCTGGACGTGGCGGCCGCCGCGTTCGTGCTGCGGCCGGCCGGTTGGGTCAAGCTGGTCGCCGCCGCGGGCGAGGAGGCGCAGCGCGCCGACGCCGAGCGGGTCGGCGAGGAGACCCGCCGCGAGCTGGAGCGGCTGCGCGAGGAGCTGGCCCACGTACGGGAACTGCAGCGCACCGGCGGCGAGCAGGTCCGGGTCGAGCTGGACGCGGCCCGCAAGGAAGCGGAATCGCTTCAGCGCAAGCTGCGCAGCGCCCTCAGCGACGTCAAGCGGGGTGACGCGGCCCTGCGCAAGGTGAATGCGGAGATCGACGGGATCCGCGGTGACGCGGCCGCCCGGGTGGCGGCCGCCGAGAGCGAGTCCCGGCGGCTCAAGTCCCGTCTCGCGGAGGTGGAGACGGCGCTGGAGACCTCGCGCCGGGCCACCCGTGAGGGGCGCAGCATCGAGGACATGCGGCTGCGGCTGCTGCTGGACACCGTGCTGGACGCGGCGCAGGGGCTGCGCCGCGAGCTGGCGCTGCCGCCCGTGAACACGCGCCCGGCCGACACCGTGGACGCGGTGGAGCCGGGTCGGATGACGCCGAAGGACATCGCGGCCCGTGCCCTGTCGGAGACCGATCCGGCTCTGCTGGACCAGTTGTTGGCGCTGCCTCAGGCCCATCTGGTGGTCGACGGGTACAACGTGACCAAGACCGGCTATCCGACGATGCCGTTGGAGAAGCAGCGGCTGCGGCTGCTGGGCGGGCTGTCGATGCTGGCCGCCCAGACGGGCGCGGAGATGACCTGTGTCTTCGACGGGGCGGAACTGGCGGCCCCGGTGCTGCTCGCGCCGCCGCGCGGGGTGCGGGTGCTGTTCTCCAAGGCCGGGGTGACGGCGGACGAGCTGATCCGCCAGTTGGTGCGCGCGGAGCCGCCCGGCCGGCCGGTGGTCGTGGTCTCCACGGACCGGGAGGTCGCCGACGGGGTGGCCAAGGCCGGCGCGCGGCCCGTGACGTCCGCTTTGTTGCTGAAGCGGCTTTCGCGCGTTTCGTAACTCCTCGCCTTGATGCCCGAATTGATGGGACTCGCGGGGGACGCACCGTCAAGTGCCCTGCACGGAGCGTGCGCTGTAGGTAAAGAACCTGGTGGGGGACCGAATTTTTTCCCGACAGGATTTGAACTGATCACAGATGGGTCACTAGGGTCTGGTCAAACCTTCGTGCGGTAGATCACTCATTCGGGGTGGCGGCGAAGGTGCTGCCGAGTTGCGTTCTTCGGCGGCTCCCAGGAAGAAGGAGATCGCCTTCGTGGCGTCCCACCGTCGACCCAAGCAGCCGAACCGCGCTCGTGTGACCGTGCTCACCTCGGTCGCGGCCGCGGCCGTCGCCCTCACCGCGCAGAGCGCCTCCGCCGCGCCCGCGAAGCCGAGCAAGGACGAGGTCAAGAGCCAGGTCGACGCGCTCTACGAAGAGGCGGAGCAGGCCACCGAGAAGTTCAACGGGGCCAAGGAGCGCCAGGACAAGCTGGAGAAGGAGATCGGCCAGCTCCAGGACCAGGTCGCCCGCGGCCAGGGCGAGCTCAACGACCTGCGCAGCACGCTCGGTTCGATGGCCAGCGCCCAGTACCGCAGCGGCGGCATCGACCCCTCCCTCGCCCTCCTCCTCTCCGAGGACCCCGACAGCTACCTCGACAAGGCCTCCTCCCTGGAGCACCTGAGCGCCAAGCAGGTCGAGGGAGTTCAGCGGATCCAGGACAAGCAGCGCACCCTCGCGCAGCAGCGCCAGGAGGCCGCCGGCAAGCTCGCCGACCTCGACGCCACCCGCAAGGAGCTCGGCGAGAAGAAGAAGGTCTCCACCGAGAAGCTCGCCGCGGCCCAGGCCCTCCTCAACACCTTGACCGCGCAGGAGCGCGCTGCCATCAAGGAGGAGGACACGCGCGCCAGCCGCGCCGACAGCCAGCGCGTGGACCTCGGCAACGTCAAGGGCTCCGGCCGCGCCGCGATCGCCCTGGAAGCCGCCAAGACGAAGCTGGGCTTCACCTACCAGTCCGGCGGCACCGGCCCCAACGTCTACGACTGCTCCGGGCTGACCCAGTGGGCCTACAAGCAGGCCAACGTCAGCATCAGCCGCACCACCTTCACCCAGGTGAACGACGGCACCCGCATCGGCCGCAGCCAGCTCCAGCCCGGTGACCTCGTCTTCTTCTACGGCGACCTGCACCACGTCGGCCTCTACGCCGGCAACAACATGACGCTGCACGCCTCGAACCCGCGCAGCGGCATCAAGTACGAGTCCATGGACAACATGCCGTTCCAGTTCGGCGTCCGGGTCGGCTGATCCGCCCCCGGGTACGGGACGCGCCCGACACCGCCCATCCGGGCGAATTCCCGGGCCCGAGTCTGACCACACGCCCCGCCGGTGACCTGCGTCTCCTGCGGGGCGTCGGCATGTCCGCCCGCCGACGGTCGTTGGCCGGTGTGTGGTCACGCCGCTACTGTCTGCCAGCGCGGAACCCGGCACACGGCCGTCCACGGGGGGCGGACCCGGGCCCCGCGCAGCGGAAGGGAGCGGTTTCACGTGGCGTCCCATCGCCGGGCCGGGCTCGGCAGCCTCGACCGGAACACGACGGTCACCGTCCTCACCGCCGCCGCGGCCACGGCCGCGGTCGCCATGACGGGCGTACCCGCGAGCGCGGCCCCCGGCCTCCCGCACGAACCCGGCGGCGGGGCGAGAACCGGCATCAGTGCCCAGGTCGACCGCCTCTTCGAGGAGGCGGAGCAGGCCACCGAACGCTTCAACGAGGCGGGCGAGAAGGCCGACCGGCTCCGCGTCGAGGTCAATCGGGCCCAGGACGCGGTGGCCCGCGGCCAGGAGCGCATCAACACCATGCGAGGCGTCCTCGGCACCTACGCCGGGGCCCAGTACCGCGGCGGCGGCATCGACCCCGCCGTCGGTCTGATGCTGGCCGAGGACCCCGACGCGTACCTGGAACGGGCCGCCGCCCTCGACCGGCTGACCGGCCGCCAGGCCCGGCAGCTCGACGAACTCCGCGAGGAACAGCGCGAACTCGGCCAGGAGCGCCAGGAGGCCTCCCGCAAACTCGCCGAACTCGACGCCCTGCGCTCCGACGTGGCCCGGCACAAGCGCTCCGTCACCGCGAAGCTCGCGGCCGCCCGCCGGCTGCTCAACGCCATGCCCTCCGGGGAGCGGGCCGACTACGAACGCTCCTCGCGCTCCGGGGGCCGCCCCGAGGGGCTGCCCGACTTCTCCTCCCTCGGCCCCTCCTCGGGACGCGCCGAGACCGCCGTGATGGCGGCCCGGGCCGCAGTCGGCCGGCCGTACGTATGGGGCTCCACCGGCCCCTCCGGCTTCGACTGCTCCGGGCTGATGGTCTGGTCGTACCGGCAGGCCGGGGTCTCCCTGCCGCGCACCTCCCAGGCCCAGCGGCACGCCGGCCGGCAGGTGCCGCTGTCGCAGGCCCGCCCCGGCGACCTGGTGACGTACCGCTCGGACGCCAGCCACGTCGGCATGTACGTCGGCAACGGCCAGGTGGTGCACGCCCCCTACCCCGGGGCCCGGGTCCGCTACGACCCCGTCGGGATGATGCCCGTCTCCTCCGTGACCCGCCCCTGACGCACCCGTGCGTACGATCGTCGGATGCCCCCCGTCCGCCGGTCCCTCGTACGCGTGCTGCCGCTCCTGCTGAGCGCGCTGCTCGCCGGGTGCGGCGCGCCCGCCCCGCGGGACGCCGCCGAGCGGGACATCAGGGAGGCCGTCGCCGACTGGGCCCGGACACCCCCCGAGCGGCTCGCCGGGATCCCGCTCGAGGGCTGGGCGTACGAGGTCTCCGCGGTCCGGCGGGACGGAGGGCAGGCCACCGTCCGGGCGGACCTGCGCTACCGGCTCGGCGGCTACGACGCGGCCGCGACCGTGTCGGCCCGCGAGGTGCGCGTCGCCCGGGAGAACGGCCGGTGGCACGTCACCGGCGACCGGGCCGCGCCGGGCGCCCTGCCGCAGCTGTGGGACCAGGGCCCGGTGGCGGTGGTCCGCGGGGAACGCTCGCTGGTGCTGGGCGTCGGGCAGGAGGCGGGAACGCTGTCCGCGGTCGCGGCGGAGGCCGACCGGGCGGTGCCCGCGGCGAGTGCCGCCTGGCCGGGGTCCTGGGCGGGCCGGGCCGTGGTGCTGGTCCCCGGATCCCTGGACCGGATGGCGGAGCTGCTGGGCCGCCCGGCCGCCGAGTACCGGGGCATGGGGGCCGTCACCACGGGCCGGGTGGGCGCGGCCCCGGCCCCCGCCGACCGGGTCGTCGTGAACCCGCAGGGGTGGGCGGAGCTCAGCCGGGCCGGTCGCGGGGTCATCCTGGCCCACGAGGTCACTCATGTGGCCACCCGGGCGGCGACCACCGCCACCACCCCGTCGTGGCTCTCCGAGGGCTTCGCGGACTGGGCGGCCTACCGCGACACCGGGGCCGCCCCGGAGCAGGCCGCCCCGGCGCTGGCCCGGGCCGTACGGCGGGGCGAGGTGCCGGGCGCGCTGCCCCGGTCGGAGGACTTCGCCTTCGGCGGCGACCCGGAGGCGCTGGCCCGGGCGTACGAGGGCGCCTGGCTGGCCTGCCGGCTGATCGCGGAAAGATGGGGCGAGGCGGCGCTCGTGGACCTGTACGGGAGGGCCGGGCGCGAGCCGTGGCCGGTGGCGGTGCGCGGGGCCCTCGGGGTGGACCCGGACGCGTTGACGAAGGACTGGCAGGAGGCCCTGCGGGCGGAGTTCCGCTGAGGGCGTCCGGTACGTTGGCAGCGATGCACAAGACGCTGATCGTGACCAACGACTTCCCGCCGCGCCCCGGCGGCATCCAGGCCTTCCTGCACAACATGGCGCTGAGGCTGGATCCCGACCGGATCGTCGTCTACGCCTCCACCTGGAAGCACAGCGCGGAGGGCCGCGAGGCCACCGCGGCCTTCGACGCGGAGCAGCCGTTCCAGGTGATCCGTGACCGTACGACGATGCTGCTGCCGACCCCGCGCGTGACGCGGCGGGCGGTCGGCCTGCTCCGCGAACACGGCTGCGAGTCCGTGTGGTTCGGGGCGGCGGCCCCGCTGGGGCTGATGGGCCCCGCGCTGCGGCGGGCGGGTGCGCGGCGGATCGTGGCGACCACCCACGGGCACGAGGCGGGCTGGGCCCAGCTGCCGGCGGCGCGGCAGCTGCTGCGCCGGATCGGCGAGGGCACCGACACGCTGACCTACCTGGGGGAGTACACGCGCTCGCGGATCGCCTCTGCGGTGACGGACCGGGCGGCGGCGCGGATGGTGCAACTTCCGCCGGGGGTGGACGAGAAGACCTTCCACCCGGGATCGGGCGGGGCCGAGGTCCGGGCCCGGCTCGGGCTGACGGACCGCCCGGTGGTCGTCTGCGTCTCCCGGCTGGTGCCGCGCAAGGGGCAGGACACCCTGATCGAGTCGATGCCGCGGATCCTGGCGGCGGTGCCGGACGCGGTGCTGCTGATCGTGGGCGGCGGACCGTACGAGGCGGACCTGCGGGAGCTGGCCGTCTCCACCGGGGTCGCGGACTCCGTGATGTTCACCGGAGCCGTGCCGTGGTCGGAACTCGCGGCCCACTACGGCGCGGGTGACGTCTTCGCCATGCCGTGCCGGACCCGGCGCGGCGGGCTGGACGTGGAGGGGCTCGGCATCGTCTACCTGGAGGCCTCGGCCACGGGCCTGCCGGTGATCGCGGGCGACTCGGGCGGGGCGCCGGACGCGGTGCTGGACGGCGAGACGGGCTGGGTCGTACGGGGCGGGTCTCCCGAGGACGCGGCGGACCGGATCGTCACCCTGCTGAAGGATCCCGAGCTGCGGGCGCGGATGGGCGCCGCCGGCCGGGCGTGGGTCGAGGAGAAGTGGCGCTGGGACCTCCTGGCGGAACGGCTGCGCGAGCTGCTGTAGCCGTTGCGGGCGCGGCGCCGCCACCGGCGGCCCTGCCCCCGGACCCCCGACAGCGGAGCCGCCGGTGCGCGGCTGCGCAGCCACGTCTGACTGTCTCTCGGATGCCTGTCAAGACGGCGTCTGGCCGGAAGGCTGGATTCCGCCCATGATGCGGCCATGACATCCAACCTGACGCGCCGTCAACTCTTGGGACTCGGCGCCCTCTCGACCGCCGCCGCACTCGGTTTCACCCGGATCGGGGCGGCCTCCGCCGCGGGCGTGGAGCCCGCCGCCGCCCCGTACGCCCCCGCCATCGTCGTCGGCTCCGGCTACGGATCCGCCGTCGCCGCCCTACGGCTCGGGCAGGCGGGCGTACGGACCGTCGTGCTGGAGATGGGCCGGCTCTGGGACACCCCCGGGGCCGACGGCAAGATCTTCCCGTCCACGTCCGCCCCCGACCAACGCTCCATGTGGTTCCGCAACCGTACCGAGGCCCCGCTCGCCCAGTTCCTCTGGCTGGACGTGGTCAACCGCGACATCAGCCCCTATCCCGGAGTCCTCGACCGCGTGAACTACGGCGACATGTCCGTGTACGTCGGCCGGGGGGTCGGCGGCGGATCGCTCGTCAACGGCGGGATGGCCCCCACGCCCCGGCGCTCGTACTTCACCGAGGTGCTGCCGCAGGTCGACGCCGACGAGATGTACGGCACCTACTACCCCCGCGCCCGCGCCATGCTCGGGGTGAACGACATCGACCCGGCCTGGTTCGAATCCACCGAGTGGTACCGCTTCGCCCGGATCTCCCGCAAGCACGCCCAGAACACCGGCCTGAAGACCGTCTTCGTCCCCAACGTCTACGACTTCGCGTACATGCAGCGCGAGGCGGCCGGTACCGCGACCCGCTCGGCTCTGGCCGGCGAGGTCATCTACGGCAACAACCACGGCAAGAAGAGCGTCGACAAGACCTACCTCGCCGCGGCCATCGGCACCGGCAACGTCACCATCGAGACCATGCAGCGCGTGGTCGGCGTACGGCCCGACCCGGCCGGGGGATACGTCCTGACGGTCCGGACCAGCGATGTCACCGGACGGGTCACCCAGGTCCGTGAACTCGGCTGCAAACAGCTCTTCCTCGGGGCCGGGAGCCTGGGAACCACCGAGATCCTGCTGCGGGCCCGCGAGACCGGGACGCTGCCCGCGCTCAGCGACAAGGTCGGGCTCGGCTGGGGGCCCAACGGCAACGTCATGACCGCCCGCGCCAACCACCTGTGGGACACGGTCGGCTGCAACCAGGCCACCATGCCCGCGATGGGCATCGACGACTGGGACAACGCCTCGAACCCGGTCTTCGCCGAGATCGCCCCGCTCCCCATGGGCATCGAGCACTGGATCTCGATGTACCTGGCCATCACCAAGAATCGGGAGCGCGGGCACTTCACGTACGACGCCGCCGCCGACTCGGCCCGGCTCAACTGGCGGCGGGACCAGAACACGCCCTCGGTCAACGCGGCGAAGAACCTCTTCGACCGCATCAACCGGCGGAACTTCACGATCTACCGGTACGACCTCTTCGGCGACAACAAGGCGTTCGCCGACAATTTCACCTACCACCCGCTCGGCGGCTGCGTCCTCGGGGACGCCACCGACGTGTACGGGCGGGCCAAGGGCTACCAGGGGCTGTACGTGGTCGACAGCTCCCTGATCCCCGGATCGCTCGGCGTGAACCCGTTCGTGACCATCACCGCCCTCGCGGAGCGGAACATGGCCCGGATCCTCGCCGAGGACCCCCGCTAGCGCCGCGGACTAGCCGCGGTACAGCGCCTCGATCTCGTCCGCGAAGTCCTTCGCCACCACATTGCGCTTCAGCTTCAGCGACGGCGTGATGTGACCCGACTCCTCCGTGAACTGGGAGGGCAGAATGCGGAATTTCCGCACCGATTCCGCCTTGGACACCGCCGCGTTGCCGTCATCCACGGCCTTCTGGACGGCGGCGACGAGGTCCGCGTCCTCGCGCAGCTCCGCCGCCGTCACCCCGGCCGGCTTGCCGTTCTCCGCGGCCCACCGGCCGAGGAACTCCTCGTCGATGGTGACCAGCGCCGCCACGAAGGGCCGCGCGTCGCCGACCACCATGCACTCCGCGACCAGGGCGTGCGCCCGGATCCGGTCCTCGATCACCGCGGGGGCCACGTTCTTGCCGCCCGCCGTGACGATGAGCTCCTTCTTGCGGCCGGTGATCGTGAGGTAGCCGTCCTCGTCGAGGGTGCCGACGTCGCCGGTGTGGAACCAGCCGTCGGTCAGTGCCTCGGCGGTCGCCGTCTCGTTCTTCCAGTAGCCCGTGAAGATCTGCTCGCCGTGCAGCAGCACCTCGCCGTCGTCCGCGATGCGTACCACGGAGCCCGGCATGGGCTGGCCGACCGTACCGATCTTCTGCTTGTCCCACGGGTTGAAGGTGGTCGCCGCACAGGACTCCGTCAGGCCGTAGCCCTCCAGGACCGTGAAGCCGATGCCGCGGAAGAAGTGGCCGAGCCGCTCGCCCAGCGGAGCGCCGCCGGAGATCGCGTACTCGCCGCGGCCGCCGAGCACCGCGTGCAGCTTGCTGTAGACCAGCTTCGAGAAGACCTTGTGCTTGAGCTTGAGCCCGAACGAAGGCCCGCGCGGGGTGTCCAGCGCGCGGCTGTAGGCGATGGCCGTGTCGGCCGCCGCGTCGAAGATCTTCCCCTTGCCCTCGGCCTGTGCCTTGGCGCGCGCCGAGTTGTAGACCTTCTCGAAGACCCGGGGGACGCCGAGGATCAGCGTCGGGCGGAAGGACTGCAGCTCGTCGGTGAGGTTCTTGATGTCCGGTACGCAGCCCAGGCGGATCGGCGCCAGTACGGCCGCCACCTCCACGAGGCGTCCGAAGACGTGCGCGGCCGGCAGGAACAGCAGCACCGAGCACTCGCCGGTCTTGAACAGCGGGCTCAGGCGCTCCACCGCGTTGCCGCACTCCGCGAAGAAGTTGCGGTGGCTCAGCACGCAGCCCTTGGGGCGGCCGGTGGTGCCCGAGGTGTAGACGATGGTGGCCGGGTCGTCGGCGTTGGCCAGGCTGCTGCGCTCCTCGACCTCGGCGTCGGAGATCTCCGCGCCGGCGGTCTTCAGCGTCTCCAGGGCGCCCTGCTCGATCTCCCAGACCTCGCGCAGCTCCGGCAGTCGGTCGCGCAGGGAGGCCACGGCCGCGCTGTGCGCCGGGCTCTCCACGATGACGGCGACGGCGCCGGAGTCGCCGAGGATCCACTGGACCTGCTCGGCGGAGCTGGTCTCGTACACGGGGACGGTGACGCCGCCCGCGCTCCAGATCGCGAAGTCGAACAGCACCCACTCGTAGCGGGTGCGGGAGATGAGGGCGACCCGGTCGCCGGGCCGGATGCCGGCCGCCATGAGGCCCTTGGCCGCGGCGCGGACCTCGGCGAGGAATTCCGTCGCGGTCACGTCCTGCCACCGGCCGTCGACCTTGCGGCTCATGACGGCGGTGTCTGGATGCTGAGCGGCGTTGCGGCGGATGAGATCCGTCAGGTTCCCGTCCGACGGGACCTCGTACAGGGCCGGAAGGCTGAACTCGCGCAAGACTGCTGCTCCTCTGGGCGCCATCGCCACCATGTGGACCGACCGGACGTTACCCACCGGTAGTGGGTTCCCGATAGGGGGAACCGGCCAGATGTTCCGTGCGTCACATTCTGCACTTACCCTGCCTCACCACTTACGTGCAGACAGTAGTCGACCCCCTCCGTGACTCGGAAGTAACCGCAGGTAGGGCCACCCTTCCCGCCCCCTCTACCCGCCACCACCAGGCAGCCCTAGGGTTGGCCGCATGGCTGGCAGCATGCGGGGACAGCAGGACGGCACGAGCGGATCAAGCCGCGGACCAGGCCCGGGGCCGGGACGAGCGGCGGGCTCCGGGCCGGGCTCCGGGCCGGGCCGCACCCGGATCCACGTCGTGAGCGACGTGCACGGCAACACCGAGGACCTCGCCCGCGCGGGCGACGGGGCCGACGCCCTCATCTGCCTCGGTGACCTCGTGCTCTTCCTCGACTACGCCGACCACTCGCGCGGGATCTTCCCCGACCTGTTCGGAGTCGAGAACGCCGACCGCATCGTCGAGCTGCGCACCGCGCGCCGCTTCGAGGAGGCCCACGCCTTCGGCCGGCGGCTCTGGGCCGGCCTGGACCGCGACACCCTCATCGAGGGCGCCGTCCGACGCCAGTACGCACAGATGTTCGCCGCCTTCCCCACCCCCACGTACGCCACCTACGGCAACGTCGACGTCCCCGGCCTGTGGCCCGAGTACGCCGACCGCGACGGCATCACCGTGCTCGACGGCCAGCGCGTCGAGATCGGCGGCCGCGTCTTCGGCTTCGTCGGCGGCGGACTGCCCTCCCCGATGCGCACCCCCTACGAGGTGGACGAGGAGGAGTACGCCGCCAAGGTCGAAGCCCTCGGCGAGGTGGACGTGCTCTGCTCGCACATCCCGCCGGAGGTGCCCGAGCTCTGCTACGACACGGTCGCCCGCCGGTTCGAACGCGGCAGCGAGGCCCTGCTCGCCGCGATCCGCCGCACCCGCCCCCGCTACGCCCTCTTCGGACACGTCCACCAGCCGCTCGCCCGGCGGATGCGCATCGGGAACACCGAGTGCGTGAACGTGGGCCACTTCGCGTCCACCGGCCGGCCCTGGGTCCTGGAATGGTGAAGATCGACCCGCTGCCCGGCGCCCTCCCGCGGGGTGCGGCAGCCAGGCGGGAGGCACTGGAGTGGCGACGTCCGCACGCGCGGTAGCCTTCACGCGGCGGCCCCAGGCCGCACACATCCTCGAACCACCCCAGCTGCCGCTGGGAGGTACCCCCAGCCCGGAGGAGCGACCGCGATGGCGGAACACACCAGCTCAAGCATCACGATCGAGGCTGCGCCCACCGACGTGATGGCCGTGATCGCCGACTTCGCCCGTTACCCCGAGTGGACCGGCGAGGTGAAGGAGGCCGAGGTGCTGGCCACCGACGCCGAAGGGCGCGCCCAGAAGGTCCGTCTGCTGCTCGACGCCGGCGCGATCAAGGACGACCACACCCTCGCCTACACCTGGAAGGGCACCGACGAGGTCAGCTGGACCCTGGACAAGTCCCAGATGCTGCGCCAGCTGGACGGCTCCTACCGGCTGACCCCGGTCGACGGCGGCAAGCGCACCGAGGTCACCTACCAGCTGACCGTCGACGTCAAGATCCCCATGCTCGGCATGATCAAGCGCAAGGCCGAGAAGGTCATCATCGACCGGGCGCTCGCGGGCCTGAAGAAGCGCGTCGAAACCGTCTGACCCCGCTTCCGCCTTCCGCTTCCCGCGCACCGGACGGGCCGAGGAACGCGCCGCGCGCCCTTCCGGGCCCACACCGCCCGCGGGCGCGCGGCCCACGGACCACCACCGACCCGGAGCACCCGCACATGCACACCTTGCTGATCACCGGCCCCGGCGGAGCCGGGCGGACCACCGTGGCGGCGGCCACCGCCCTCGCGGCGGCCCGCCACGGACAGCGGGTACTGCTGCTCTCCGGCGACATCGGCGACCCGCTCACCGCCCTGGTCGGCGACCCGGCCGCCCCCGGGCTGCGGGTGGCCCGGGTGGACTCCGGCGAGGAGTTCCGCGAAGAACTCGTCGCCCTCCAGCAGCGCGGATCCGCCCTCCTCGGCATGGTCGGAGCCCGACCGCTGGGCGCCGAGGAGATCACCGAACTCCCCGGCGCCGAGCAGTTCGCCCTGCTCCGCGCCCTGCGACGGGCCGCCACCGCGCCCGACACCGACCTCGTCGTCGTCGACATGCCACCGCTCCACCAGACCGTGGCCACCCTCGCCCTCCCCGCCCAGCTACGCCGCTACCTCGCCCGGCTGCTGCCCGCCGAACGGCAGGCCGCCCGCGCCCTGCGGCCCGTACTGGCCCAGCTGGCCGGCGTACCCATGCCCGCGCAGTGGCTCTACGAGACCGCCGCCCGCTGGGACGAGGAGCTGGCCGCCGTCCAGGCCGTCGTCGAGGCCGACACCACCGAACTGCGGCTCGTCGCCGAGCCCGGCCCGGCCGCCGCCGACGCGCTGCGCCTCGGCCGGCTCGGACTCGCCCTCCAGCAACTGCCCGTCTCCGCCGTCGTCGCCAACCGCATGGCTCCCCAGGACTCCGCCGATCCCTGGCTCGCCGGGCTCGCCGCCCAGCAGGAGAAGTACGCCGCCGAGTGGGCCGCCGAGCTCCCCGTGGTGCCCCTGGCCCACCTCGGCCGGGACCCGCGCGGCCCGCAGGACCTGGAGCGACTCGCCGCCGTCGACGCGCTCGTCCCCGAGGCGCCCGCGCCCCGCCGGGCCTGGGCCGTCGAGGACCGGCTCGACACGGACGGCGTGCTCGTCTGGGTGGTACCGCTGCCCGGCGCGCACAAGAGCGACCTCGACCTGGTCCGCCGCGGCGACGAGCTGCTGCTCACCGCCGGCCCCCACCGCAGGATCGTTCCGCTCCCCGGGGCGCTGCGCCGCTGCACCGTCTCCGGCGCCGCCCTCGCCCAGGGGGAGCTCCGCGTCCGCTTCACCCCCGACCCCGGACTGTGGCCCCGTACGCGATGAACCGCGTACCCCCGTTCGGGTACCGTCGAAGGTAGTACGTCCCGCACGCCCAGAAGCAGCCGCAGAAGAGAGTCCGCCATGAGCGAGGCCACCGACCGTCCCACCGACGACGACGCCTGGGCCGGCGCCTGTGCCGAGGACCTCGCCGCCGAGCAGGAACGCCGGCGCGGACAGGAACAGGCCACGGCCGGCGGCACCGGCACCGCCGCCGAAGAGCTCTTCAAGCTCTTCGAAGCCGTCGCCGACAAGGTGTCCGGGCTGAACAACCCGCTGTTCGGCGTCGCCGCGCAAGGGGCGGTGCGCCAGATCGTCGACCAGGCCAAGACCGCCGCCAAGCCCGTCATCGAGCGCAACCCGGAAGTCTTCGACCACCTCGCGGCCGCGGGCTCCGAACTGCTCGCCGCCTACCGCTCGGCCGTCGAGGGCCACGAGCGCCGCTGGACGCGGGGCGAAACCCCGGCTCCCCGGCAGGCCTCCCACGACCGCGACCCGCGCGACGAAGGCCCCGACGACGGCCCCTCCGAGCGGATCGATCTCGACTGATCCCCCGGAAGCCTCGGGTACCGTTGGCCGTGGCGGGGCTTGACCGGAAACCGAGGGACTAATGGGACTCACCATCGGCGTCGACATCGGCGGCACCAAGATCGCGGCCGGCGTGGTCGACGAAGAGGGCACGATCCTTGAGACGTACAAGGTGCCCACCCCGCCGACCGCGGACGGAGTGACGGAGGCCATCTGCGCCGCCGTTTCCGAGGTCAGCAGCAACCACACCATCGAGGCCGTCGGCATCGGCGCCGCCGGATACGTGGACGACAAGCGTGCGACCGTACTCTTCGCGCCCAACATCAACTGGCGGCACGAGCCGCTGAAGGACAAGGTCGAGCAGCGCATCGGCCTGCCCGTCGTCGTCGAGAACGACGCGAACTGCGCGGCCTGGGGCGAGTACCGCTTCGGCGCCGGCCAGGGCCACGACGACGTCATCTGCATCACGCTCGGCACCGGCCTGGGCGGCGGCATCATCATCGGCAACAAGCTGCGGCGTGGACGCTTCGGTGTCGCCGCCGAGTTCGGCCACATCCGGGTCGTCCCGGACGGCCTGCTGTGCGGCTGCGGCAGCCAGGGCTGCTGGGAGCAGTACGCCTCCGGGCGCGCGCTCGTCCGGTACGCGAAGCAGCGCGCCAACGCCACCCCCGAGAACGCGGCGATCCTGCTCGCGCTCGGCGACGGCACCGCCGAGGGCATCGAGGGCAAGCACATCAGCGAGGCCGCCCGGCAGGGTGACCTGGTGGCCATCGACGCCTTCCGCGAACTGGCCCGCTGGGCCGGCGCCGGACTGGCCGACCTGGCCTCGCTGTTCGACCCGTCCGCCTTCATCGTCGGCGGCGGCGTCTCGGACGAGGGCGATCTGGTCCTCGACCCGATCCGCAAGTCCTTCAAGCGCTGGCTGGTCGGCGGCGCCTGGCGCCCGCACGCCCAGGTCCTCGCCGCGCAGCTGGGCGGCAAGGCCGGACTCGTCGGCGCGGCCGACCTGGCCCGCCAGGGCTGATCTTTCCCCTTCTTTCCCCACGTACCGCCCGTCGCGCCCCTTGGGGGAGCGGCGGGCGGCTGCGTATCTTGCGGGGCATGGACCAGCTGCCGAAGTCCCGTACGGAGCCCGACGGTTCTGCCGTGATCCGGGTGCTCAGCTACAACATCCGCTCCCTGCGCGACGACGAGGAGGCGCTGGCGCGGGTCATCCGGGCGTGCGAGCCCGACCTCGTCCTCGTCCAGGAGGCCCCCCGGTTCTTCCGGTGGCGCAAACACGCGGCCCGGCTGGCCGCCAAGTGCGACCTGGTGGTGCTGGGCGGAGGCGCGACGGCGGCCGGGCCGCTGCTGCTGTGCTCGCTACGGGTCTTCGTGGAGCGCACGGAGAACGTCCTGCTGCCGCGCACCCCCGGCCTGCACCGCAGGGGCTTCGCCACGGCCGTGGTCCGGATCGGGGGCGTACGGCTGGGTCTGGCCTCGCTGCACCTGTCGCTCCAGGCGGCGGAGCGCCGGGCCCACGCGGAGCTGCTGCTGGAGCGGCTGGCCGGCATGGACGTGCCGTACGCGATCGCCGCGGGCGACCTGAACGAGGGGCCGGACGGGCCGGCGTACGGGCGGCTGGCCACCGAGCTCCAGGACTGCCGGGCGGTGGCCCCTTGGGGCGACGGACCGACCTTCCCGGCGGTGGCGCCGGACCGCAGGATCGACGCGGTCTTCGCCACGAAGGGGGTGGAGGTGCTGGCCTGCGGTGTCCCCGCGGGGCTGCCGGGCCTCTCCACCGAAGACCTGCGGTCGGCGACGGACCACCTGCCGGTGCTCGCGGCCCTGCGCCTCGCGGCTGCGCCGTAGCGCGGCGATTCAGGGGGTCCGGGTGCGGGCCGGTTGCCGGGGGCGCCGCCCCCGGACCCCCGCGCCTCGAACGCCGGCGAGGCTGGAATTGCCCTCCGGGCAGCCAGGGCCACGGCATCAGCCGAATAGAGCCCCGCCGGCGATCGAGGCGCGGGGGTCCGGGGCGGAGCCCCGCGAAGCCTCGGTGTCAGACGACCGCGCCGCGGCCCGGGTCGTCGTCGTCCTCGTCGTCGTGCTGCATGCGCGCGATCAGCGTCGCGAAGCCGCCCAGGAAGCCGCCGATGCCCAGCGTCGTCAGCCACCAGGTCATCTCCCATTGCAGGAGCACCGCGAGCAGCAGCAGCACCGGGCCGCCGACGACCGCCAGCCACGCGAACTTCGCCGTCGTGTCGGCCGGCGGGAGCTCCGGCTCCGGGGGGACGAAGTGGCCCTCCTCCGCCGAAGTCAGGTCGCCGTCCTTCGGCTCCGCCGGCGAGTGGTCCCGGGGACCCGCCATGCCCACGCCCGGGGCGAAGACCACGGAGCTGCCCAGCGTCGCCGGAGGCTCCGGCTCCGCAGTCGGCTTCGGGTCCGGCTTCGGCTCGGCCTTCGGGTCCGCCTTCGCGTCCGGTCCGGTCTCCGGCGGCAGCGGCTTGACGTCCTCCTCCGGCAGGAGGAGGTTCTCGATCGGTCTGAACGGCCGGGCCCCCGGCGGGTCCGGCGGCTCCTGCCCGTACCCGGCGACGATCGCCGCCCACGCCGCTTCCTCGTCCAGCGGCGGAACCCCGCCCGACTGCTCCTCGTGCTCAGCCACCGGCCTCCGCCCCCTCCCTGCCCACGCTCTCCGCCAGTCGGCCGATGAACGCATAGCTGTCCGCGAAGATCCGCTCCGCGTCATGGTCCAACGTCGCCACGTGGTAACTCTGTTCCAGCAGGGTCTCGGTGACATCGGTGGAGGAGACCCGGGCCAGCACCCGCGCGGAGTCCACGGGCGGTACGACATGGTCCTGCGGGCTGTGCAGCAGCAGCAGCGGCTGCGTCACCTGCGGCAGCTCGGCGTCCACGAGCCGCAGGAACTTCTTCAGCGAGTGCGCGGCGTGGGTCGGCACCCGGTCGTAGCCGACCTCCTCCGAACCCGGCTTCGCGATGTCGCTGGCGATGCCCGGCGTCGACCGGATCAGGTGCTTGGTCACCGGCAGGGTCACGGCCAGCGGGTCGTGCACCTTGTTGGCCGGGTTGACGAGCACGAGGCCGCTGATCGCGTCCCCGTGCTTGGCCGCCAGCCGCAGGGACAGGGCCCCGCCCATCGACAGCCCGAAGACGAACACCTGCTCGCACCGGTCCAGCAGTTCCCGCAGGGCGCGGTCCACCTCGGCGTACCAGTCCTGCCAGCCCGTGAGCTGCATGTCCTGCCACCGCGTCCCGTGCCCGGGGAGCAGCGGGAGCGACACCGTGAGGCCCCGCCCGGCGAGGTACTCGGCCCAGGGCCGCAGGGACTGCGGGGAGCCGGTGAAGCCGTGGCAGAGGAGGACGCCGACCTCTCCGCCCTCGTGGCGGAACGGCTCGGCTCCAGGGAGGACGGGCACCAGGGTCTCCTTGATCACGATGTACGTCGGGTGGGTGCGTTGCTCTGTGTGACTTCACCGTACGCGACCGGGGTGGCACCGGCCAGGGTCGTCGGGCCCCTGCCGGTGTAGGCACGGGATATGGTCTGTTCGACAGACACAGGAAGGCTTTCGAGTTGATCTACGGCGCAATGAAGTTCTCCATCGGCGGTTCACTGAAGCTCGCATTCAGGCCGTGGGTGGAGGGCCTCGAGAACATTCCCGCGGAGGGGCCGGCGATCCTCGCGAGCAACCACCTGTCCTTCTCCGACTCCTTCTTCCTGCCGGCGGTGCTGGACCGGAAGGTCACCTTCATCGCGAAGGCGGAGTACTTCACCTCCCCAGGGGTCAAGGGCAAGCTGACGGCCGCCTTCTTCAAGGGCGTCGGCCAGCTCCCGGTGGACCGCTCCGGCGCCCGCGGGGCCGGCGAAGCCGCGATCCAGAGCGGCATCAAGGTCATCGAGGCCGGAGAGCTGTTCGGTATCTACCCCGAGGGCACGCGTTCACCCGACGGACGCCTCTACCGCGGCAAGCCCGGCGGTCTGGCCCGCGTGGCCCTGGCCACCGGCGCGCCCGTGATCCCCGTGGCGATGATCGACACGGAGAAGATCCAGCCGCCCGGCAAGGTGGTCCCCAAGCTGATGCGGCCGGGGATCCGGATCGGCAAGCCGCTGGACTTCAGCCGCTACCACGGCATGGACAGCGACCGCTTCATCCTCCGCTCGGTGACCGACGAGGTCATGTACGAGATCATGAAGCTCTCCGGCCAGGAGTACGTCGACATCTACGCGACGGCGGCCAAGCGCCAGATCGCCGATGCCGAGAAGGCCGAGAAGGCGGAGAAGGCCGAGAAGGCAGCCAGGACGGACAAGGCCGACAAGGCCGACGGCGCGTCGCAGTAGCTGCGCGCGGGCGTTACCGCCCGCGAGGGGTGGGGGAGATGGCGAAACGCGAACGCGTCGTACGCATGTCGGTCGAGCAGCCGCTCTGGCGTGCCCTGACCGGGTACCGACTGCTGACCATGGTCTACGCGGCGCTGCTGTTCGCGGCCGCGCACAAGGAGTTCCCCCGCCCGGGGGTCGCGATCGGCTACCTCGCGTTCCTCGCCGTCTGGACCCTCGCCACCTCCCACAAGGTGGCGAGCGCCGCCAGCTGCACCAAGGGCTTCCTCGTCGCCGACCTCACCGTCGCGGTCGTGGGCATCGCGCTGACCCCGGTCGCCGACACCCAGGCGCGGATCCACGCGGGCGGCTCCACCCTCCCCACCATCTGGACGGCGGGCGCGGTCCTCGCCTTCGCCATCAAGGGCGGCTGGCGCTGGGCCTGCTTCGCCTCCACCATCGTGGCGGCCGCCAACCTCGCCATCCACACCGGCCGGCCCACCGAGGACACCCTGCACAACGTCCTGCTCGTCTGGGTCGCCTCCGTGGCCATCGGCTACGTGGTCGAGGTCGCCCGGGCCAGTGAGAACACCCTCGCCCGCGCCCTGGAGATCGAGGCCGCCACCCGCGAACGGGAGCGGCTCGCCCGCGACATCCACGACGGGGTCCTCCAGGTCCTCGCCATGGTCCAGCGGCGCGGCAGCGAGCTGGGCGGCGAGGCCGAGGAGCTCGGTCGGATGGCGGGGGAGCAGGAGGTGGCGCTGCGCACGCTGGTCTCCAGCGGCCTGGCGCGGCCCTCCCGGGTCTCCAGCGACGAGTCGCGCGGCGCGCTGGTGGACACGTACGAGGTGGACGAACCGGGCGGCGAAGACGGGGAGTTGGACCTACGGACGCTGCTCGCCCCGCACGCCGGATCCCGCGTGAGCTTCGCCGAGCCGGGCACCCCGGTGCCGCTGCCGGTGCCCGCCGCGAAGGAACTGGCC
The DNA here is from genome assembly GCF_043201215.1 of Streptomyces sp. NPDC048331. Taxonomy (NCBI): domain Bacteria; kingdom Bacillati; phylum Actinomycetota; class Actinomycetes; order Kitasatosporales; family Streptomycetaceae; genus Streptomyces; species Streptomyces sp. NPDC048331. The sequence continues at coordinate 52,949 of NZ_JBICYT010000034.1, read as the reverse complement.
GCGGCGGTCGGCGCCGCCCTGGACAACGTGCGCAAGCACGCCGGGGACGGCGCGCGGGCCTGGATCCTCGTCGAGGACTGGGGCGACGAGGTGATCGTGACCGTTCGCGACGACGGCCCCGGCATCCCGGCGGGCCGACTCGACCAGGCGGCGGGCGAGGGCCGGATGGGGGTGGCCCTGTCCATCCGCGGCAGGTTGCGTGATCTCGGCGGCAGCGCCGATCTGGTGTCCGTTCCCGGGCAGGGCACCGAAGTGGAACTGAAGGTACCCAGGGGGAGGACGGACAAGAGATGAGCGAGCGCACCGACGTGAACGACCCGAACCGGCCGAACGAGCTGCACCAGATCCGGGTGATGGTCGTCGACGACCACCCGATGTGGCGGGACGCGGTCGCCCGCGACCTGGCCGCCGCCGGCTTCGAGGTCGTCGCCACCGCCGGCGACGGCCCCGAGGCGGTCCGCCGGGCCCACGCCGTCACGCCCGACGTGCTGGTCCTCGACCTCAACCTGCCCGGCATGCCGGGCGTACAGGTCTGCAAGGAACTGGTCGGCGCCAACCCGGCCCTGCGGGTCCTGGTCCTGTCGGCCAGCGGTGAGCACGCGGACGTCCTGGAAGCGGTGAAGTCCGGCGCGACCGGCTACCTGCTGAAGTCCGCCGGCGCCCAGGAGCTGATCGACGCCGTCCGCCGCACCGCGGCCGGCGACCCGGTCTTCACCCCGGGCCTGGCCGGGCTGGTGCTCGGCGAGTACCGGCGGCTGGCCACCGACCCGCTCCCGGCCACCTCCGACGAGCCCAAGGCCCCGCAACTGACCGACCGCGAGACCGAGGTGCTGCGGCTCGTGGCCAAGGGGCTGTCGTACAAGCAGATCGCCGAGCGGCTCGTCATCTCCCACCGCACGGTGCAGAACCACGTCCAGAACACCCTGGGCAAGCTGCAGTTGCACAACCGGGTGGAACTCGTCCGGTACGCCATAGAACGCGGACTCGACGACGCGTAACACCCCCACGAGGGACGCCCACACCGCCCGTCGATCGTACTTACGACCTCGTACGAGTGAACGGGCGTACGCAACGCCTCACGATTCCACCGGAATTGCCCTCTCCAACCCCCTTGCTGTGACCTGGGTCACCACTAGCGTGACCGTCATGGCGATTGGAGATTCCATGAAGGTCGGAGTGCTGACCGGCGGCGGCGACTGCCCCGGGCTCAACGCGGTGATCAGGGCCGTCGTCCGCAAGGGCGACCAGGAGTACGGCTGCGGGTTCGTCGGGTTCAAGGACGGCTGGCGGGGCGCGATCGAGGGGCGGACCGTCCCCCTCGACATCCCCGCCGTCCGCGGCATCCTGCCCCGCGGCGGTACCATCCTCGGCTCCTCGCGCACCAATCCGTTCAAGACGGAGAACGGCGTGCGGGACATCAAGGAGAACCTCGCGAAGTACGAGGTGGACGCGCTCATCGCGATCGGCGGCGAGGACACCCTCGGGGTCGCCGCCCGGCTGTACGAGGAGTACGGCATCCCCTGCGTCGGCGTACCCAAGACCATCGACAACGACCTGTCCGCCACCGACTACACCTTCGGCTTCGACACCGCCGTCGGTATCGCCACCGAGGCCATCGACCGCCTGCACACCACGGCCGAGTCCCACATGCGGGTGCTGGTCGTCGAGGTCATGGGCCGGCACGCCGGCTGGATCGCCCTGCACTCGGGACTCGCGGGCGGCGCCAACGTCATCCTCATCCCGGAGCAGCGCTTCGACGTGGACGAGGTCTGCGCCTGGGTGACCTCCCGCTTCCGCGCGAGCTACGCGCCGATCGTGGTCGTCGCGGAGGGCGCGATGCCCAAGGACGGGGAGATGGTCCTGAAGGACGGCACCCTGGACTCCTTCGGCCACGTCCGGCTGTCGGGCGTGGGCGAGTGGCTGGCCAAGGAGATCGAAACGCGCACCGGCAAGGAGGCCCGTACGACGGTGCTCGGGCACATCCAGCGCGGTGGCACGCCGAGCGCCTTCGACCGGTGGCTCGCGACCCGGTTCGGGCTCCACGCCATCGAGGCCGTGCGCGACAGGGACTTCGGGAAGATGGTCGCGCTCAAGGGGACGGACATCGTCCGGGTGCCGATCGCGGAGGCCACGTCGAAGCTGAAGACGGTCGATCCCGCGCTCTATCAGGAGGCGGGAGTCTTCTTCGGCTGAGCGGCGACCCGCCACCATGGGCCGTATGGTGACGAACGGCCCATGGTTCGAGGTGCGGGAGCAAGCGTGGAGATCCTGGCATTCGGTGTGACCGCCGACGAGAAGCCGCTCCTGGAGCACGCCTTCGCGGGACAGCACGAGATCCGCTGCCTGGACGTCTTCCTCGACGAGGACACCGCGCCGATCGCCGCCGGGTACGAGATCGTCTCCTCCAGCGTGAACGCCGACCTGAACGGCCGGGTGCTACGGGTCCTGGCGGCCGGCGGGACGAAACTGATCGCCCAGCGGTCCACCGGCTTCAACAACATCGACCTGGACGAGGCCCGACGCCTCGGCATGACGATCAGCCGCGTCTCCGCCTACTCGCCCCACTCGGTGGCCGAGTTCGCCTGGGCCCTCGCCATGGCCGTCAACCGGCGGATCGTCCGGGCCTCGATCCGCACCCGGGACTTCGACTTCCGGCTGAACGGACTGATGGGACGCGACTTCCACGGACGCACGGTCGGCGTGCTCGGCACCGGCAAGATCGGCGAGGCGTTCACCCGGATCGCCCACGGCTTCGGCATGCGCCTGCTCGGCTGGGACGTGGTGCGGAACCCGGCCTGCCTGGAACTCGGCATGACCTACGTGGACAAGGACGAGCTGCTCGCCTCCTCGGACCTGATCAGCCTGCACGTACCGCTGCTGGAGTCCACCCGCCGCCTCCTCGACGCGGCGGCGCTGCGCCGGATGCGGGACGACGCGATCCTGATCAACTCCAGCCGCGGCGGACTGATCGACACCGAAGCGCTGGTCGACGAGCTCCGGGCGGGCCGCTTCACGGGCGTCGGCCTGGACGTGTACGAGGCGGAGGCCGGCGTCTTCTTCCTGGACAAATCCCTGGAGGCCGTCGAGGACGACACCCTGGCCCGCCTCGTCACCTTCCCGAACGTCGTGGTGACCTCCCACCAGGCCTACTACACGACGGACGCGGTCGGCCAGATCATCGCCACCACCGTCGCCAACGTGGCCGACCACCTCGCCGGCCGCCGCTCCGAGAACACCCTCGTCCCGCCCGAACAGGCTCCCGGAACCGGGAGTTCACCCGGACTTCGGCATCCGGCCACACCGACGGGCCGGGGCGGGGCTTAGATTCGGCCCCGTGGACGTCCCTTCCGTGTTCCGCTGGATCCTCGCGGCCTTCGCCGCCGTCCAGCTCCTCTACGCCCTCCGCGCCCTGCGGCCCGCCCTGCGCGCCGAGCCGGGCCGCCGGGTGGACCCCTGGCTGACCTTCGCCGATCACGTGGTGGGCGCCGCGGCGTCGGTGGCGCTGGCCGCCGGCGACCTCACCGCCTTCCTGTGCGCCTCGGTCGTGCTGGGACCGATCCTCACCTGGCAGCTGGTACGCCACCTCCGGCCCGGCGGATCCCCGGGCATCGAGAGCCGGACGGGCTGACGGCCCAGGGGGCGCCGGGCCCCCCGGAGCCCGGCCCGCCCGGCGTGCGGCCCCTCAGACCGGGGACACCGCCCGGATCCCGGCGAGCAGCTCGCGCAGCAGCTCCGCACCCCGCAGGGTGAGCACCGACTCCGGATGGAACTGCACCCCGGCGAAGCCCCCCGCCGCGGACCGCAGCGCGTGCACCTCGCCCGTGGCCGGATCGCGGGCCACCTCCACCCCCTGGGCCGCCAGCCGCCCGGCCAGGGCGTCGTCGCAGTGCGCGGTGTACGTGTTGTAGAAGCCGACCACCTCCTCGGCCCCGAACAGATCGATCCGGGTCTGCGCCCCCTGCGCCGGTTCCGCCTTGCGGATCAGCGGGAGCCCCAGCTCGGCCGCCAGCAGCTCATGGCCCAGGCAGACCCCGACCAGGCCGTGGCGGTGCCCGGCCAGCAGCTCGGCCGCCAGCGCGCGCAGCATCCGCATCTTCGGGTCCGACGCCTCGGCCGGATTCCCCGGACCGGGGCCCAGGACCACCGGGCCCTCCCAGGCCAGGGCCGCCGCCCGCAGCCCCGGATCGTCGAAGCGGCGTACGGTCACCTCCAGGCCGGCCACCCGCAACACATGGGCCAGCATCGCCGTGAAGGTGTCCTCACCGTCCACCACCAGGGCGTGCCCGGCCGGGGCCACGGGCCGCTCCTGCATCCGGAGCCAGAACGGCGCCAGGTCCAGGCGGCGAGCCGCCAGGGCCGCCCGCACCCGCGGGTCGTCCCCCGGCCGGGCCCCCTCGAACGCCGGCCGCGGCGCGGCCGGCCGCACCCCGAGCGCCGCCAGCACCCCCGCCGCCTTCGCATGGGTCTCCGCCACCTCGCCCGCCGGATCCGAATGCCGGACCAGCGTCGCCCCCACCGGCACCCGCACCGCGCCGTCCGCCGCGATGTCGGCGGTGCGGATCAGAATGGGGGAGTCGAGGGTCTGCGCCCCCGAGGCGTCCTGGCCCAGCAGGGCCAGCGCGCCCGCGTAGTAGCCGCGCCCACCCGCCTCGTACCGCTCGATGACGCGGCAGGCGTTCTGCACGGGGGACCCGGTGACCGTCGCCGCGAACATCGTCTCGCGCAGCACCTCCCGCACGTCCAGCGAGGACCGGCCGCGCAGCTCGTACTCGGTGTGCGCGAGGTGGGACATCTCCTTCAGCCGCGGTCCGACGACGACCCCGCCCATGTCGCCGACGGTGCACATCATCTTCAGTTCCTCGTCGACCACCATCGACAGCTCTTCGGTCTCCTTGCGGTCGCCGAGGAAGGCGAGCAGGGAGTCGACCGTCGGCCCCCCGGCCGGATAGCGGTACGTGCCGCTGATCGGGTTCATCACGACGGTCCGGCCGGACATCCGCACGTGCACCTCCGGGCTCGCCCCGACGAGGGTCCGCTCCCCGGTGTGGACCACGTACGTCCAGTAGGCGCCCCGCTCGCCCTCCAGCAGCCGCCGGAACAGCGCGAGCGCGTCCGCCCGGCCGAATCCGTCGATGTGGCCCTCGTAGGTGCGCCGGATGACGAAGTTCGCCCCCTCGCCACGGCCGATCTCGTCCTCGACGACCCGCCGGACGGTGGCCGCGTACTCCTCGTCGGGCACGTCGAAGCGGCCACCGTCGACCCGCACCCGATGGCTCGGCAACGTGGCCAGCGCCTCGGCGAGCGGGACCTCGTACGCCTCCTCGGCGACCAGCACGCTCAGTGGCGTGCCGTCGTCACGGACCTCGAAGCCACGCTCCCGGATCTGCCGGAAGGGAACGAGGGCCAGGGTGGGCGGCTCGCCGACGGGCAGGTCGGCGAGGTGTTCGACCTCGCCGACCTGCCCGATCAGCACCTCGACGGTGTCGTGGTCGCGGCCGGGCGTCCGCCGGCGCAGCAGGGCGAAGGGCGGACCGCAGGGGTCGAGCAGTCGGCTCAAGCGGTCGGGTCGGGTGGGGTTCATGGGGCGGAGCGTCCTTCCGGTGGGAGGAGCGGCCCCTGGGATCCGACAGCATGGTCGAAAACGCGGAAGGCCGCCCCTCGGGGCGGCCTTCGCGTCGTGCGTGTCTTCAGGTACGCGCGAGAAGTGGGCCGCCGGGAGCGGGCCACCACCAGTTCTGGTTCGTGTGCGCGTACATGGCGGCCACCTTAGCCCAGAGCGCCTCCGCGGGGCAGGATCTGTCTCGCGGCGTGAGCTGAACCATGGATTCCGTTCCGTCGGGCGCCCGCGACCTTTGAGCTGGTTCGTCTCACGTTGTGGGCGGGGGGCCGAACGCGGCGTGTGACGCCGTAATGTGTACGAGGTGACCGTGAACGCTGAAACCCAAGCCCCCGCCGCCAAGGCGACCTGGCGAGACCTTCCCGCGGCGCAGCAGCCTTCGTACCCCGATGCCGAGGCTCTGCGCGCTGTCGTCGCGGACCTCGAGTCGTATCCGCCCCTCGTTTTCGCGGGTGAGTGCGACCAGCTGCGCGCCCGTCTGGGAGCCGTCGCCAAGGGCGAGGCGTTCCTGCTCCAGGGCGGCGACTGCGCCGAGGCCTTCGACGGTGTCTCCGCCGACCACATCCGCGCCAAGCTGAAGACGCTGCTCCAGATGAGCGCCGTCCTGACGTACGCCGCCTCCGTGCCCGTCGTCAAGGTCGGCCGCATCGCCGGCCAGTACTCCAAGCCGCGCTCCAAGGACACCGAGACCCGCGACGGCGTCACCCTGCCGACCTACCGCGGCGACTCCGTCAACGGCTTCGCCTTCACCGAAGAGGCCCGCATCCCGGACCCCGAGCGGCTGAAGCGCATGTACAACGCCTCCGCCTCGACGCTCAACCTGGTGCGCGCCTTCACCACCGGTGGTTACGCCGACCTGCGCCAGGTGCACGCCTGGAACCAGGACTTCGTGAAGTCCTCCCCGTCCGGGCAGCGCTACGAGCAGCTCGCGCGGGAGATCGACAACGCGCTGAACTTCATGAAGGCCTGTGGCACCGACCCGGCCGAGTTCAAGGCCGTCGAGTTCTACGCCTCCCACGAGGCGCTGCTGCTCGACTACGAGGGCGCGCTGACCCGCACCGACTCGCGTACCGGCAAGCTGTACGACACCTCCGGCCACATGGTCTGGATCGGTGAGCGCACCCGCCAGCTGGACCACGCGCACATCGAGTTCTGCTCGCAGATCGCCAACCCGATCGGCATCAAGCTCGGCCCCACCACCACGGTGGACGAGGCGCTCACCTACATCGACCGCCTGGACCCCGAGCGCGAGCCGGGCCGGCTGACCTTCGTCGTCCGCATGGGCGCCGACAAGGTCCGCGACAAGCTCCCCGAGCTGGTCGAGAAGGTCACCGCCTCCGGCGCGATCGTCGCCTGGGTCACCGACCCGATGCACGGCAACACCTTCGAGGCGGCCTCGGGCCACAAGACGCGCCGTTTCGACGACGTGCTCGACGAGGTCAAGGGCTTCTTCGAGGTCCACAAGGCGCTGGGCACCCACCCGGGCGGCATCCACGTCGAGCTCACCGGTGACGACGTCACCGAGTGCGTGGGCGGCGGCGACGAGATCTTCGTCGACGACCTGCACCAGCGCTACGAGACGGCCTGCGACCCGCGGCTCAACCGCAGCCAGTCCCTGGACCTGGCGTTCCTGGTCGCCGAGATGTACCGCGACCAGTAAGGATCACTCAGTACCTTCGTACGACGATGGGGCGCGGATCGATGTGATCCGCGCCCCATCGTCGTACAGGGGGCTTTTAGGCCACCCTAACTTTGGGTACGGTTAGGTAAGCCTCACCGAAATGGGGATGGCTCGCTGAATCGCAGAACCATTCCGCCCAGGGAGGTGAACCGCGTGTACGTCTGCTCTTGCTTCGGTGTCACCGACAAGCAGGTCAAGGAGCACGCGGCCGCCGGGGCCTGCACCCCGCGCCAGATCGCCTCGGCCACCAAGGCCGGCACCGACTGCGGATCGTGCGTGCGCACCATCCAGGGCATCCTCGGCCGTGGCGCGTGCCCCCGCCGGGAGCTGCTGGAGAAGGGCCAGACGGCGGCCGTGCTCGCCGCGGAGCCGGGTGCGGCCCGTTCGGCGGAGCTGGCGGAAGCCGCCTAGAGCGGAAGCGGCCCGGAGTCGGGTCAGCTCGGCTGCTCGATCAGCTGCGCGATGTAGAGCGGCTCGCCCAAGGACTCGATGAGCTCCAGCTGGGTGTCGAGGTAGTCGATGTGGTGCTCCTCGTCCTCCAGGATCTCCTCGAAGAGCCGGGCCGAGGTGATGTCACCCTTGCCGCGCATGACCTCGATACCCCGCTTGAGCCGGTCGATGGCCTCGACCTCGACCTGGCGGTCCGCCTGGAACATCTCCGTGAGCGTCTGCCCGACGCGCACGTGGAAGAGGCGCTGGTAGTTCGGCAGACCGTCGAGCATCAGGATGCGCTCGGTGATCTTGTCCGCGTGCTTCATCTCGTCGATGGACTCTTCACGCGTGTACTTGGCGAGCTTGGTCCAGCCCTTGTTGTCCTGGATGCGGTAGTGCAGCCAGTACTGGTTGATGGCCGTCAGCTCGCCGGTCAGCTGCTCGTTCAGAAACTCAAGGACCTCGGGGTCGCCCTGCATCGCAGAGGCTCCTTCCAGGCAATGTCAGCTATGTGACGGGGCAGTTGCGCGCATCCTTGCACCGCCACCGGAGAGCGTCCAGTAAGTGCCTCCTTAGTGGGAGTTACCGCGACTTGCCCGAATCGACCCAGACCTGGTCATGACCACCCTGCCCAGTCTGTCACCATGGAGTCATGGGTCAGCCGGAAAGCCGGGAATCTCCGGGAGCAGAGCAGCTGGAGCTTCCACCGGGGCAGCGGCTGCAGAGGGGCTGGCCGGTCACCCACTACGGGCCCGTACCCAAGTTCAAGCCGGACCGTTGGGAATTCCGCGTCTTCGGCGCGACCGCCGACGGGGACAAGCACTGCTGGAACCACGAGGAGTTCACGGCCCTGCCGTTCGACTCCGTCGTGGCCGATCTGCACTGCGTCACGAAGTTCAGCATGCAGGGCGCCGAATGGGGCGGTGTACTCGCCCGCGAGATCCTCGCCCTGGCACCCCCCGCCCCCCAGGTCACGCACGTGATGGTGTGGGCCGAGTACGGCTTCAGCTCCAACCTGCGGCTGGCCGACTTCGCCTCCGACCGCACCGTCTTCGCCACCCACGAGGGCGGTGAACTGCTCACCGCCGAGCACGGGTTCCCCGTACGGCTGGTGGTCCCGCACCTGTACGCCTGGAAGGGCCCCAAGTGGGTCCGCGGCATCGAGTACATGACCGCCGACCGCCGCGGCTTCTGGGAGGAGCGCGGCTACCACAACATCGGCGACCCGTGGCGCGAGCAGCGCTACTCGTACCAGGAGGAGCCCGGGGAGGGCCCCGAACTCTGAGGCCCCGCCCCCGGCGGCGTCCAGAACGTCGATCGAAAGAGTGTCCGCGGCCGGCGCCACCCGGATGGCCGTACGGAGGTCCACGCCCCCGGGCATTCCTCGAGGGATCGGCGGATCACTGCGAGCCGCGCAGCTCCTTCAACAGCGCCACGTCCGCCGCATGCCCTTCCTTGCCCCCGGGCGTCTCGATGATCAGCGGTACGCCGTCCATCGCGGGGTGCGAGATCAGCTCCGCGAAGGCCTCCCGGCCGATGTGCCCCTGATCGATGTTGGCGTGCCGGTCCTTGTGGGCGCCGACGCCCTCCTTCGAATCGTTCGCGTGGACCAGCTTCAGCCGACCCTCGCCCACCGTGTCCACGAGCAGGTCCAACATCACCTTCGAACCGCCCGGCTCCGCCAGATCATGACCGGCCGCGAAGATGTGGCAGGTGTCCAGGCAGATCCCCAACTTCGGGTGGTGGTCGAGCGCCTCGAAGTACGGGCCGAAGTCCTCGGCGAGCGAGCACAACGAGAAACCCTGCCCGGCCGTGGACTCCAGCAGCAGGAACGGGTCGTCGTCATGCGTCAGCTCGTCCAACAGCGGCAGCATGTGCTCCCTGACCTGTGCGTACGCCACCTCGCGCGGGCGGCCCCCGGTCGCCGACCCGGTGTGCACCACCACCCCGAGCGCGCCGATCTCCCGGCCACGGCGCAGCGAGTGGCGCAGCGACTCCACCGACTTCTCCACGGTCGCCTCGGTGTGCGAACCGAAGTTGATCAGATACGGGGCATGCACGTACGCCGGGATCGACTCGGCCGCGCACTCCGCCCGGAACCGTTCGTCCTGCGCCGGATTGCCGACCGGCGTGGCCCAACCACGCGGATTGGCGACGAAGACCTGGACGGCCTCCGCCCCCATCTCCCGGGCATAGGTCAGCCCGACCGAGGCGAGCCCCCCGGCCACGGGGACGTGCCCGCCCACTGGATTGCGCATCACTACGACTTACAGCCCCTTGGTCTTGATCGTGATCGTGCTGCCCTCGGGAGCGTTCTGGCCGCCCGGCACCGACTGGGTGTCGATCGTGTTGCTGAAGGAGATCAACGGCCGGTCCACCTTCACCTTGAAGCCGGCGGCCTCCAGCGCCTTACGGGCCGCGTCCAACTCCTGACCGGTCACATTCGGGACCGGGACCTGCCGAGGACCCTTGGACACGGTCAGCGTGACCGTGTCCCCAGCCGCGGCCTGAGCGCCGGCGCCGATCGACTGGTTGGCGACCGTACCGGCCGGGAACGGGGCGTTGACCTGCTCGGGAGCCGTAGCGACCGTGAGGCCCAGAGCCTCCAGAGCCGCCTTCGCCTGGTCCACGGGCACCCCGGTCACGCTCGGCACCGCCACCGGGCGGCCCTTGCTGACGAGGAGCGAGACCGCCGTGTCGGGCGCCCGCTTCTCACCGCCCGCCGGATTCGTGCTGATCACCGAACCCTGGGCGATGTCCTGACTGAAGGCCTGCGTCACCATGCCGGGCGCCAGCCCGGACCGGGTCAGCTCCGCCTTCGCCTCCTCCAGCGGCCGACCCTTCAGATTGGGCACCGCCACGACCTCGGGGCCTCGGGAGATGGTGATGGTCACCGCGCCGTTGCCACGGATCCGCCGGCCACCCGGAGGATCGGTGTTCATCACCGTCCCGCGGTCGAACGCGTCACTGAACTTCCGGTCCACCCCCTTCACCCCGAGCCCGGCCGCGGACAGCTGGGAACGGGCCTGCGCCTCGGTCTTGCCGAGCAGGTTGGGGACCTTGGTGAACTGACCGGAGTTGATGTACCAGACCCCGACCCCGAGCCCGAGCGCGAGCAGCACCCCCGCGACGACGAGCAGCACCCCTCGCCGGGGCCGCCGCGCGGCGCCCCCGACGGGCCGGTGCGTGGGCGGAGCGGGTGGGGCGGCGGGCATCTCCAGACGGGAGGTGTGCTGCACGGGCTGCTGCGCGACCACCGGACGCGGGATCACACCCGTACGGTCCTCGGCGGACGAGCGCTCCTGCGCGTGCGCCTGCGGCGGTACGGCGTCCAGCTCGGCGTCGCTGAGCTGCGCGCGGGCCTCACGGGTGAGGCCGAGCAGGGCGGCCGCGTCGTAGGGACGCAGATCGGGATTGCGGGCGGCGGCCTGCGCGACCAGCTCGTCGAGCCCGACGGCGAGGCCCGGGACCACGGCCGACGGGGGTGGCACGTCCTCGTGCAGGTGCTGATAGAGCACCTGCGCGGCGGTCCCGCCGAGGTGGGGCTTGGAGCCGGTGAGCATCTCGTAGAGGACGACACCGCAGGCGTAGACGTCCACGCGGGTGTCGGTGATGCCGTTCTCGATCTGCTCGGGGGCCAGGTAGGAGACCGTCCCCAGGACGGACCCCGTGGTGTTGGTCACCGAGTCGACCGACCGGACCAGCCCGAAGTCGGCCACCTTCACCCGGCCGTCGTCCCCGATCAGGACGTTCTCGGGCTTCATGTCGCGGTGCACGAAACCGGCCCGGTGCGCGGCGCCCAGGGCGGCGAGCACCGGTTCGAGGATGTCGAGGGCGGCCCGGGGCTGGAGCGCGCCGCGCTCGCGCAGCACGTCACGCAGGGTGCAGCCGGAGACGTACTCCATGGCCAGGTACACGTACGGTCCGTCCGTGCCCTGGTCGAACACGGCGACCACGTTCGGGTGCGCGAGCCGGGCCACGGACTTCGCCTCGCGGATGAACCGGTCGACGAAGGCGGCGTCGGCGGCGAGTGCCGGGTGCATCACCTTCAGGGCGAGCACCCGGTCGAGGCGGGTGTCGACGGCCCGGTAGACCGTGGCCATGCCGCCGGCCGCGATGCGGGCGTCGATGCGGTAGCGGCCGTCGAGCACGCGCCCGACGAGGGGGTCATCCAGGGTCGTATCCACCCGGCGATTCTACGAGCCGCTACGCGGCACCCGTCCTGGGCGGGGTGCGTTGCAGCGCAGCTGTGACGTGTACGGGTCCAGGGGGGCGGGGCCATCGCCCCCGCGACCCCCGCCCCCGCCCGGCGGCTGCCCACCCGCCCCCTCGGCGCCGGGCGACATCCGGAGCGCCCTGCCGGGCGGGGACGAAAACGGCGCGAACGGCGAGGCGGCGCGTAGTACCGGGCGGGGGCTTCGGGGGGCGGGAGCCTGTCGGGCGGCATCGGGGAGGGGTATGGGGGTTTCCCGTCAGTCCCATCGTCCCTCCGGGGCGGACCGGTCCCTCAAGGGCGCTCCCTGCGGTCGCGTCGCTTCGCGATGGCCTGCGGCCACCCTTGACCGACCGTCCCGCCCCGGAGAAACGAAAGACTGCCGAGAAGCCCCCAAAAGAACGAGCCGGTCGTTCCTTTCAGGGACGGGGACATCACAGAAGCCCAGGCAGGCCCGGGTGGGCGCGGTCCCGAGACGGGCCCCCAGGAGGCCGTCCGTGTCGGTGGGGCGCGCCCGATCGCTACGCGCTCCCCACCTCTCAGCGTCCGACCACCGTCTGTGGCTGGACATAGGCCGCCCACGCCTCATGCATGCTCCCCATGCGAGGCGTCCGACGACCGTCCGGGGTGCAAGGGCGTGGAAGCACGGCTGTTCCGTGGTGGATGCGGGTCAGCGCGCGTGGACAGTCCGGACGACTGAAGGTTTGCCCTTATTGCCCCGCTTTGGGGGTGGGTTGGTGGTGCCGGGCTCGCGCTGACCCGGATCCACCACCGATGGGCCGAGCTGTCGGCCGTCCGCCCCTCTCATCGCCTCTCGTCAGCCCCCGACGGCCGCCGGTCGCGGTCAGCGAGAAGCGCCCAAGGGGGATGGCGGCCTATGTCCGGCCCCGGTCAGCCTGCGGGCGCCTCGGACGGGAAGCATCTGCGGGTCGTGGGTGGCCTATGTTCAGCCCAGTCGGCCTGCGGGCGCCTCGGACGGGAAGCGTCTGCGGGTCGTGGGCGGCTTATGCCCAGCCCAGGACGGTCGTCGGACGCTGAGGGATGAGGAGCGCGTAGCGATCAGGTGCGCTTCACCCGACCCAGGCCGGGGTACGGACGGGCCCCGTCTCGGGGCCGTGCTCACCCGGAGCAGGGGCGGGGGGCTGTGATGTCCCCGCCCCTCAGGCCTTGGACCGGCTCGTTCTTTTGGGGGCTTCTCGGCAGTCTTTCGTTTCTCCGGGGCGGGACGGTCGGTCAAGGGTGGAGCGCAGCGACATCGCGAAGCGACGCGACGAAGGAGCGCCCTTGAGGGACCGGCCCGACCCGGAGGGACGATGGGACTGACGGGAAACCCCCATACCCCTACCCGACGCCGCCCGAGCGGCTCCCGCTCCCCGAAGCCCCCGCCCGGCAGGGCGCTCCGGATGTCCCCCGGCGCCGAGGGGGGCGGGTGGGCAGCCGCCGGGGCGGGGGCGGGGGTCGCGGGGGCGATGGCCCCGCGCGCGTGGGACCGTACCCCCTCAGAACGCCGGGCGTTCCGGGTCCAGGTCGGCCCGGCCCTCGGTGGGGGAGGACGCTTCCGCGAAGCGGCGTTGGGGGATGCGGCCCGCGCGGAAGGCGAGGCGGCCCGCCGAGACGGCGTCCCGCATGGCCGATGCCATGAGGACCGGTTCCTGTGCGCGGGTCACCGCCGAGGCCAGCATCACCGCCGCGCAGCCCAGTTCCATCGCCAGGGCCGCGTCGGACGCGGTGCCCGCGCCCGCGTCCAGGATGACCGGGACGGACGCGCGTTCCGTGATCAGCTCGAAGTTGTGCGGGTTGCGGATGCCCATGCCGGATCCGATGGGGGACCCGAGCGGCATGATCGCCGCGCAGCCCACGTCCTCCAGCTTCCGGGCGAGCACCGGGTCGTCGTTGGTGTACGGGAGGACGGTGAAGCCTTCGTCGACCAGGGTCTCGGCGGCGTCCAGCAGTTCGACGCCGTCGGGCAGGAGGGTTCGTTCGTCCGAGACGACCTCCAGCTTGATCCAGTCCGTGCCGAGTGCCTCGCGGGCCAGCCGGGCCGTGAGGACGGCCTCGCCCGCCGTGAAGCAGCCCGCGGTGTTGGGGAGGACGGAGATGCCGAGCTTGGTCAGTACGGACAGGACGGAGCCCTGGACCGTGGGGTCCAGCCGTCGCATCGCGACCGTGGTGAGTTCGGTGCCGGAGGCGACGAGGGCGCGTTCCAGGACGTCGAGGCTCGGGGCCCCGCCCGTGCCCATGATCAGGCGGGAGGTGAAGGTCCGGCCGCCGAGGGTGAAGAGGTCGTCCGCCATGTCGGTCAGCCCCCCTGTACCGCGGTCAGGATCTCGACCCGGTCGCCGTCGCCCACGACGGTGGCCGACCACTGCCCGCGCGGGACGACGATCTCGTTGAGTGCGGCGGCGACGCCGGAGGGGGCGGTGGTCAGGGTGGCGACGACCGCGTCGAGCGTGGCGCCGGCGGCGACCTCGCGCGGCTCGCCGTTGACGGAGATGGTCATGCGTACGACTCCTGACGTTCGGCGGAGAACCGGCGGGGGGTGAAGGGGCGCGCGATCTCCGGTAGTTCGCCGGTGGCCAGCAGCTCGGCGAGGACCTCGCCGGTGAGGGGGGTCAGCAGCACCCCGTTGCGGTAGTGCCCGGTGGCCAGGTGCAGGCCCGGTAGGTCGGTCGGGCCGAGCAGCGGGGCGTTGTCGGGGGATCCGGGGCGCAGTCCCGCCCGGGTCTCGGTGAGGGGGAGTTCGGTGATGCCGGGGACCAGTTCGTGGGCGTCGCGCAGGAGTTCGTAGACCCCGCCCGCGGTGACGGTGGTGTCCCAGCCGAGTTCCTCGCTGGTGGCGCCGACGACGAGTTCGCCGTTCTCGCGCGGGACCAGGTAGACGTGGCTGCCCCGGACGACGGCTCGTACGGTCCGCGACAGGAACGGCGCGTAGGCGGCCGGCACCGTGAGTCGTAGGACCTGGCCCTTGACCGGCCGTACGGGGGCCACGACCTCCGGTGGTACGCCCGCCAGCCGGCCTGTGTACGAGCCCGCGGCGAGGACGACCTGGTCGGCGAGCAGCTCCGTGCCGTCGTCGAGAAGGGCTCCGGTCGCCCGGTCGGTGGTGGTGAGCAGCCGCTGCGCGGCCGCCCGGTGGATGGTGACGCCGGCGCGTTCGCAGGCGGCCAGCAGGGCGGCCGCGAGTCGGCGGGGGTCGACCTGGTGGTCGCCGTCGACGCGGAGGCCGCCGCGTACGCCGGGGGCGAGCATGGGTTCCAGGCGGCGGCATTCGCGGCCGGTGAGCCACTCGGACTCCAGGCCGCAGCGGCGCTGGAGGGCGTGCAGTTCGCGCAGGTGGAGGCGGTCGTCGGCGTCGAGGGCGACGGCGAGGGTGCCGCAGGCGCGGTAGCCGATGTCCAGGCCGCCGCTCGCCTCGGCGAGCTCGGCGGCGAACTGCGGATAGCGTGCGGAGGAGGCGAGGCCGAGGCCGAGCAGGGCTTCCTCGCCGTAGTGCAGTTCGGTGACGGGGGCGAGCATGCCGGCCGCGACCTGGGCGGCGCCGCCGCCGGGTGCGGGGTCGGCGAGTACGGTGCGCAGTCCGCGCACGGCGGCCCGCCAGGCGGTGACCAGGCCGATGATTCCGCCCCCGATGACGAGGACGTCGGATCCCGTGGCGGAATCCTTCCGAGATGAGTGCATGGGCGTCCAGCCCCTCCCTTCGCCGGCATGACCCGGATCAGGTTCGTACGGTCGGAGGCCGTCCAGCCTCCCTCTCAGCCCGGTGCGCCGGACTCCCGCGATAGGTACGGTGGCCAGACTAACCCGGCCGTGGATGGCGGGTAAGGCGGCACCTATTCCTGACGGAGCGTCAGGTGATTAGGGTGGCGGCGTGAGCGAGCAGACGGAACAGAATCAGCACGGCGTCGTGATCGTCGGCGCCGGAATGGCCGGCGTGCAGACCGCCGTGGCCCTGCGCGAACAGGGCTTCACCGGCCCCGTGACCCTGCTGGGAGCCGAACCCCACCAGCCCTACGACCGGCCCCCGCTGTCCAAGGCGGTACTCCTCGGCAAGGCCGAGGACTCCGCCTTCGACGTGGACTTCCAAGGCCTCGACATCGACCTCAGGCTCGGCGTCGAGGTCACCGGACTGCGTGCCGCCGTCCACGAGCTGGACACCGAGAGGGGACCGGTCCCGTACGGAACCCTCGTGCTGGCCACCGGCGCGGAGCCGCTGACCGTCCCCGGCACCGAGGACGTGCCGGGCGTGCACCTGCTGCGCACGCTGGACGACGCCGCCCGGCTGCGCCCGGTGCTGGCCGCGTCGCCCCGGGCCGTGGTCGTCGGGGCGGGCTGGATCGGCGCCGAGTTCGCCACCGCCGCCCGGGAGGCGGACTGCGAGGTCACCGTGGTCGAGGCGGCGGACCGGGTCCTGGCGGGGGCGTTGCCCGCCGAGGTCACCGAGCCGATGGCGCGCTGGTACCAGGAGGCCGGCGCGGAGCTGATCACCGGGGCGAAGGTCGCCGGGATCGAGGAAGGGCGCGTCCTGTTGGCGGACGGGCGGGCCCTGCCCGCCGGTGCGGTGGTGGTGGGCATCGGTGCGCGCCCCGCCACCGGATGGCTGGACGGGACCGGCGTGGAGCGCGGCTCCGACGGCTCGATCACCGCGGACGCGTACCTGCGGACCTCGCTGCCCGGGGTGTACGCGGTCGGCGACTGCGCCTCCTTCCCCTCCGGGCGGTACGGGACGCGGCTGCTCGTGCACCACTGGGACAACGCCCTGCAGGGGCCCCGGGCGGTCGCGGCGAACATCCTGGCCGGGGAACCGGCCCAGGTGTACGACCCGGTGCCGTACTTCTGGTCGGAGCAGTTCGGTCGCTTCGTCCAGTACGCGGGCCACCACGGTGGGGCCGACACCCTGCTCCTGCGGGGGGACCCGGCCGGCCCCGCCTGGTCGGCGTGCTGGCTGCGCGAGGGCGCGCTGGTCGCCGTCCTGGCCGTGGGGCGGCCGCGGGACCTGGCGCAGGGCCGCCGCCTGATCGAGACGGCGGTTCCGGTGGACCCGGCCAAGGTCGCGGATCCCGGGACCCCGCTGAAGTCGGCCACCGCCTGACGGGCCGGGCCGTCCCTCCGTTCCCGGGCGCCGGCGGGGCCGGATGGTCGGGGGTGGGACCCGGACGGGGTCGCTCAGGTACCGGCGGCGGAGCCGAGATGGCAGGCTTGTGCCTGTGACCGAGATTGACGCAAAGATCGATGCCCTTGTCCCCTCATGGCTGTACCTCCCCGACATCGCGGAGATGCTGAACATCGAGGTGACCCGGGTCCGCCAGATGGTCAAGGAAGGGCAGCTCATCGCCGTCCGCCGGGGCGAGAACCGCTCCCTCCAGGTGCCGGCCGCCTTCATCGACGGCGACAAGGTCGTCAAGGGCCTTGTCGGTCTGCTGACCGTGCTGCGCGACGACCGCTTCACCGAGGAGGAGATCCTGGAATGGCTCTTCACCGCGGATCCGACCCTGCCCGGCACCCCTGTGCAGGCGCTGAGCGAGAATCGCGGCACGGAGGTGAAGCGCCGCGCTCAGGCGCTCGCCCTCTGACCTGATCGCTTTCGCTCCACAGCGGTGTACGGGCCGGGCCGCGGCCCGGCCCGTACACCGCGTCCACCACGGGGGGTACCACCCATGCAGCTGTCCGACGCCCGGCTCTACCTCTGCACGGACGCCCGCAAGCGCCAGGGTGACCTCCCCGAGTTCCTCGACGCCGTGCTGTCCTCCGGCGTGGACATCGTCCAGCTCCGCGACAAGGGCATGGAGGCGGGGGAGGAGCTCGAACACCTCCAGGTCTTCGCCGAGGCCGCCCGCCGCCACGGCAAGCTCCTCGCCGTGAACGACCGCGCCGACGTCGCCCACGCCATCGGTTCCGACGTCCTGCACCTCGGCCAGGGCGACATCCCCGTCCCCGCGGCCCGCGCCATCCTCGACGAGCGGGTGCTGATCGGCCGGTCCTGCCACGCCGAGGACGAGGTCGACGCGGCCGTCGCCGAAGCCGGCGTGGACTACTTCTGCACCGGCCCCTGCTGGCCCACCCCCACCAAGCCCGGCCGCCACGCCCCGGGCCTGGACCTCGTCCGGTACGCGGCCTCCCTGGAGCAGGAGCGGCCCTGGTTCGCCATCGGCGGCATCGACGGCTCCAACCTGGACGAGGTACTCGACGCCGGCGCCACCCGCATCGTGGTCGTCCGCGCCCTCACCGAGGCCACCGACCCCGGCGCGGCCGCGGCGGAGCTCGCCGAGCGGGTCCGGGCCCGCCTCGGCTGAGTCCCGTCCGCCCGGACGACGGGCGATCGCGGCGGTCGCGGTACCCCGTACGGACGTCTTCCGGCCGGAGCAGGCCCGACAGGTGTCCAAAAACGTGTCCAAAAGGCGGACAAGGCTTCGGCGTCCGCCGGGCCACGTCTAACCTGCCCCCATGGCCTCTGGTACCGCTTCCACCTGGTCGGACCGTGCACACACCGTCCGCGACCTCCTCGCGTCCGGGCGCTCGTACTCCTTCGAGTTCTGGGCCCCGAAGACCGAGAAGGGCGAACGCAACCTCTGGAACGCCCTGCGCCGGGTCGAGGCGGTATCCCCGAGTTTCGTCTCCGTGACCTACGGCGCCGGCGGCTCCACCCGCGGCGGCACCGTGAAGGCCACCCAGGAGATCGCCGCGGACACCACCCTCACGCCCGTCGCGCACCTCACCGCCGTGGACCACTCCATCGCCGAGCTGCGCCACGTCATCGGCCAGTTCGCCGACGCCGGGATCCGCAACATGCTCGCCCTGCGCGGAGACCCGCCGGGTGACCCGATGGCCGACTGGGTGGCCCACCCCGAGGGCGTGCACTACGCCGCCGACCTGGTGCGGCTGCTCAAGGAGTCCGGAGACTTCTGCGTCGGCGTCGCGGCCTTCCCCGAGATGCACCCGCGATCGACCGACTGGGATACGGACATCCGGCACTTCGTGGACAAGTGCCGTGCGGGCGCGGACTATGCGATCACCCAGATGTTCTTCGATCCCGAGAATTATCTGCGGCTGCGCGACAGCGTCGAGAAGGCCGGCTGCGAAACCCCGATCATCCCCGAGGTCATGCCTGTTGTGGGTATCAAGCAGCTCGACCGACTGCCGCAACTCAGCACCGCGCTCTTCCCCGAGGACGTGAAAGAGCGCATGCTCGCCGTCAAGGACGATCCGGCCGCTGTACGCTCCATTGGCATCGAGTTCGCCACGGAGTTCTGCGCGCGGCTGCTGTCCGAGGGTGTCCCGGGGCTGCACTTCATCACGCTCAACAATTCCACGGCGACTCTCGAAATCTACGAGAACCTGGGCCTGCACCAGCGGGCCTGAGCGGCCGTCCCCGTTCCCGCGCCGGCGGCCGTACCGAGAGGGGCCATGCATGGGAATGACGGTCCTCTACATCGCGTTCGGTTTCGTCGCGCTGTGGCTGCTTGCCGAGGTCCTGATGCAGTACAAGGCCCGGCTCCGCTGGCGCCTGCTCGCCTTCGCCGGCTTCCTCGGCGTGGTCGCCGGCGTCATACTGCCGTCGGTGCCGGTCATCGGCGCCGGCGCGTTGGCGTTCGCCCTGGGCCAGACCCTGGTGACGCTGTCCTTCCGCAAGGGCTTCGTCGCCGGCTGGGCGCTGCGCCGCGGCGGTGAGCCGGTACGCCGGACACGCCGCCGTCGGGGCTCGGGCACCAAGGCGGAACCGGCCCTCCAGGTCACCGCGCTGGAGTACGAGGACACCGACAGGTCCGGATCCGAGGACCGGGACGGGGCCACGGAGGAGCGGCCGTTCCGCGACGCGCCCCCGGTGGTCTACGACACCGAGCCGGTACCCGAGGACACCGGTTCCTACGGGATACAGAGTTTCGCGCCGCCCGCGGTCGACCGGACCGCGGCCTTCGCCTCGCCCTTCACCACGGCCGAGCAGGACGCCCACCAGTACGCGGCGTACTACGACCAGCAGAACCAGGGCGGCTACGACTACTCGGGCGGCTACCCGACGGGCGACCAGCAGCAGGTCTACGCCGCCTACTCGGACCCGTACATCGGCACCGGCGGCGGCGTCGCCCCGCCCCAGCCGTACGACTACACCCCGTACGCCGACTACGGGCAGCAGCAGTACTCCACGGACACCCCGCCCGGCGGGGTCTGGGTCCCGCAGCAGCGGTCCACCGACGGGGCCGGCCAGTCCTACCCGATGGAGGACCAGGGCGAGCAGCCGCAGCAGTACCCGTACCCCCAGCAGGGCGGGTACGAGCAGTACCGCTACTGACGCCCACCACCGCCGGTCACTGGGAGCCGCGGAACTCCGCGCCCTCCACGATCAGTCCGGCCACCAGGGCTCCGGTCATCCCGGCGTGCGCCAGCCCGCCGCCGGGGTGGGCCCAGCCGCCCGCCAGGTACAGCCCGGGCAGGTCCGTGGTGTTGGCCGGCCGGAGCAGTCGACCCCCGGCCCCCGCGAGGGCGGGCGGGGGTACCGCGCCGCCCAGCGCCCCCGTCGCCGCCTCGACGTCGGTCGGGGTGCGCACCTCCTGCCACAACAGCCGCTCCCGCAGGCCCTGTACGGCCTTCTCCGCCAGGTTCAGCAGCTCGGTGGGCTCCGAGGTGCCGGGGCCGGGTACGGCGCTCACGGTGACCGCCTCGTGCTCCTCGTCGGGCCGGGTGGCCGGATCGTCCGGACGCATGACGGTGACCTGGGTCCCGGGAGCGTGGACGACCGTCCGGTGCACGGCCGTGGCGGGGCGGGCGCCGCGCAAGGCGAGCAGCAGGGTGATCCGTCCCGGTACGCCGTCCCCGCTTGCGGGAACCGCGTCCGACGGCCACGGCGGCGAACCGGCCGGCAGCTGCCGGGGGTCGATCCCGCACACCACGGTGTCGGCGGCCGCCTCGGTGCCGTCGGCCAGCCGCACACCGGCCGCCCGACCGTCCGAGACCAGGACCTCCCGGACCTCCGCCCCGAAGACGAAGGCCACCTGGCGCTCCAGGCAGCGCTCGTACACGGCGGTGGCCAGCGCCCGCATCCCCCCGCGCACGTACCAGCTTCCGAAGGTCTGCTCCATGTAAGGCAGCACGGCCGCCGACGCGGGCGCGGTGGTGGGGTCGATCCCGTACCCGCGCACCAGGCCGGTCAGCAGCTCCGCGAGGGCGCCGCCCAGCTCCCGGTCGGCCACCTCGGCGAGGGTCGGCGGGCGGCGGCGCAGCAGACCGCTCCTGCGCAGGGCCGGGTACGGGTCCTCGCCCAGGCTCCGGCGGGCGCCGGGCCGCAGGGGCTCTTCCAGCAACGGGCGCCGGGTGGCGTCCCAGGCGTCGCGGGCGCGGCCCAGGACGGCGTTCCAGCGCTCGCCCGCGCCCGGGCCGAAGGCCGATTCCAGGGCGGCGGCGACACCGCCGTGCGAGGCGCCGGGGAGGGTGACGTCGATGCCGTGGTGGGGGAGGACGTGCCGGACGGCCGGGTTCACCTGGACCATGTCGACGCAGGTCTCCAGCGGCCGTTTGCCGGTCTTCACGAAGAGGTCGCGGTAGACGGCCGGCAGGTGCAGCAGCCCCGGGCCGGTGTCGAAGACGAAGCCCTCGCGCTCGTACCGGCCCACGGATCCGCCGTAGGTCGTCCCGCGTTCGTACACCGTCACCCGGTGCCCCGCCACGGCCAGCCGGGCCGCTGTCGCCATCGCGCCCATGCCGGCGCCGATCACCGCAATTCGTGCCATGCGGCCGAGCCTATCGACCCAGGTGGGGGCGCTGTGGTCAGCGGGGTGGTGCTCCGGTGGTCTCGCGGACCTCGGCGGCCAGCCGCTTCTCCTCGCGGCGCTGGGCGCGGCGGCGCAGGAAGCGGCGGATCCGGCTCCAGAGGAAGACCACTATGGCCAGTCCGGCGGCCAGCAGCACGGCGGCGATGATCGCGGCGGCCTCGGGATGGAACATCGCGAAGGTGACGAGCCCGGCCACACCGAGGTCCTCGGCGATGCTCATCCCCACGTTGGTGAAGGGTTCGGGCGAGGTGTTGATCGCCATCCGGGTGCCGGCCTTGACGAAATGGCTGGCCAACGCCGTGGAGCCGCCGACGGCGGCAGCGGTGATCTCGGGGAGCGACCCGGTCTGCCCGGCCAGCAGCGCACCGATCACCGCACCGGACACGGGCCGGATCACCGTGTGGACGGTGTCCCATATCGAGTCCATGTACGGGACCTTGTCGGCGATCGCCTCGCACAGGAACAGCACGGCCGCGACGATCAGCACGTCCGTGCGCTGCAGGGAGGCGGGGACGTCGTCGGTCAGGCCGGTGCGGCCGAAGATGCCGAGCAGGAGGACCACGGCGTAAGCGTTGATCCCACTGGCCCAGCCGCTGGTGAAGACCAGGGGGAGCACACTCATCGGATCATCATGCCGTACGGGAACGCAGAAAAGTGAGGGGACGGCCGCACGGCGGCCATCCCCTCACCCACGTTGTCGGGGGCTAGTGCCCCTGTTCGTCACGGCGGCGCTGCCACCGTTCCTCGATACGGGTCATCATCGACCGACGCTGGCGGTTCCGGCCACGGGCCGGACCGCCGGTACTTCCGGAGACGGGCTGCTCGCCAGGCTTGGGTGCCTTGCGCCAACCGGTGACCACCAGGACCGTACATCCCAGCATGACGAGGAAACCCACCACGCTGATCCAGAGCACGTTCGGAATGATCACACCGGTCATGAGGAGCGCGATACCCACCACAATGCCTGCGACTGCTTGGTAGACCCGTCGCCGGGTATACGTACGCAGTCCGCTTCCCTCAAGCGCTGTCGCGAACTTGGGATCTTCGGCGTACAGCGCTCGCTCCATCTGCTCGAGCATTCGCTGCTCGTGCTCCGAGAGCGGCACGGGAGTCCTCCTCATCCGTCGGTCGCGGGGGTGGCGACCAGGGGTCCCCTTCAGGATAGGCGGGGAATCGCCCCCGTGACACCCGCCCTCTGTGCCGCGTTCCAAAAGGACACGACTCAGAAATGACGCAGCCGATGAAGGCGCTGCGTGAAACCGTACCGCCGAGGGGGCGGTCACTGAGGCCCTTATTCCCCAATGGTCCGTCCACCATGCCGGTCCTGCACCTGATCATACGGGGCCGACCGGCGGATCGGAGGGTGTGCGGCCGACTCCGCCCGCGGAAGGTCGCAGTTCAGGCCCGCTTCTCACCCAGGACGTGCAGCTGGGTGGCGACCGCGTGGAAGGCGGGCAGCTCGGCCGCGGCCTCCTCCAGACGCAGCAGCGCCTCCACGGCGCCGGGCTCGGTGTCCACCAGGACGCCGGGCACGAGGTCGGCGAAGATCCGTACGCCGTGGACCGCGCCGACCGCGAGGCCGGCGCCGCCGACCAGCTCGGAGAGCTGCTCGGCGGTGAAGCGACGGGGTACCGGATCACCGGAGCCCCAGCGGCCGGCCGGGTCGGTCAGGGCGGTACGGGCCTCCGTGAAGTGCCCGGCCAGCGCGCGGGCCAGCACGGCCCCGCCGAGGCCGGCGGCCAGCAGGCTGAGCGTGCCGTCCGTGCGCAGCGCGGCCACCGTGTTGGCCACACCCTCCGCGGGGTCGTCCACGTACTCCAGCACGCCGTGGCAGAGGACCACGTCGTAGGCGTCCCGCTCGACGACGTCCAACAGGCCCTGGGCGTCGCCCTGGACGCCGCGGACGAGATCGGCGACGCCGGCCTCGGCCACCCGGCGCTCCAGCCCGAACAGCGCGTTCGGGCTGGGGTCGACCACGGTGACCCGGTGGCCCAGACGGGCCACCGGCACGGCGAACTTGCCGGTGCCGCCCCCGGTGTCGAGCACGTCCAGCACGTCCCGCCCGGTCGCCTTCACCCGGCGGTCGAGTGCCTCCTTGAGGACCTCCCACACCACGGCGGTGCGGAGGGAGGCACGGGGGCGGGAAGTGTCCGACACGGCTGATGGCTCCTCGGCGCGGTAAAGGGTGAGCGGTCCTGGCCCACCCTATTGCCTTCCGCCGCCGGGCAGCTCATCCCGCGTCCGGATGCTCCGGGCGTGGTGGGGGCAGGGTCTGTCCCAGGGGCTGGGGTGGTGTCCGGACGGTGAGCATCCGCTCCACCAGGCGGAGGAACATCGAGGCCGCCCGCACCAGATCGTCCGCGTCCCGGGGGCTCGCCGCGTCCGCTATCCCCGCCTCCGCCTTGGCCCGGCGGGCGGCGCCGGAGGCGAAGAGCGCGCTCCACTCGGTCAGCTCCGGGGCTATTTCCGGCAGCACCTCCCACGCGCTGCGGATCCGGGGCCGCCGCCGCGGGTTCACCGGCTCGGGCCGGGCGCGCGCGGCGAGCACGGCCGCGGCGGTGCGCAGCGCGGCGAGGTGGGCGGTGGCGTAGCGCTCGTTGGGGCGGGTCAGCCGGGCGGCCTCGGCCAGGCCGCTGTGGGCCTTGGCGAGCAGGTCGAGGGCGGCCGGTGGGGCCGTCGACTTCCGCAGGACGGGGTGGACAGGGGACGGGGACGGTGTGGCCATGACGAACCTCCTGTCGATGCGTTGCCCCCATCGTGACGGGCCCCACTGACAATTGCGCTGACCTGGGCTTTTACGGTCACGAACCGGGCAACTGCCCCCTCCTGCGCACCTGGTGCGAAGAAGGATGCTAGTTTTTGAACTGACCGGTCAGTTCAAAAAGAAGGGGGACGGTGTGGACAGCCCGCACGGCGCGGCCGTCAAGGCCGAGGACTTCGGACTCAAGGGCCCGCGCGGCTGGGCCTTCCGGGGGGTCGGCATCGACGCGGCGCCAGGCTCGCTCATCGCGGTCGAAGGCCCCTCCGGCAGCGGCCGTACCTGTCTGCTTCTGGCCCTCACCGGGCGGATGAAACCCACCCGGGGCCACGCCGAGGTCGGCGGCCACCGGCTGCCGAAGCGGATGACGGCGGTCCGCCGGATCACCGCACTCGGCCCGGTCTCCGGGGTCAACGAGCTCGACCAGGCCCTCACCGTCGCGGAACAACTGCGCGAGGGCGCCCTGCTCCAGCGCCACTACGGCGCTCCGGTCCGCGCCATGTTCAGGCCCCGGGCCGAGCGCCGCGCCGCCGCCGAGGCGCGGATCGCCTCCGCCCTGGAGGCCGCCGGACTGGACCTCGCCACGCTGCCCAAGGGCGAGCGGACCTCCGTACGGGACCTGGAACGCCTGGAGGCCGTACGGCTGTCGGTCGCCATCGCCCTGCTGGGCTCCCCGGGACTGCTCGCCCTCGACGACCTCGACCTCAAGCTGTCGGACACCGAACGTGCCGAGGCCTGGGACCTGCTCCGCTCGGTCGCCGCCCGCGGGATCACCGTCCTCGCGGTGTGCAGCGAGGCGCCCTCCGACGCGGTCGTCCTGCGGACCTCCCCCGAGGAGCCGGACGCGGGGGACGACTCCGGGAACGACGGGGAGGACGACTCCGGGAGCGCCCCGAAGAACGACTCGAAGAACGACTCCGCGAACGACGACACGAAGGGGGCGGACGATGCGCTCGCCGAAGCTGGCCGCGCTTGAGCTGAAGCGGTTCGGGCGGGGGAAGCTGCCCCGAGCCGCTCTCGTCGCGCTGCTCCTGCTGCCACTGCTCTACGGAGCCCTGTACCTGTGGTCCTTCTGGGACCCGTACAGCCGTCTCGACAAGGTGCCGGTCGCCCTCGTCAACGCCGACCGGGGCGCGACCGTCGGCGGGGAGCGCTTCGACGCCGGCGCCGAGATAGCCAAGAAGCTGCACGGCAGCAAGAAGTCCTTCGAGTGGCACGACGTGAGCGCGAAGGAGGCGGCCGAGGGCCTGGAGAACGGTACGTACTACCTGACCCTGACCATGCCCGCCGACTTCAGCGCGAAGATCGCCTCCAGCTCCGGCGACGACCCCACCACCGGGGCCCTCCAGGTCCGCACGAACGACGCCAACAACTACATCGTCGGCTCGATCTCGCGCTCCGTCTTCGCCGAGGTCCGCTCCGCGGCGTCCACCAACGCCTCCCGGAAGTTCCTCGACAAGATCTTCGTCAACTTCTCCGACCTGCACGACAAGACCGCCGAGGCGGCCGACGGCGCCGACCAGCTCAAGGACGGCGCGGGCAAGGCCCAGGAAGGCGCCAAGGAACTCGCCGACGGCCTGGACACGGCGCAGGAGAAGTCCGGCGAGCTCAACAGCGGTCTGCAGAAGCTGAACACGGCCGCGGGCAAGCTGGAGACCGGCTCCAAGGACGTCGCGGACGGTACCCAGGCACTGGCCGACAAGGTCAACGGGGCCGCGGACAAGGCCCGCCCCTTCGTCAAGGACCCCAAGAACCTGGCGGACACCGCCGAACTCGTCGCCGACAGCGCGAAGGTGGTCAACAACCACCTCGGCACCTTCGCCGAGAAGGCCCCGGCCGCAGCGGCCGCCGCCAAGAAGGCCGCGACCGGCGCGGACGCCTACTACACCAAGCACTGCGTCACCCCCGGCGCCGAACCGCACCTGGCCTCCTGCCCCGACCTGAAGAAGGTCCGGGACAGCGCGGCCGAGGCCGCCGAGCTCAGCGGGGACGTCAACGCCCTGGTCAAGAACGCGAACGGGGACGTCGGCAAGCTCCGCACCCAGCTCACCGACCTGGAGAAGAAGGCCCGCGAGCTCGTCGACAAGGCTCCCCAGCTCGCGGGCGACCTCGACGCGGCCGTCGCCAAGGTCAACGCCCTCAACAGCGGAGCCCACAAGGTGTCCGCCGGCATGGCCCAGCTGCACACCGGACTCGGCACCGCCACCACCGGCTCCGGCGCCCTCACCGACGGCGTCGGCAAGCTCGGCGACGGAGCCCACAAGCTCGACGGCGGCATGTACAAGCTCGTGGACGGCACCGGCGAACTCGCCGGCGGCCTGCACGACGGCGCCGGCAAGATCCCCGACTACGACCAGCAGCAGCGCGACGCGCGCACCCAGGTCATGGCCGACCCGGTCCAGCTCGCCAACCAGTCCCTGCACAAGGCGCCCAACTACGGCACCGGCTTCGCCCCCTACTTCATCCCGCTCTCCCTCTGGGTCGGCGCGATGGTCGCCTACATGCTGATCGCCCCGCTGAACCGGCGGGCCCTCGCCGCCGGCGCCTCACCCTGGCGGGTCGCCCTCGCCGGCTGGCTGCCCGTGGCGGCCCTCGGTACGGCGCAGGTGGCCCTGTTGATGTCCGTCCTGCACTGGGCGTCCGGCCTCGGGCTGAAGATGGCCCACCCCGCCCTGACCATCGCCTTCCTGGTGCTGGTCACCAGCTGCTTCGCGGCGATCGTCCAGTGGTTGAACGCCAAGTTCGGCGCCGCCGGCCGCATCCTGGTGCTGGCCGTCCTGATGCTCCAGCTGACCTCGGCGGGCGGCACGTACCCCGTCCAGACCAGCCCGCACTTCTTCAACGTGATCCATCCGTACCTGCCGATGTCGTACATCGTCGAGGGCCTGCGTCGCCTCATCACCGGCGGCGACCTCGCCCCGGTCTGGCAGGGTGGTGCGGTCCTGCTGGCCTTCACCGCCGGCGCCCTGGCCCTCACCGCGCTCGCCGCCCGCGGCAAGCAGGTGTGGACCATGGACCGACTGCACCCGGAACTGAGCCTGTAGGGACGTGTTGACCTGTGACAATCAGCGCCATGGAAAGCAGCAGCACCGGTACGGGTACCGGCGGGGGCCGTCGTGCGATCACCCGGCAGAAGCTCTACGAAGCGGCCGTCACCCTGATCGCCGAGCAGGGCTTCTCCGCGACCACGGTCGATGAGATCGCCGAGCGGGCGGGCGTCGCGAAGGGCACCGTCTACTACAACTTCGCCAGCAAGAACGAACTCTTCGAGGAGCTGCTGCGGCACGGCGTCGGCCTGCTGACGGCCTCGCTGCGGGCGGCCGCGGAGGAGACGGAGGCCCGCGGCGGCAGCCGGGTCGAGGCGCTCGACGCGATGATCCGGGCGGGGCTCGTCTTCATCGACCGGTACCCGGCCTTCACCCAGCTGTACGTCGCCGAGCTGTGGCGCACCAACCGCACCTGGCAGTCCACGCTCATGGTGGTCCGGCAGGAGGCGGTGGCCGTCGTGGAGAAGGTGCTGCGCGAGGGCGTGGAGCGCGGTGAGCTGAGCGCCGAGATCGATGTGCCGCTCACGGCGGCCGCGATGGTCGGAATGGTGCTGGTGGCCGCCCTGGACTGGCAGTCCTTCCAGAGCGAACGGTCCCTGGACGACGTGCACTCGGCCCTGTCGCTGCTGCTGCGGGGCCGGGTCAGCGGCAACCGCTGAACCCCCCGGTCGGCGGTGCCGCGCGGGCGCGCCGGCCCGTAGAACTGGTGGGGCCGGCCGCGGCGGCTGAGTATCCGTACCTAGGCACGGATTTGAGTACGTGCGCGGATGGGCTCCCACCTGCGCGGACGCCAGACTGGGAGCAACGGACAGGAGACCCGGTCCGCACCGCCGGCACGGGGCTGCGGAGCGGACCGGGTGCCTCCTTCCGTCACCGGGACGGGGGAACGACGGGGGATCGGCGACCCGGTGGAGAGGTACGTGGAACGGCGGGGCTCGGGGGGATCGAGCCTCGCCGTTCCGCGTCCACGGGTTCGCGTCCGCGGGTTCGGCGGTTCGTGCGGTTCGTGCGGTGGCCCGCGGTGCGCGGGCGGGCCGGCGTTGCCCTCAGCCTCGGCTCCGCAGCGGGAGTCGGAGGCGGATGGTCGTCAAGCGGGTCGACACCGCCGTGGTCACCGCCGTCCGGCGGGCCGTGAGGGCCCAGGAGACGCGGGCCGCCGAGCGGGGCAGCAGCAGGGAGCGCAGCCGGGGCAGTCGGTCCGCGGACGCCAGCAGGCCCGCCCGGGCCAGCAGGACGTCGTCCGCCAGCTCCGGGTACGAGACCTCCGCGCCCGGGGGCGCGTACAGGGCCCGTTCCACCGCACCGGCGACCCGGTGCACGGCCGCCGCGGACTCCTGGTCCAGGCGGCCCAGATCCACGATCCGGTCGGCCGCCCGGCGCGGGGACAGCGCCTCGTCCGGGAGCACACCGGCGTCCCAGGCGGTGTCGCCCAGTTCCCGCCAGGCCGTCAGGACCTCCCCGGTCGCCAGACGCCGGGCCCGCAGCCGGGTCCGCCACAGCAGCGGGAGCAGGGGCAGGCCCAGGACCGCCACCGCGAGCGCCACCCAGCCGAGGACCGCCGTCACCGAAGGCCCGCCACCGTCACCCGTGTTCTGCGCGGCCGCGGCCGCCCCGCACTCGCCGAGCTTCTTCAGGTTCGGCGGGCACTCGGGGGTCGCCGAGGGCGCCGTCGAGGGCTGAGCCGCGCTCTGCGAGGGCAGCGGCGCCGGTGCGGACGGCTGGGCGGCCGGGGTCTGTGCCCGGGAATACTCCGGGATGTTGATGCCGGAACGGGGTGTCGGCTCGAAACGGGTCCAGCCCACACCCTCGAAGTAGAGCTCGGGCCAGGCGTGCGCGTCGCGCATCGACACGTTCACATTGCCGTCCGACTGCTTCTCGCCGGGCGTGAAGCCCACCGCGACCCGGGCCGGAATGCCCAGCGAGCGGGACATCGCCGCCATCGAGAAGGCGAAGTGGACGCAGAAGCCCTCCTTGTCGGCGAGGAACCGGGCGACCGCCTGCGGACCCGTGCCCGAGGCCGTTTTCGTGTTGTAGCGGAACCCGCCGTTCACCGCGAAGTAGTCCTGCAGCTTCACGGCCCGCGTGTAGTCGTCCTTCGCCCCCTGCGTCACCTGGCGGGCCGTCTCGGCGACCACGGGCGGCAGGTTGTCCGGGAGCTTGGTGTACTCCTCCTGCACCGCCGGGTCGGGCTCCGGGGCGTTCTGCAGCTGCTGGGCCGTCGGCTTCAGCAACAGGCTGCGCACCGTGTACTCGGCGCCCTGGACGTTCTGGAATTTGTCGCGGCCCAGCTGGTCGCCGACGAGGGTCCGGCCGGTCGGCTCGAACCGCCACTTGCCGCCGATGTTCACCGACGTCGCCGGATACGGCATGGGGAGGTAGCGCTGGGTGTAGTAGTCCGCCGCCGAGACGCTGGTGGTGACCTCGATGGCGGAACGGCTGACCGGGCCGCGGAGTCCCGGCGGGTCCGGCAGCTCCTCCGGCACGTCCACCAGGGCCCGCCCGGAGGCCTCCCACTTGACGCCGTTGAACTCGTCCAGGGCCAGGATCCGCAGGTACTGCTCGCCCTGTTGCGGGCTGTTCGTCCGGTACTTGAGGATCACGCGGTTGTCCTGCGCGTTGAGGTTGCTCTGCAGGGAGACCAGCGGGTTGACCGCCGAGATCGTCCCGCCCGCGCGGTCGCCGCTCTCGTCGGCGTCCTGGGTGCCGCCCAGCAGCCCGCCGCCGAGCGAGGGGAGCACGGCCGGCACCACCAGCGCGAGGCCCAGGGTCACCGCGCCGATCCGCCGCCCGAACTTCACGGGAGCCGTGGCCTGCCCGCCCGCCCCGTTGGCGAGGCCGGAGTCGGTGGCGCCCCGGCGCGGGGCCGCGCCGAAGACCCGGCCCCACTGGGCGAGTCGGTCACGGCCCTCGGACAGCAGCAGCATCAGGTAGCCGCAGCCCGCGAGCAGGAAGGAGAACCAGGAGGCGTCCCCGCCGCCCGCCAGACCCGAGGCCACCGAGTACAGCGCCAGCAGCGGCAGCCCGGCCGCGGCGGCCGTGCGCAGGGTCACCGCCAGCATGTCCACCAGCAGCCCGATCAGCAGCACGCCGGACACCAGCAGCAGCTTGATGCCGTCCGTCAGCGGGGCCGGGATGGCGAACTCGCCCACGTCCTGGATGCCCTGACCGAACAGTGCGCCGAAGTCCGTCACCAGGTACGCCAGCGGCCCGTCCCCGTGGGACTCGCCCTTGCCGGCGTAGAGGAACGCGAGCAGCAGCAGCGACACCAGTGCCTGCGCGGCCACGGTCAACGTCCGGGCCAGCGGCACCCGCCGGGCCCCCGCGCCCACCGCGCTCTGCACGGCGAGCAGCAGCGCCGCCTGGAGCAGCCAGGCCTGCGAGTCCACCAGTGCGTTCAGCGACCACGACGTGAACAGTGTCGCCAGTGCCGCGAACAGCGTCAGTTTCGCCCGCCCGCTCATTCCCGACCTCCGGAGGTTCCCGTACCGACGCGCGCGGTCCCGGCCTGGCGCCACAATTGCCCGAAGGCCACCCCGGGCGGGACGGCCAGTGCGGTCCATCCCGCGTCGCGCAGCCTGCGCAGCCGCTCCTCCAGCGGTGGCACGGCATGGCCCGGAGCGGGCTCGCCGCCCCAGCTCGCGGAGTCCAGTACGAAGGCCACCGCGCCGGAGGTGCGCTGACGCATCCGGGCGGCCAGTTCTGTCTGTACGTCGTCCAGGTCGCCGAAGAAGGCGATGAGGAGCCCGTCACCGCCGGCTCCGCCGAAGCCACCGCTGCCGCCGGCGCGCACCGCGTCGTAGGCGCGGGAGAGCCCGGCGCCGTCGGAGTGCCCGACGACCGCGAGGGTGTCCATCATCAGCCCGGCGGCCTCCGCGGACTCCTGCCCGCCGGAGGAGAAACCGCCGCCGCCCTCACCGGGCACCGAGCTGCCGGTGTCGGTGAGCAGTCGTGCGGAGAAGCCCTGTTCCAGGACGTGCACCAGGCTGGAGGCGGCCGCCGAGACGGCCCACTCGAAGGCGGAGTCGGGACCGGCGCCGTCGAAGGCCAGGCGCCGGGTGTCCAGCAGGACGGTGGCCCGGCTGCGCTGCGGCTGCTCCTCGCGGCGGACCATCAGCTCGCCGTAGCGGGCGGTGGAGCGCCAGTGCACGCGGCGCAGGTCGTCGCCGCGCCGGTAGCCGCGGGGGATCACGTCGTCGTCGCCGGCCAGGGCCAGGGAGCGGCGGCTGCCGTCGCCGTAGCCGTTGGACTCGCCGGTCAGGCGGACCACCGGGAGGGGCTCGGTGCGCGGGATGACGGTGAGGGTGTCGTAGGTGCTGAAGGAGCGGGTCAGCTCGACCAGCCCGAAGGGGTCGGAGAGACGCAGCTGGAGCGGGCCGAGCGGATAGCGGCCGCGCAGGTCGGAGCGGACCCGGTAGGACACCTCGCGGCGGCCGCCGGGCTCGACCCGGTCCAGTATGAAGCGCGGGCGCGGGCCCAGTACGTAGGGCACCCGGTCCTGGAGCATCAGCAGGCCGGTGGGCAGCCGGGAGACGTTGTCCATGCGCAGCTGCACGCGGGCCTCGCTGCCCGCGGGGACCCGCCCCGGGCTCAGCCGGCGGCTGCCGGAGACCCGGAAGCGGGTGCGGTGGAGGGCGTAGACGCAGATCAGCGGCAGGAGGGCGAGCAGCAGACCGACGCGCAGCAGTTCGCCCTGGCCCAGCACGTACGCGCAGGCCGCGGCGGCCGTCCCGGCGGCCAGGAACGAGCGGCCGCGGGTGGTCAGACCGGACAGCGACGCGCGCAGTCCGCCGCCGTCCCCCGGGCCACCGGCGCCGCGCGGGGCACCGGCGCTCATCAGAAGCCCCGGATGCCCGCGCCGGGCGGCATCTCGCCGCGGGCGTGCGCGGCCGGGACGGGGGTGCGCTGCAGGATCTCGCCGACGACCTGCTCGGCGGTGCGGCGGTTGAGCTGGGCCTGCGCGGTGGGCAGCAGCCGGTGCGCGAGGACCGGCGCGGCCAGGGCCTGGACGTCGTCGGGCAGGACGTAGTCCCGGCCGGCGAGCGCGGCGGAGGCCTTCACGGCGCGCAGCAGGTGCAGGGTGGCGCGGGGCGAGGCGCCGAGCCGCAGGTCGGGGTGGGTGCGGGTGGCGGAGACCAGGTCGACGACGTAGCGCCGGACGGGCTCGGCGACGTAGACCTCGCGGACCGCCTCGATGAGCTTGACGATCTCGTGGGAGTGCGCGACGGAGGTGAGGTCGTCGAGCGGGGAGACCCCACCGTGCACGTCGAGCATCTGGAGCTCGGCCTCGGGGCTGGGGTAGCCGACGGAGACGCGGGCCATGAAGCGGTCGCGCTGGGCCTCGGGCAGCGGGTACGTGCCCTCCATCTCCACCGGGTTCTGGGTGGCGACGACCATGAAGGGGCTGGGCAGCGTGTAGGTCGTGCCGTCGATGGTGACCTGGCGCTCCTCCATCGACTCCAGCAGCGCCGACTGGGTCTTCGGCGAGGCGCGGTTGATCTCGTCACCGATGACGATCTGCGCGAAGATCGCGCCCGGCTTGAACTCGAACTCGCGGCGCTGCTGGTCGTAGATGCTGACACCGGTGATGTCGGAGGGCAGCAGGTCCGGCGTGAACTGGATGCGCTGGACCGAGCAGTCGATGGACTTGGCGAGCGTCTTGGCGAGCATCGTCTTGCCGACGCCGGGGACGTCCTCGATCAGCAGGTGCCCCTCGGCGAGCAGCACGGTGAGCGCGAGGCGGACGACCTCGGGCTTGCCCTCGATCACGCTCTCGACCGACTGGCGCACCCGCTCCACCGTGCTGGTCAGATCCGCGAGGCTCGCTCGGTCGTCGTACGTCGTCACCTGGTTCTCCTCGGCCCTTTCCCAGGGCCGACGCCCTTGGCGCATGAACCGGCCCACCCCGAAACACGGACACCGGCCCGGGGGATCCCGGGTGGTGCCACCCCGCATTCTTGACGGCGTTAAGGCCTCGTGTCACTCAAGAGCTGGGATCGATCTCCCGCAGGAGCCCGGTGTGCACATCGAAGACGAAGCCTCGCACATCGTCCTTGTGCGGCAGGAAGGGGTTGGTGCGGACCCGCTGCATGGACTGGCGGACGTCCTGGTCGACGTCCCGGAAGGCCTCGACGGCCCAGGCGGGACGCTGGCCGACCTCGTCCTCCAGCTCGTGCCGGAAGTCCTCGGTCAGGTTCTCGAGACCGCAGCCCGTGTGGTGGATGAGTATCACCGTGCGGGTGCCGAGGGCCCGCTGGCTGATGGTGAGCGAGCGGATCGTGTCGTCGGTGACCACACCGCCCGCGTTGCGGATCGTGTGGCAGTCGCCGAGTTCCAGGCCGAGGGCCTTGTGCAGGTCGAGGCGGGCGTCCATACAGGCCACCACGGCGACCTTCAGGACGGGGCGGGCGTCCATGCCGGGATCGGAGAACTGCGCGGCGTAACGCTGATTCGCCTCGACCAGTCGGTCGGTGACGGATCCGCCGACGGATGCCACGGACGCGGACTCGGCAGGCAGGGATGCGGAAGTCGTCATGGGTACGACGTTAGTGGTCACGGCGGGTTGTGGCCTCGCGTGAGAGCGGACAAAGAACGTCAACGAGGCTTGTTGTGAGCTACCCCACAGGGGTGGGCGTGAGGCGGCCGTCCGGGTGATTCACGGCATTTGCCGGTTCGGTCCGAGAGCCGCGCACGGCGCGCGAGGCGGTTCGTTGACCGTGGCGACCGTTGCACTAAAGTGACGCGAACCGGCCGGAGCCCGGCCCTGACCGGCCGCCCGGCCCCCGATGAACACTCCGCGTGCGCGGCGCGTACGTACGGCCCGGCCCTCTCCCGCTCACCGGCCGGCCGGCGCCACCTTCCCCGGCGCCGGTCGCGGATACGGGAACCAGGTGGTACGTACGCCGGCCGCGCCGTTATCTGAGAGGGCGCTTTGACTAGCGAGTCCCGACATGTTCCGGTGATGCTCCAGCGGTGCCTGGACCTGTTGGCCCCGGCACTGGAGAGGCCCGGGGCCGTCGTCGTCGACTGCACCCTCGGCCTCGGCGGCCACAGCGAGGCCCTGCTGACCCGGTTCCCCGAGGCCCACCTGATCGGCCTCGACCGCGACAAGGAGGCCCTGCGGCTCTCCGGCGAGCGACTCGCGCCCTTCGGCGACCGGGCCACCCTCGTCCACGCGATCTACGCCGACCTCGCCGAGGTCCTGGACGGGCTCGGCATCCCGGCGGTCCAGGGCATCCTCTTCGACCTGGGCGTCTCCTCCATGCAGCTGGACGAGGCCGACCGCGGGTTCGCGTACGCGCAGGACGCGCCGCTGGACATGCGCATGGACCAGACGACGGGCATCAGCGCCGCCGAGGTCCTCAACAGCTACGCGCCCGGCGAGCTGGTCCGGATCCTGCGCCAGTACGGCGAGGAGAAGCAGGCCAAGCGGATCGTGTCCGCGATCGTCCGGGAGCGGGAGAAGGAGCCCTTCACCAACAGCGCCCGGCTGGTCGAGCTGATCCGCGACTCCCTCCCGCAGGCCGCCAAGCGGACCGGCGGCAACCCGGCGAAGCGCACCTTCCAGGCGCTGCGGATCGAGGTCAACGGAGAACTCTCCGGGCTGGAGCGGGCCATTCCGGCCGCGGTGGACAAGATCGCCGTCGGCGGCCGGATCGCGGTGCTCTCGTACCACTCGCTGGAGGACCGCCTCGTCAAGCAGGTCTTCGCGGCCGGCGCGACCTCCACGGCCCCGCCCGGACTGCCGGTGGTGCCGGAGAAGTACCAGCCCAAGCTGAAGCTGCTCACACGCGGCGCCGAACTGCCCACCGAGGAGGAGATCGCCGAGAACCGGCGGGCCGCCCCGGCCAGATTCCGCGGTGTCGAACGCATCCGGGAGGCGCGACTGTGACCAAGGCCGGGAAGGTCGCCACGCTGACCCGCGGGCAGGCGGCCCGCCTCGGCCGGGCGCTCGGCGGCCGCCCGGCCCGCCCACGCCCCGGCGGGCAGGCGGCCCGGATGCCGTTCGTCCTGCTGGTCGTGGCCCTGCTCGGCGGCGGCCTGATCAGCCTGCTGCTGCTGAACTCGGCGCTGAACGAAGGCTCCTTCCAGCTCAGCAAACTGCGGAAGGAGACCACCGCCCTCACCGACGAGGAGCAGGCGCTGCAGCGCGACGTGGACGCCTACTCCGCACCCGACGCGCTCCAGCGCCGGGCGCACGAACTGGGCCTGGTCCCCGGCGGCAGCCCGGTCTTCATCGGCCAGGACGGCAAGATCGCGGGCAGCCCTGCGGTCGCCGAGGCCCCGCCGCCGCCCACCCCGACCGCCCCGGCGGCCTCGGCCGCACCCCCGGCGGCGGCTCCGGCCGCCTCAGGGGCCCCGGCCCAGCCGGCCCCGTCCGCCGCGCTCCCCGCGGCCGGTGGTTCCCCGCAGCCCAGCCAGACCCCCGGAAGGTGACGCCGTGATCCACCCTTCCCACCCGGCCTCGCCGGCGTTCGAGGCGCGGGGTCCGGGGCCGAGCCCCAGGATCCCCGCCCCGGCGGTGGCCGCGTGAGCCCGCAGGAGCCGCCCCGGCGGCGGGTGCCCGGACCGGCCAGGCCGTCCAGGCCGGGCGACCGGGCCAGGGCCGCCGGCGCCCGCCCCGCCTCGCGCCCCGCGACCCGGCGGCCGACGGGCCCCCGTACCCCGCACACGATCCGGCTCGGCAGCCCGCGGCCCCGGCTGCGCCTGGTCGGCGTCGGCCTGACCCTCGTCATGGTGGCCTTCGTGGTCCGCCTGCTCCAGGTGCAGGCCGTCGACGCCTCGGCCTTCTCCGCCGCCGCCTCCAAGAACCGCTACACCAGCGTCAAGCTGGCCGCCGAGCGCGGCGAGATCACCGACCGCCGGGGCGTGGCCCTGGCCACCAGTGTCGACGCGTACGACATCACCGCCGACCCGAAGATGTTCACCCCGCAGGACAGCAAGGCGCCGGACGCCCCGCAGCAGGCCGCCGCACTCCTCGCGCCCATCCTCGGCAAGGACGCCAAGGAGCTCACCCAGCGGCTGAGCA
This sequence comes from Streptomyces sp. NPDC048331, assembly GCF_043201215.1. NCBI lineage: Bacteria > Bacillati > Actinomycetota > Actinomycetes > Kitasatosporales > Streptomycetaceae > Streptomyces > Streptomyces sp. NPDC048331. The sequence goes on along the minus strand of NZ_JBICYT010000034.1, from coordinate 16,415 downwards.
CCAAGAACTCCCGGTACGTCGTCCTCGCCCAGCGCCAGACCCCCCAGGTCTGGAACCAGATCAAGGACCTCAAGCGGGTCTTCGCGGACAAGGCGGCGGCCGACAAGCGGAGCAACGGCCCCGGCGCCAACGTCCTCGCCGGCGTGTTCAAGGAGACCAGCAGCAAGCGCGTGTACCCGAACGGCGATCTCGCCGCCGGGATACTGGGTTACGTCAACGCCGAGGGCAAGGGCGCCGGCGGCCTGGAGTCCTCCCTCGACAAGAAGCTGTCCGGCAAGGACGGCGAGATCACCTACGCCCAGTCCGGCGGCCGCCAGGTCCCCACGGCCGACTCCAACGAGAAGCCCGCCGTCCCCGGCGAGGACATCGAGCTGACCATCGACCGGGACATCCAGTGGGCGGCGCAGAGCGCCATCGCCGAACAGGTCCAGAAGTCCGAGGCCGACCGCGGCTACGTCATCGTCCAGGACACCCGCACCGGCGAGGTCCTGGCCATGGCCAACGCCCCCGGCTTCGACCCCAACGACCTGACCCGCGCCCGCTCCGCCGCCATGGGCAACGCCGCGCTCCAGGATGTGTACGAGCCCGGATCCACCGCCAAGGTCATGTCGATGGCCGCCGTGCTGGAGGAGAAGAAGGCCACCCCGGAGACCCGGGTCGAGGTCCCCAACCGACTGCACCGCGGCGACCGGCTGTTCAAGGACGACATCGACCACCCGACCTGGTACCTGACGCTCAACGGGGTCCTCGCCAAGTCCTCCAACATCGGCACGATCCTGGCCACCGGCCAGCTCGGACCCACCCAGCCCGAGGCCAACGAGGTCCTGCACTCCTACCTGACCAAGTTCGGCATCGGCCGGCCCACCGGCCTGAACTACCCCGGCGAGTCCCGCGGCATCCTCGCCGCCCCCAAGGACTGGTCCACCTCCCAGCAGTACACGATCCCCTTCGGCCAGGGCCTCTCCCTCAACGCCATGCAGGCGGCCTCCGTGTACTCCACCATCGCCAACGGCGGGGTCCGCATCGAACCGACCCTCGTACGCGGCACCAAGGGCCCCGACGGTCGCTTCACCCCGGCCCCGGCCCCCGAGCAGAGCCGCGTGATCAGCCCGGAGACCGCCAAGACCCTCGCCGAGATGCTCGAATCCGTGGTCGACGACCAGGAGGGCACCGGCACCAAGGCGAAGATCCCCGGCTACCGCGTCGGCGGCAAGACCGGCACCTCCAACCGGGTGGATCCGGCCACCGGCCGCTACAAGGGCTACACCGCCTCCTTCGCCGGTTTCGCCCCCGCGGACAACCCCCGCATCACCGTCTACTGCGCCATCCAGAACCCCACGAAGGGCAGCTACTTCGGCGGCCAGATCTGCGGCCCCATCTACAAGAAGGTCATGGAGTTCGCGCTCAAGACCCTCCAGGTGGCCCCCACGGGAACCGCGCCCGCCGGGCTCCCCGTCACCTACGACGCCGCTCCTGCGCCCGCTCCTCAGCCCGCCCCGCAGCCCAGTCCGCAGCCCGGTCAGTGACCCACCAGCCAGGCCGGCCCGCCAGAAAAGCGTGAGGCACCTTCAGTGACAACCATCACCCCGAAACCCGGGAACCCGACGACCGCCGGGGCCGAGGCCGAGGCCCAGGCCGGGGCCTCACTTCGCGAGCGGCCCGCCGCGCCCGGTACGCTCACCGCCGTGCCCCACGCTGATCAGCCCAGAACGACCCAGAAAGCCCCGGCAACGCCGCCGGGAGCGCCCCGGCCCGCGTCCGCCAGCCCGAGCCCGCTGGGCGAGCTGGCCACCCTGCTGGGCATCCCGACGCCCGGCGCGGCGCAGATCACCGGCATCACGCACGACTCCCGTGCGGTGCGCCCCGGTGACCTGTACGCGGCCCTGCAGGGAGCCAGGACGCACGGCGCCGACTTCGCCGCCCAGGCGGCCGGCCTCGGCGCCGCGGCCGTGCTCACCGACCCCGCGGGGGCGGAACGTGCCGCGGCGACCGGCCTGCCGGTCCTGACGGTCGAGGACCCGCGCGGCCGGATGGGAGAACTCGCCGCCGCCATCTACGGGCGCCCCGGCGAGGACCTGCTCCAGATCGGCATCACCGGCACCTCCGGCAAGACCACCACGGCGTACCTCGTCGAGGGCGGCCTGCGCGCGGCTGGCCGCAGCACCGGACTGGTCGGCACCGTCGAGATGCGCATCGGCGACGAGCGCATCAAGTCCGAGCGGACCACCCCCGAGGCCACCGACCTCCAGGCCCTCTTCGCCGTCATGCGCGAACGCGGGGTCGAGGCCGTGGCCATGGAGGTCTCCAGCCACGCGCTGGTGCTCGGCCGGGTCGACGGCTGCGTCTTCGACGTCGCCGTCTTCAACAACCTCAGCCCGGAACACATGGAGTTCCACTCCGACATGGAGGACTACTTCCAGGCCAAGGCGGGGCTGTTCACCGCCCGCCGGGCCCGCCTGGGCGTGGTCAACCTCGACGACGAGTACGGCCGCCGGCTGGCCAAGGAGACGACGATCCCGGTCGTCACCTTCTCCGCCGCGGGCGACCCGGCCGCCGACTGGCGTGCCGAGGACGTGGTCTTCGGCCCGGCGACCTCCACCCTGACCCTGCTGGGCCCCGAAGGACAGCGCGTACGGGCCACCGCGCCGCTGCCCGGCCCGTTCAACGTCGCCAACACCGTCGCCGCCATCGTCACGCTCGCCGCCGCCGGCATCGACCCGCAGACGGCCGCCGACGGCGTCGCCGCGGTCCCCGGGGTCCCCGGCCGGCTGGAGCGGGTGGACGCGGGACAGCCGTTCCTCGCCGTCGTCGACTACGCGCACAAGACGGACGCCGTGGAATCGGTGCTGCGCGCACTGCGCGAGGTCACCGAGGGCCGGCTGCACATCGTGCTCGGCTGCGGCGGCGACCGCGACACCACCAAGCGCGGCCCGATGGGGGCCGCGGCCGCCCGGTTCGCCGACGTGGCCGTCCTGACCTCCGACAACCCGCGCTCCGAGGACCCGCTCGCGATCCTCGCCGCGATGTTCGAGGGCTCCGTGTCCGTACCGCCCGCCGAGCGGGGCACCGTCCTGGTCGACGCCGACCGGGCCGCGGCCATCGCGGCCGCCGTCGCCCGCGCCCGGCCCGGTGACACCGTGCTGGTGGCCGGCAAGGGACACGAGCAGGGCCAGGACACCGCCGGTGTCGTACGCCCCTTCGACGACCGCACGGTGCTCCGCGCCGCGATCGAGCGCCAGGCCGTGCTCGACCGGACCGCCGCGCTCGATGAAACGACCCAGGTCCGACAGGCCGAGGTGAACCAGTGATCGCCCTTTCCCTCGCCGAGATCGCCGACATCACCGGCGGGCGGCCCCACGACATACCGGATCCGTCCGTCCAGGTCACCGGCCCCGTGGTCTACGACTCCCGCGAGGTCCGGCCGGGCAGCCTGTTCGCCGCCTTCGTCGGCGAGCGGGTCGACGGCCACGACTACGCGGAACGCGCCGTGGCCGCCGGAGCCGTGGGGGTCCTCGCGACCCGCCCCGTCGGCGTACCGGCCATCGTGGTCCCCGACGTGGTGGCCGCCCTCGGCGCACTCGCCCGCGCCGTGGTCACCCGCCTGGGCACCGACGTCGTGGCCCTCACCGGATCCGCCGGCAAGACCTCCACCAAGGACCTGATCGCGCAGGTGCTGCAGCACCACGCGCCGACCGTGTGGACCCCCGGCAACCTCAACAACGAGATCGGCCTGCCGATCACGACGCTGCGCGTCACCGAGGACACCCAGCACCTGGTCCTGGAGATGGGCGCCCGCGGCATCGGCCACATCCGCTACCTCACCGGACTGACGCCCCCACGGATCGGTCTGGTCCTCAACGTGGGCACCGCCCACATCGGCGAGTTCGGCGGCCGCGAGCAGATCGCGCAGGCCAAGGGGGAGCTGGTCGAGGCCCTGCCGGCCGAGGCCGAGGGCGGCGTCGCCGTCCTCAACGCCGATGACCTGCTGGTTCGTGCGATGGCCGGGCGCACGAAGGCCCGTACGGTCCTCTTCGGCGAGGCCGAGGACGCCGAAATCCGGGCCACCGAAGTCCGCATGACGGACAGGGGGCAGGCTTCCTTCACACTGCACACACCGACCGGGTGCAGCGACGTGACCTTGCGGCTGTACGGTGAGCACCACGTGTCGAACGCGCTCGCCGCGGCCGCCGTCGCCCATGTACTGGGCATGTCCGCACAGGAGATCGCCACGGCGCTCTCCGGGGCGGGCACGCTGTCCCGGTGGCGGATGGAGGTCACCGAGCGGGCGGACGGTGTGACGATCGTCAACGACGCCTACAACGCGAACCCGGAGTCCATGCGGGCCGCACTCCGCGCGCTCGCCGCGATGGGGGGTGCCGGCAGGGCGGACGGGGGACGCACGTGGGCGGTGCTCGGCCCGATGGCCGAGCTCGGAGACGACGCTCTCGCCGAGCACGACGCGGTCGGACGACTTGTCGTCCGGCTCAACGTGAGCAAGCTCGTCGCGGTCGGGGGCAGGGAAGCCTCCTGGCTGCAACTGGGCGCATATAACGAGGGTTCGTGGGGTGAGGAGTCGGTGCTCGTGTCCGACGCGCAGGCGGCGGTCGACCTGTTGCGCAGTGAACTGCGCCCGGGTGACGTCGTGCTGGTGAAGGCTTCCAGGTCGGCCGGTCTGGAGCGGGTGGCCCAGGGCCTTCTCGACAGCACCGTCGAGGGCGAGGTCGCCGACCGATGAGGCAGATTCTGTTCGCCGGTGTCATCGGCATGTTCCTGACCGTCGTGGGCACCCCGCTGCTGATCAAGCTGCTGGCCCGCAAGGGTTACGGCCAGTTCATCCGCGACGACGGCCCCCGCGGTCACGCCGGGAAGAAGGGCACGCCCACCATGGGCGGTATCTCCTTCATCCTGGCGACGCTCGTCGCGTACGCCCTGACGAAGGTCCTCACCGGCTCGGAACCGAGCTTCTCGGGCCTGCTCGTCCTGTTCCTGATGGCGGGCATGGGCCTCGTCGGGTACCTGGACGACTACATCAAGATCGTCAAGCGGCGTTCGCTGGGTCTGCGGGCCAAGGCGAAGATGTCCGGCCAGCTGATCGTCGGTATCGCCTTCGCGGTACTGGCCCTGCAGTTCAAGGACGCGCGCGGGCTGACCCCGGCCTCCACCAGGCTGTCGTTCGTCACGGACTTCGGCTGGTCGATAGGTCCGGTGCTGTTCGTGGTCTGGGCGCTGTTCATGATCCTGGCGATGTCCAACGGCGTGAACCTCACCGACGGCCTGGACGGTCTCGCGACCGGCGCCGCCGTGATGGTCTTCGGCGCCTACACCTTCATCGGCGTCTGGCAGTTCCAGGAGTCCTGCGCGTTCGCGGCGGACCTCACCAACCCGAACGCCTGCTTCGAGGTGCGCGACCCGCTCGACCTCGCGGTCGTCGCCTCCGCCCTCATGGGCGCCTGCTTCGGCTTCCTGTGGTGGAACACCTCGCCCGCCAAGATCTTCATGGGTGACACCGGCTCCCTCGCCCTCGGCGGCGCGCTCGCCGGCCTCGCCATCTGCTCCCGCACGGAGTTCCTGATGGCGCTCCTCGGCGGCCTGTTCGTGCTCATCACGATGTCGGTCGTCATCCAGGTCGGTTCGTTCAAGATGACCGGCAAGCGCGTCTTCCGGATGGCGCCACTGCAGCACCACTTCGAGCTCAAGGGCTGGTCCGAGGTACTCGTCGTGGTCCGCTTCTGGATCATCCAGGGCATGTGCGTGATCGTTGGTCTCGGTCTCTTCTACGCGGGATGGGCAGCCGACAAGTGACGTCCTGGCAGGACAAGAACATCACCGTCGCCGGTCTGGGCGTGAGTGGCATCAGTGCCGCCCGCGCCCTGGCCGGCCTCGGCGCAGTGGTGACCGTCGTCGACAACGGCGACGGTGACGCGCACCGCGCCCGGGCCGCCGAACTCCAGGCGCAGGGCATCACCGTGCGCCTCGGCCGGTTGGCGGACGGCGGACACGCGGGCGAGGTACTGCCCGAGGGCACCGAACTCGTCGTCACCTCCCCGGGCTGGAAGCCCGACAGCCCGCTGTTCGAGGCCGCCGCCGCGGCCGGGGTGGACGTGGTCGGGGACGTCGAGATCGCCTGGCTGCTGCGCGAGATCGGCCAGGAGCGCCGGGCCGCCGCGGGCGAGCCCCCGCGGGCCCCCGCCCCCTGGCTCGCGATCACCGGCACCAACGGCAAGACCACCACCACCCAGATGCTGGCGTCGATCCTGAAGGCCGCGGGGCTGCGCACCGCCGCCGTCGGCAACATCGGCACCCCGATCATCGACGTGGTGCTCGGCGAGCAGGAGTACGACGTGCTCGCCGTCGAACTCTCCAGCTACCAGCTGCACTGGGCGCCCTCGCTGCGCGTCCACTCGGCGGCCGTGCTCAACCTGGCCCCGGACCACCTCGACTGGCACGGCTCGATGGAGGCGTACGCCGCCGACAAGGGCCGGATCTACGAGGGCAACACGATCGCCTGCGTCTACAACGTCGCCGACCCGGCCACCGAGAACCTGGTCGTGGAGGCCGACGTCGAAGAGGGCTGCCGGGCGATCGGTTTCACCCTCGGCGCCCCCGGCCCCTCCATGCTCGGCGTCGTCGACGGCATCCTCGTCGACCGGGCCTTCGTGGAGAACCGGCAGAAGAACGCCCAGGAGCTCGCCGAGGTCGCGGACGTCAATCCGCCGGCCCCGCACAACATCGCCAACGCGCTCGCCGCCGCGGCCCTGGCCCGTGCCTTCGGAGTGGAGGCACGCGCCGTCCGTGACGGGCTGCGCGACTTCCGTCCGGACGCCCACCGCGTGGCGTACGTGGACGAGGTCGACTCGGTCACGTACATCGACGACTCCAAGGCCACCAACACGCACGCCGCCGAGGCCTCGCTCGCGGCCTTCGAACCGGTCGTCTGGATCGCCGGCGGCCTCGCCAAGGGCGCGACCTTCGACGAGCTCGTGCGGAACGCCGCGAAGCGGCTGCGCGGCGCCGTGCTGATCGGCGCCGACCGGGCGCTCATCGCCGAGGCGCTGGCGCGACACGCCCCCGAGGTCCCGGTCGTCGACCTCGACCGGACCGACACTGGGGCGATGCTCGCGGCGGTCCGGGAAGCCGCCGCGCTCGCCGAGCCCGGCGACACGGTCCTGTTGGCACCTGCCTGTGCCTCGATGGACATGTTCGCGAACTACAACAAGCGTGGGGACGCATTCGCCGACGCGGTGCGCGAACTGGCCGCCGAGAACGCTGCGGACACGGCCTAGGCCGGGGGCTCCGGGACAGGTTCCCTCCGGCCGGCAGCTCGCCTCGTACGAGTGGAGGGGAAGATCACAGATGCCGGCCAAGCAGATGCTGCCGGGGCGGCGGCCGTCCGCCGTGAAGGCGCAGGGCCGCAAACGCCCTGCGGTGAGTTCGAAGCGGCCCGCCGGGCGCGGGCCGCTGGCCCGGTTCCGGCGTACGCAGCAGCAGTTGCAGAAGGCCTGGGACCGCCCGCTCACCGCCTATTACCTGATTTTCGGCAGTTCCCTGCTCATCATCGTGCTCGGTCTGGTGATGGTGTACTCGGCCTCGATGATCAAGGCCCTCCAGCTCGGCCTCGGCGACGCGTACTTCTTCAAGAAGCAGTTCCTGGCCGCCGTCATCGGCGGCGTCCTCCTGCTGGTCGCCTCCCGGATGCCGGTCAAACTGCACCGCGCGCTCTCGTACCCGGTGCTCGCCGGCACGCTCTTCCTGATGGTCCTGGTCCAGGTCCCGGGGATAGGCGTCTCGATCAACGGCAACCAGAATTGGATCTCCCTTGGCGGTCCGTTCATGTTGCAGCCCAGTGAGTTCGGCAAGCTGGCACTGATCCTGTGGGGCGCCGACCTGCTGGCACGCAAGGGCGACAAGGGGCTGCTGAGCCAGTGGAAGCACCTGCTGGTGCCGCTGGTCCCGGTGGCCTTCCTGCTGCTCGGGCTGATCATGCTGGGCGGGGACATGGGCACCGCGATGATCCTCGGTGCCATCCTGTTCGGTCTGCTCTGGCTGGCCGGGGCCCCGACCCGGATGTTCGTCGGGGTGCTCGTCTTCGCGGGTGCGATCGTCGCACTGCTCATCAAGACGAGCCCGCACCGGATGGATCGGCTGGAGTGTCTCGGTGCGACAGAACCGGGCAAGAACGACCTTTGCTGGCAGGCCGTTCACGGGATCTACGCCCTCGCATCGGGCGGATGGTTCGGTTCGGGCCTGGGGGCAAGTGTGGAAAAATGGGGGCAACTACCCGAAGCCCACACCGACTTCATCTTCGCCATCACCGGGGAGGAACTGGGTCTGGCGGGGACGCTGTCGGTTCTCGCCCTGTTCGCGGCTCTAGGCTATGCGGGTATCCGCGTGGCCGGACGCACGGAGGACTCCTTCGTACGGTTTGCCGCGGGAGGCGTGACCACCTGGATCACGGCCCAGGCCGTGATCAACATCGGTGCGGTGCTCGGCCTGCTGCCGATCGCCGGGGTCCCGCTCCCGCTGTTCTCCTACGGAGGGTCGGCCCTGCTGCCGACCATGTTCGCGGTCGGACTGCTCATCGCCTTCGCGCGGGAGGAGCCGGCGGCGCGCGCGGCCCTCGCGATGCGCCGGCCGAAGACCGGCCGGTGGCGGACCGGGGTGAGATGGAAGTCGATGAGACGGCGCGTCAAGAAGCGTCCGTCCGGAGAGCGGTGAATTTCGGTGCATGTCGTACTCGCCGGTGGGGGGACCGCCGGCCACATCGAGCCGGCGCTCGCCCTCGCGGACGCCCTGCGCAGGCAGGACCCTTCAGTGGGCATCACCGCCCTCGGCACGGAGCGCGGACTGGAAACCCGCCTGGTGCCGGAACGCGGCTACGAGCTGGGCCTGATCCCCGCCGTACCGCTGCCCCGCAAGCCGACCCCGGAGCTGATCACCGTCCCCGGACGCCTGCGCGGCACCATCAAGGCCGCGGAGGAGATCCTGCTGCGTACCAAGGCCGACTGCGTCGTCGGCTTCGGCGGCTACGTGGCCCTGCCCGGCTACCTCGCGGCCAAGCGGCTCGGGGTTCCGATCATCGTCCACGAGGCCAACGCCCGGCCCGGACTGGCCAATAAGATCGGCTCCCGCTACGCGCACGCCGTCGCGGTCTCCACCCCCGACAGCAAGCTGCGCGGCGCCCGCTACGTGGGCATCCCGCTGCGCCGCTCCATCTCCACCCTCGACCGGGCCGCCGTCCGCCCGGAGGCGCGCGCCGCCTTCGGCCTGGACCCCAACCTGCCCACGCTGCTGGTCTCCGGCGGCTCGCAGGGCGCCCGCCGCCTCAACGAGACGATCCAGCAGGTCGCGCCGACCCTCCAGCGCTCCGGGATCCAGATCCTGCACGCCGTCGGGCCGAAGAACGAACTGCCGCGTGTCGACAACATGCCCGGGATGCCGCCGTATGTGCCGGTACCGTACGTGGACCGGATGGATCTCGCGTACGCCGCCGCCGACATGATGCTGTGCCGCGCGGGAGCGATGACCGTCGCCGAACTCTCCGCCGTCGGGCTCCCCGCCGCCTACGTCCCGTTGCCGATCGGCAACGGTGAACAGCGGCTCAACGCCCAGCCGGTGGTCAAGGCGGGCGGCGGCCTGCTCGTGGACGACGCGGAGCTGACGCCCGACTGGGTGCTCGGCCAGATCCTCCCGGTGCTGTCCGACCCGCACCGCCTGTACGAGATGTCCCGCGCCGCCGGTGAGTTCGGCCGCCGGGACGCCGACGAGCTCCTGGTCGGCATGGTGTACGAGGCGATCGCGGCCCACAGGTCCCGCTGAGGCGGGTAGCGCAGACGCAGGAGGCACAGGAGTGGCCGGAGGGACGACCGCGCGGCGCGGAACACCGTTTTCTGATCGGTCCGGCCCGGCTGCCCGCAAGGGCACCGGCGCTCCCATGCCCCCGAAGGACCCCAAGGGCTCCAAGGCTCCCGAGCCGCCGAAATCGGCGCGCGGGCCCGGCCCCCGGGAGCCCGGCGTACGCCTGCGTCGGGGCCCCGTGCTGGCCCTGGTGGCCGCCACGGCGGTCCTGCTCGCCGCGGGCGGCACCTGGGTGCTCTACGGGTCCTCCTGGCTCCGCGTGGAGAAGGTCGCCGCCACCGGCATGGACGTGCTCACCGCCGAACAGGTCCTCGGTGCCGCGGCCGTCCCGGTCGGCGCGCCCCTGGTGAGCGTCGACACCGACGAGATCGAGGGCCGGGTCCGCGGCCGGCTGCCCCGCATCGATTCGGTCGATGTGGTGCGTGCCTGGCCGCACGGGATCGGTCTGAAAGTGACGGAACGCAAACCCGTCCTGCTCATCAAAAAGGACGCCAACTTCGTGGAAGTGGACGCATCGGGTGTGCGATTCGACACGGTTCCGAAAGCACCCGCGGGTGTTCCGGTCCTCGAATTGAACGCCGGTCGATCGCCGAGCGCCCGACGCTTCGACGAGGAACGGCTGCTGCACGAGGCCGTACTCGTCGCGGGCGCCCTCCCGGAGCCGATCGCCAAGCAAACCGTGCAGGTCAAGGTGGGTTCCTACGATTCGGTCGTGCTGGAGCTCACCGGCGGTCGGTCCGTCACGTGGGGGAGCGGTGAACAGAGCGATGCGAAGGGGCGTGCTTTGAACGCTTTGTTGAAAGCCGCTCCCAAGGCCGCGCGCTTCGACGTGAGCGTCCCCACCGCCCCTGCTGCGTCCGGGAGTTGACGTCCGGTCCAACAGCGGCGCACCCTGGTTGGCCAGCGATACGGGTGATCACATAGGGTGAAAAGAAAAACGGGAGGTTCGGCGTGTTCGTTGAACACGCGCTACTTGTCGACTTAGTGTCCTGTTCGGAAGAGTCCGAGGAACAGGCACACCCCTAACCCTAAACTTCAGGGTGAGGGTTCGGGTCGGCGCGTTCGGACCGTCCCTATTTCGGCATCAGTCGTCGCAACGCAGGCCCGCGAGGCGGCGACACGTAACTCGAGGCGAGAGGCCTTCGACGTGGCAGCACCGCAGAACTACCTCGCAGTCATCAAGGTCATCGGTGTCGGCGGCGGTGGTGTCAATGCCATCAACCGAATGATCGAGGTCGGTCTCAAGGGCGTCGAGTTCATCGCCATCAACACGGACGCGCAGGCGCTGTTGATGAGCGACGCCGACGTCAAGCTCGACGTCGGCCGTGAACTCACCCGTGGCCTCGGCGCCGGCGCCAACCCGGCCGTCGGTCGCAAGGCGGCAGAGGACCACCGCGAGGAGATCGAGGAGGTCCTCAAGGGGGCCGACATGGTCTTCGTCACCGCCGGTGAGGGCGGCGGCACCGGCACGGGCGGCGCACCTGTCGTCGCCAACATCGCGCGCTCGCTGGGCGCCCTGACGATCGGTGTGGTCACCCGACCGTTCACCTTCGAGGGCCGGCGCCGCGCGAACCAGGCGGAGGACGGCATCGCCGAGCTCCGCGAAGAGGTCGACACCCTCATCGTCATCCCCAACGACCGATTGCTGTCCATCTCGGACCGCCAGGTCAGCGTGCTCGACGCCTTCAAGTCGGCCGACCAGGTCCTGCTCTCGGGCGTCCAGGGCATCACCGACCTCATCACCACCCCGGGTCTGATCAACCTCGACTTCGCCGACGTCAAGTCCGTGATGTCCGAGGCCGGCTCGGCCCTGATGGGCATCGGCTCCGCCCGCGGCGACGACCGCGCGGTGGCCGCCGCCGAGATGGCGATCTCCTCGCCGCTCCTCGAGGCGTCCATCGACGGCGCCCGTGGCGTGCTGCTCTCCATCTCCGGTGGCTCGGACCTCGGTCTCTTCGAGATCAACGAGGCCGCGCAGCTGGTCAGCGAGGCCGCGCACCCCGAGGCGAACATCATCTTCGGCGCCGTCATCGACGACGCGCTCGGCGACGAGGTACGGGTCACCGTCATCGCGGCCGGGTTCGACGGCGGACAGCCCCCGGCCCGCCGGGACAATGTCATCGGCGCCGCGTCCACCAAGCGCGAGGAGCCGGCCCCGGCTCCGGTCCGCGCCGCCGAGCCGGCCCGCCCGGCCTTCGGCGGACTCGGCTCGGTCACCCCGCGCGAGGAGCCCCCGGCTCCGGTCGAGGCGGCCCCGGTCGAGGTCCAGGCCCCCGCGCCGCAGGTCCCCACGGCTCGGCCGTACCAGGACAGCCCGGCCGAGGAGCTGGATGTCCCGGACTTCTTGAAGTGACATCGGAGCAGCATCACGTGGGCGGCGCCCACTTCGCCTTCACCGACCGGTGGGGCGGAGTGAGCGCCGTTCCGTACGAGGAGCTCAATCTCGGCGGCGCGGTCGGAGACGACCCGGCCGCCGTTCTCGCGAACCGGGCCCTGGCGGCGAAGTCCCTGGGACTGGCGCCGGACCGGGTGGTCTGGATGAAGCAGGTGCACGGCCGGGACGTGGCGGTGGTGGACGGGCCCTGGGGCCCGGACGAGGAGATCCCCGCGGTGGACGCGGTGGTGACCGCCCGTCGGGGGCTCGCACTCGCGGTGCTCACCGCCGACTGCACGCCGGTCCTGCTGGCGGACCCCGTCGCCGGGGTCGCGGCGGCCGCCCACGCCGGGCGGCCGGGGCTGGTCGCCGGGGTGGTACCCGCCGCCGTCGAGGCGATGGTCGCCCTCGGGGCCGATCCCGGGCGGATCCTCGCCCGTACCGGACCCGCGGTCTGCGGACACTGCTACGAAGTGCCCGCCGAGATGCGGGACGCGGTGGCCGAGGCGGTGCCCGCCGCCCGGGCGGAGACGAGCTGGGGGACACCGGCCGTGGACGTGGTCGCCGGGGTGCACGCCCAGCTCGTGGAGGCGGGGGTGGTGAACGGCGGCCGATCCGCGGTCTGCACACTGGAGTCGCGGGACCACTTCTCGTACCGCCGCGACCGGGTGACCGGCCGGCTTGCCGGATATGTCTGGTTGACGGAGCTTTCCCGGGGGGAGACCCCCGGACCCCCGGGGGAAAAGAAGAATGACGGATCGTAAGTCGGAGCTCGCCGAGAACCTGGCGCGGGTGGAGGAACGTATCTCGTCCGCCTGCGCCGCGGCGGGGCGGGGACGGGACGAGGTGACGCTCATCGTGGTCACCAAGACCTACCCCGCGAGCGACGTACGACTGCTGGCGGACCTGGGTGTCCGTCATGTTGCGGAGAATCGTGACCAGGATGCCGCCCCCAAGGCCGCGGCTTGCGCGGATCTGCCCCTCAGCTGGCACTTCGTCGGTCAGTTGCAGACGAACAAAGTCCGTTCCGTGGCGGGATACGCGCACGTGGTGCAGTCGGTCGACCGACCGAAACTCGTGACCGCCCTCTCGGCGGCCGCGGTGAACGCCGGCCGGGAACTCGGGTGCCTCGTGCAGATCGCTCTCGACGCGGAGTCGGGGGAGCGGGGGGCCCGTGGCGGCGCGGCACCGGAGCAGCTCGCGGAGTTGGCGGACCTCGTCGCCGGGGCTCCGGGACTGCGCATCGACGGCCTGATGACGGTCGCTCCGTTGTCCGGCCACTACGCGGGACGCGAACAGGCCGCTTTCGAGCGGCTGGTGGAATTGTCATCCCGCATGCGCGTGGACCATCCGGCTGCCACGATGGTGTCGGCCGGGATGAGCGCAGACCTGGAACAGGCCGTGGCGGCCGGTGCGACACATGTACGCGTCGGCACTGCGGTACTCGGCGCGAGACCCCGGCTCGGGTAACGTCGCGAAGAAAGTCGGACCACAGCAGAAAATATGGTCATTCCCGCTGATGGGCGGGCAGACCTAGTGGATCGCGGGCAGTTGGTGACATTCGTGACACGGCGGCACCTGCGACAGGGCGATCCACCACAGAGCGGAGGACTCGGAGAATGGCCGGCGCGATGCGCAAGATGGCGGTCTACCTCGGCCTCGTGGAGGACGACCGGTACGACAACCCGGGGTACGACCCCGACGACGAGTTCGAGCCCGAGCCGGAGATGGAACGGGCTCGGGAGCGGGATCGCCGACAGCAGCCCGTGCACCAAGCGCCCGTACCGGACGAACCGGTACGAGCGGCACAGCCTCCGGCGCAGCGCGAACCTATCCCAATTCCGGCGGAAAGCGGACGTCCTGCGCGAATCGCCCCCGTGGCATCCATCACACCTGATCGCACCAACCTGGAGAAGAACGCCCCCGTGATCATGCCCAAGGTCGTCTCCGAGCGGGAGCCGTACCGCATCACGACGCTGCACCCCCGGACCTACAACGAGGCCCGTACCATCGGGGAACACTTCCGTGAGGGCACTCCGGTGATCATGAATCTCACGGAGATGGACGACACGGACGCGAAGCGTCTCGTGGACTTCGCCGCCGGACTCGTCTTCGGTCTGCACGGCAGCATTGAACGCGTGACACAGAAGGTGTTCCTGCTGTCGCCTGCTAACGTCGATGTCACGGCGGAGGACAAGGCCCGCATCGCGGAGGGCGGGTTCTTCAACCAAAGCTAGACCGATCCGTCAGACACGGGGCCGGGAACAGAACGGGGAGAGGGAAGCGCGGGATGGGTGTCGCACTGCAAGTGATCTACTTCGCCTTGGGGTGCTTCCTCGTCGTGCTGATCTTCCGACTGGTCATGGACTACGTGTTCCAGTTCGCACGTTCATGGACACCCGGCAAGGCGATGGTGGTCGTTCTGGAGGCCACCTACACTGTCACCGATCCACCGCTCAAGCTTCTTCGGCGGGTCATTCCGCCGTTGCGTCTCGGGGGCGTGGCACTCGACCTGTCCTTCTTCGTTCTGATGATCATCGTTTACATCCTCATCAGTTTCGTGAGCACCGCTGCGAGAAGCGTGTGAACGATGAGCTCCCCCGCACGCGCGGGGACAGTCCCGATACGGTCTTGCCGACTGCCGACGACTACGTAGAGGTGAAGAAGACATGCCGCTGACTCCCGAGGACGTGCGGAACAAGCAGTTCACGACCGTCCGCCTCCGAGAAGGCTATGACGAGGACGAGGTCGATGCCTTCCTCGACGAGGTCGAGTCCGAACTGACGCGCCTGCTGCGCGAGAACGAGGACCTGCGCGCGAAGCTGGCAGCCGCCACGCGTGCCGCCGCGCAGAACCAGCAGCAGCAGGGCATGCGCAAGCCGGAACCCCAGGACCAGCGCGGCCCCGGCGCCCCCGTGCCCGCGGCCATATCCGGCCCGCCGCAGCAGCAGCAGCCGCAGATGGGCCCGCCGCAGCTTCCGGGTGGCGCCCCGCAGCTTCCGCCGGGCCCCGGCGGCCAGGGCCAGCAGGGCCCCGGCCCGATGGGCGGCCCCATGGGCGGTCCCATGCAGCAGCACCCCATGGGTGGACCCCAGGGCATGCAGCAGCAGCCCATGGGCGGCCCCCAGGGCATGCAGCAGCAGCAGTCGATGGGCGGCCAGAACCCGCTCGGCCAGCAGATGCAGCCCATGGGCCAGCAGATGCAGCCGATGGGCCAGCAGATGCAGCCCATGGGTCAGCCGATGCACCAGCAGCAGCCGCAGCTCCCGCAGCAGGGCCCCGGTGGCGACAGCGCCGCCCGCGTCCTGTCGCTGGCGCAGCAGACCGCCGACCAGGCGATCGCGGAGGCCCGCTCCGAGGCCAACAAGATCGTCGGCGAGGCCCGGTCGCGCGCCGAGGGCCTGGAGCGGGACGCCCGCGCCAAGGCCGACGCGCTGGAGCGGGACGCGCAGGAGAAGCACCGCGTCGCGATGGGCTCCCTGGAGTCCGCCCGTGCCACGCTGGAGCGCAAGGTCGAGGACCTGCGGGGCTTCGAGCGTGAGTACCGTACGCGTCTGAAGTCCTACCTGGAGTCGCAGCTGCGCCAGCTGGAGACCCAGGCCGACGACTCGCTGGCTCCGCCGCGGAACCCGGCCGGTCCCGCGCTGCCGCCGTCGCCGTCGCCCTCGATGGCTCCGGCCGGTGCGATGGGCCACTCCATGGGCGGTCCCTCGATGGGTGGCCCGTCCCCCATGGGCGGTCCCTCCCCGATGGGTGCCCCGTCCTACGGCGGCAACCAGCAGCAGATGTCCCCGGCGATGACCCAGCCGATGGCTCCGGTGCGGCCGGCCGCACCGCAGCCGATGCAGGCGCCGTCGCCGATGCGGGGCTTCCTGATCGACGAGGACGACAACTAGGCGCCGCCGCCGATTCTGCGGTCGGCAGCCGCGCTCTACGGGCCGGGCCCGGTTCCCCCACGGGGGCACCGGGCCCGGCCCGTTCCCGTACCTTTGCCCTGGCCGGGCGGTGCCGTTGCCCTGGCCGGGCGGTGCGGGTTCGTTGTCCGGGTGCGGTCCGGTGGCCGTGCCCTTGCCCTGGCCGGGCCCTTGTTTTCCGGGTGCGGTCCGGTGGTCGGGGCGCCAAACCCGGCGGGGGGGGGGGGGGGGTGGGGGGGGGGGGGGGGCCCGCCCGGGGGGGGGGGGCGGGC
>NZ_JBICYT010000033.1:0-78075 GCF_043201215.1 Streptomyces sp. NPDC048331 | reverse complement strand
TGCGATGTTCGTCCCTCCGGGCCCCCCTCGGCCCCCCCTCTCGGGGACCCGGGGGGGCCCCCCCCCCCCGCCCCCCCCCCGGGGGGGGCCCCCCCCCCCGGCGGGGGCCCCCCCCCCCCCCGATTCCCTGTGCCGGTGTCAGCCGATGAGTCCGCCGATCAGGCCGGGCTGCTTCGGGGCCGGCGCCCCACCGCCCGTGCTGCTGCCCGCGGAGGAGGAGGGCTGCCTCGGGGCGGAGGACTGCCGAGGGGTGCTGCGCGGGGTCTGCTGCTTGCCGGTGGTGCCGCGTGTCGCGGCCGGCGACTCGGAGCGGGTGCCCGAGGTGCCCTTGGAGGGGCTGCCGGACGCGGTCTTCCCGGACTTCGCGGCGGGCTCGGTCGGGCTCGCCGAGGGCGAGGCGGACTTGCTCGGGGGCTGCGTGGACCGCTGCTGTCCCGGCTTGGGGCCGGTCGAGGTCTGCGGCAGCGGACGGCCCGGCAGGTAGTTGCTGGGCGCCTCGCCCGGCCCGGGGACGGTGACGACGGTGGAGGAGCGGACGGCGCCGCCGAGGAGCGAGCCGACGAGCAGGGTGAGTCCGCACACGACGGTGGCCATGACGGACCCGCGGCGCAGGACGCGCCGCCGCAGCCGCCAGATCTCGGAACGCGGGCCGAGGGTCCGCCAGGCCTCGCCGGCGAGGCGGCCGTCGAGGGAGTAGACCGGGGCGCCCGCGATGATCAGCGGGCTCCAGGCGGCGAGGTAGATGATGTCGGGCGCGTCGTAGGCCGGGACGGTCTTCCAGCTCACCGTCATCAGCAGGGCGGCGGACAGCAGCGCCCCGAAGCAGGCGGCGAACCGCTGCCAGAGACCGAAGACCGTGAGCACGCCGACGATGACCTGGAGGAAGGCCACGCTCAGGCCCGCGCCGACCGGGTGCGCGAGGGCGAAGTCGCGCAGCGGCTCGGCGAGCGCCCAGGGGTTCAGCGTGTGCAGCCAGGTGACCATGGAGCCGCGTTCGCCGCCGTCGAAGTAGACGGGGTCGCAGAGCTTGCCCATGCCGGCGTAGATGGAGATGAAGCCGAGGAAGACGCGCAGCGGGAGCAGCACGACGCCGAGGTTCATCCGGCGGCCGGGATAGTAGGAGGCCTGCCCGCGCGCGTCGGGACCGGCCCGGCGGGAGTCGGCCCCGGGGCCGGAGCCGGGCGGCTCCTGCTGGTAGGGCAGGTCGCGTACGGCGGCCAGCGGGCGGGTCTCGGCGGGATCCCCGTAGCTGCGCTGGCCGATGACGGTCGGCGTGGCGAGGGTGTCCTCGGCGAGGTCGTGGGCCAGGTCGACCCGAGGGATGACCTGGGTGGCGCCGCCGTCGTACTCGTCGTGTCCGCGGACGGCTTGGAGCAGGCCGCCCATGGCGGCGTCGCCGCCGGCGTCGGACTTGCCGCTCCAGACCACGGGGGCCCGGCGGCGGGTGGCCCCGGCGGCCGCCACCACGGCGCCACCCAGAACGGGTGCGCGGCCGGGGGCCTTCGCGGGCTTGGAACGCGCGCTCGGGCTCGGTGCGAGCCGCACGCGGAAGCTGGCGTGGTTGACGATGACCTGTGCGGGGTCGCACGGCACCTTGACCATGCTCAGCGCGGGCTGGTCGTCGAACCCTGACGTTCTGGTGTCCACACTCATCTAACCGAGTGATCAGTGCTTAGGACACTGCCTTGACGTCAGGGATGTGTCCGAGACCCGTCAAGATCAAGCCACCCCGCCCGGAACGGGCGGGGTGACACGCTCACGGGTCATGTTCCGTGAGCCAAGTGGATCAGTCGCGCGGAGCTCAGACGCGGCCGCGGGTGGCGCGGCGGCGGGCCGCCTCGTAGAGCACGACACCGGCGGCGACACCGGCGTTGAGGGACTCGGCGCCGCCCGGCATCGGGATGCGCACGAGGTAGTCGCAGTTCTCGCCGACGAGCCGGCCGAGACCCTTGCCCTCGGAGCCGACGACGATGACGACCGGACCGCCGAGCACCTCCAGGTCCTGCACCTCGTGCTCGCCCTCGGCGGCGAGGCCGACGACGGTGATGCCGGCCTTCTTGTAGTCCTGGAGGGCGCGGGTCAGGTTGGTGACGCGGGAGACCGGGGTGCGGGCGGCGGTACCGGCCGAGGTCTTCCACGCACCGGCGGTCATACCGGCGGCGCGGCGCTCGGGGATGACCACGCCGTGGCCGCCGAAGGCGGAGACGGAGCGGACGATCGCGCCGAGGTTGCGCGGGTCGGTGACGCCGTCGAGGGCGACGATCAGCGGGTCGTCGCCGTCGTCGTACGCGGCCGCCGTCAGGTCCTCGGGGTGCGCGTACTCGTACGGCGGGACCTGGAGGACCAGGCCCTGGTGGTTGAGCCCGTTGGTCATGCGGTCGAGCTCGGGGCGCGGGGCTTCCATCAGGTTGATGTTGCCGCGCTCGCCGGCGAGCTGGAGGGCCTCGCGGACGCGCTCGTCGTTGTCGATGAACTGCTGGACGTAGAGCGTCGTGGCCGGGACGCCGTCGCGCAGCGCCTCGAAGACCGGGTTGCGGCCGACGACCATCTCGCTGGTGCCCTTGGGGCCGCCACGGCGCGGCGCCGGGCGGCGCTTGGCCGCCTGGCGGGCCATGGCGTTGGCGATGCGGTTGGCCTTGTGCTTCTTGCGGTCCTCGGCCTTGGGCGTGGGGCCCTTGCCTTCGAGGCCCTTGCGCCGCTGGCCACCGCTGCCGACCGTCGCGCCCTTCTTGTTGGACGTGCGGCGGTTCCTGCGCTGGCTGTTCCCGGCCATGACTTCTACCTGTTTTCGTTGGTGCTGCGATATGTACGTATGAAGAGTGTGCCGCCCGGAGCGCCGGGCAGCACACCAAGCTCAGCTGCTGGGCTCAGCGGGCGCCGAGCGTCCAGCGCGGACCGGTGGGGCTGTCCTCGATGACCAGCCCGGACTGCTGGAGCTGGTCGCGGATCGCGTCGGCGGTCGCCCAGTCCTTGCGGGCCCGGGCGGACTCGCGCTGCTCCAGGACCAGCCGTACGAGGGTGTCCACGGCGCCGTGGAGCTCCTCACCGCGGTCGGACCCGTTCCCGCCGTCCCAGTGCGGGTCGAGCGGATCCAGGCCGAGGACGCCCAGCATGGCCCGCACCTCGGACAGGCGCGCGATGGCCGCGTCCTTGTCGTCGGCGGCGAGCGCGCTGTTGCCCTGGCGGACGGTGGTGTGGACGATCGCGAGCGCCTGCGGGACACCCAGGTCGTCGTCCATGGCCTCGGCGAAGGCGGGCGGGACCTCGCGCGCCGGCTCGACGGGGCCGCCGGCCTTCTCGATGACCCGCTGGTAGAAGCCCTCGATCCGGGCGAAGGCCGACTCGGCCTCGCGCAGGGCCTCCTCGCTGTACTCGATCATCGACCGGTAGTGCGGGGTGCCGAGGTAGTAGCGCAGGACGATCGGGCGCCACTGCTTGACCATCTCGGAGACGAGGACGGAGTTGCCCAGCGACTTGGACATCTTCTCGCCGGACATGGTGACCCAGGCGTTGTGCACCCAGTACTTGGCGAACTCGTCGCCGAAGGCCTGCGCCTGGGCGATCTCGTTCTCGTGGTGCGGGAAGATCAGGTCGAGCCCGCCGCCGTGGATGTCGAAGGCCTCGCCGAGGTACTTGTGCGCCATGGCGGAGCACTCCAGGTGCCAGCCGGGACGGCCGCGGCCCCAGGGGGTCTCCCAGGAGGGCTCGCCGGGCTTGACGGACTTCCACATGGCGAAGTCGCGCGGGTCGCGCTTGCCGGTCTCGCCGGTGGACTCCGGCTGGCGGATGTTGTCGAGCTCCTGGCGGGAGAGCGAGAGGTAGCCGGGGAAGGACTTCACGTCGAAGTAGACGTTGCCCTCCGACTCGTACGCGTGACCGCGCTCGATGAGGCCGCGCATCATCTCGACCATCTCGGTGACGTGGCCGGTGGCGCGGGGCTCGTAGGTGGGCGGGAGGCAGCCGAGCGCGGTGTAGCCGTCGTTGAAGGCGCGCTCGTTCTCGTAGCCGATGGACCACCACGGGCGACGCTGCTCGGCGGCCTTCGTGATGATCTTGTCGTCGATGTCCGTCACGTTGCGGACGAAGGTGACCTCGTAGCCCCGGTACTCGAACCAGCGGCGCATCATGTCGAAGTTGAGGCCCGACCGGATGTGCCCGATGTGCGGGGCGGCCTGCACCGTGGCGCCGCACAGGTAGATCGAGACACAGCCCGCGGTGAGCGGGGTGAAGTCGCGGATCTGCCGGGCGCTGGTGTCGTACAGGCGAATAGTCACGGCATCCAGGGTAGTGGCCCTGTAGCAGTGCCCCGCGACCCTTTCGGGACCCGGGGCACCTTTGTTGCCGAAGATCTACGGCCGCTACGAGCGATCAGGCCCGGTTCGTCCGGTACACGAGGGCCGTGGCGATCGCGGCGAGCCCTTCGGCGCGGCCGGTGAGTCCCAGCCCGTCGGTGGTGGTGCCGGACACCGAGACGAGGGCGCCGGCGGCGGCCGCGAGCGCCTTCTGCGCCTCTTCGCGCCGCTTGCCGATCTTCGGGCGTACGCCGATCACCTGGACGGCGATGTTGCCGATCTCGAAGCCCTCGGCGCGGACGATGCGGGCCGCCTCCGCCAGAAGGGTGACGCCGGCGGCGCCGGACCATTCGGGGCGGGAGGTGCCGAAGTGCGCGCCGAGGTCACCGACTCCGGCGGCGGAGAAGAGCGCGTCGCACGCGGCGTGGGCGGCGACGTCACCGTCGGAGTGGCCGGCTAGGCCGTCCTCGCCCTCCCAGAGCAGGCCGGCGCACCACAGCTCGCGGCCGGCCTCGAAGGCGTGGACGTCGGTACCGATGCCGACGAGCGGGATCAGCGGCGCGGCGGGAGCGGTGGGAGCGGTGGGAGCGGTGGGATCAGTAGCCATCGTTGGCCCTCCTGCGGGCGAGTACGGCCTCGGCGAGGACCAGGTCGAGCGGACGGGTGACCTTGAAGGCCTCTTCGTGGCCGGGGATCACCACGACGGTGACGCCGAGCCGCTCCACCATTCCGGCGTCGTCGGTGGCACCGTCGCCGGCGACGGCGATCGCGTCGTGCGCCTTCCGGAGGGTGGCGAGGTCGAATCCCTGCGGGGTCTGCACGGCGCGCAGCCGGGCCCGCTCGGGCGTGCCGAGGACCGGCTCGGCCTCGCCGGGCTTGCCGGGCTCGACCTCCTTGACCGTGTCGGCCAGGGGCAGCGCGGGCACCACGGCGGGCGCTCCGTCCCGTACGGCCTCGACGACCGAGTCCACGGTGTCCACGGGGACGAGCGGGCGGGCCGCGTCGTGGATGAGTACGGAGGTGACGTCCGCCGGCAGGGCGTCGAGGCCCGCGCGGACGGAATCCTGGCGGGTGTCCCCGCCGGGAACGACCAGCAGCTCGGTGCGCTCGGGCAGCGCGTGCTCACCCAGCAGCAGGCGCACCTCGGCGGCCTCCGAGGGCGGGGCGACGACCACCACGAGGGAGACCGCCCGGGAGCGGGCCATCGCGCGCACGGCGTGGATGAGCATCGGGGTGCCGCCGAGGGCCCGCAGGGCCTTGGGGGCACCGGGACCGAGGCGTACCCCCCGGCCGGCGGCCGGGATCACCGCGGCGGTGCGGTGGGGACGCGTAACGTCAGACATCAGTAGCTCCGAGCCAGGTTTGTGACTTCGGCCGACATGGGTATGGCCTGAAGGGTGCCGGGTGCGACGCCCCTCGCCCCTTCCGTGACGACCGGTCGAGCAGGCTGCCCGGGCCCGGCACGCCATCGCGATGGTGGCAGTGAGGCAGTAAGGCAAAAGGTACGGATACAGACATGCCGCAGCGCCCGGCAACAGGCCTCTCGAGGAGAGACCTTGTCATCGGGCACCGCGGCAAGCTGCGCACCAAGTTGGTGCACGGGAACTCGCGTCAGGACGCGAGCACCTCGTCGAGGAGGGCCTCGGCCTTGTCCTCGTTCGTGTTCTCAGCGAGCGCGAGCTCGCTCACCAGAATCTGACGTGCCTTCGCGAGCATGCGCTTCTCACCCGCGGACAGCCCGCGCTCACGCTCACGACGCCACAGGTCACGCACCACTTCGGCGACCTTGATGACATCGCCAGAAGCGAGCTTCTCCAGATTTGCCTTGTAGCGCCGGGACCAGTTCGTCGGCTCTTCTGCATACGGTGCACGAAGCACCTCGAAGACCCGGTCCAGCCCGTCCTGGCCGACTACGTCGCGAACGCCGACGAACTCCGCATTGTCCGCAGGCACACGAACCGTCAGGTCGCCCTGGGCGACCTTGAGCACCAAGTAGGTCTTGTCCACGCCTTTGATCTGACGAGTCTCAATGGCCTCGATCAGCGCGGCCCCGTGATGGGGATAGACCACGGTGTCGCCAACCTTGAACGTCATGTGACAGGTACCCCTTCCGTGGCTATCCAGGGTAACACGAGAACTGACCGTTATGAATGGCGTTTTCGCAGGTCAGGGCACATCTCGGGGCTTGACAACAGCAACAGGAACGTGCTGCGGCGGGCTTCCGGAAGGGGGTATTCGCAGGTCGGGGGCGCTGTGCGGACCGGGCGAAAGGGCCACGCTACACCTGCCCGGCACCCCCATCAGTGTGACGTACGTCCCGTTTTGACGGGTTCCGAGTCGAGAAACCGAACTACTCCGTCCGACTGGCGACCACGCTCACCGCGCCGTTCCGGCCCAATGCCGAAATTGATCACGAAGTGGCGTTCGAGGGAATCCGGAAATTGATCAACACGGGCCCGCGCACGATATGCGAGCGCCACAAGATCGGCGCGGTGAACGGCACGGTGGACGGAGCCGCGGAATGCAAGATCGCGGGACGGTCCCAGGGCCGGGGCTGCCCTGCGGAGGGTCGGGTGCGGGGGCGGGGCGGCGGCTCGGTAACCTAAGCGCGCTGACACACCCTTAGAGCGGCTTTACCTCGGCCGTTCCGAGCGCCCACCCGCCCCTTCCGTTCGTCCAAGGAGTTGCCGCCGCCGTGAGCCGCAGCCTTCGACGCGGCGCCCTCGCCGCCACTGCCGTCGTGTTCTCGATCGCCTCGCTGGCCGCGTGCGGTGCGGGCAACGACGCGCAGACCCTCCAGATCAAGCCCGACAACGCCGCCGCCACCAAGGGCGACATCGAGGTCCAGAACGCGCTGGTGATCACCCAGGGCCAGAAGGGCGAGAAGGGCCCCGCGGTCGTCTCGGCGACGCTCTTCAACAACGGCACCGAGGCGGAGACGCTGGACGCCATCACTCTCCCGGGTGGTAAGGGCAAGGTCTCGCTGAAGCCCGCCGGAGGCTCCGGCAAGGTCACCGTGCCGGCCCTCGGCTACGTGGTGATCGGCGGCAAGGGCAATGCCTCCGCCGTGATCGAGGACGGTTCCCTGGCCGCCAGGGACGGCGAGGTCCAGGACGTCGTCTTCCAGCTGAGCAGCACGGGCGGTGTCGAGCTGCAGGCCTTCGTGGTCCCCAACACCGGCGCGTTCGCCCCGTTCGGCCCCACCGCGGCCCCGGCCGCCGTCCCGAGCCCGTCCGGCTCCCCCGCGGGCACGCCGTCGGGATCGCCCTCGGGCTCCCCGTCGGCCGGTGCCACCGGCGCGGCCGCGGGCGCGACCCCGTCCGGCTCCGCCTCGGGCGCCGCCGGCGCCGGTACGCCGTCGGGTTCCCCGTCGCACAGCGCGGGCCACTGACGCCGCCGCGATACGCACAAGGGAAGGGCCCCCATCCGCAGCAGCGGATGGGGGCCCTTCCCGTACGCCCCTGAAGGCCAGGCCCGACCCACG
Source organism: Streptomyces sp. NPDC048331 (assembly GCF_043201215.1). Taxonomy (NCBI): domain Bacteria; kingdom Bacillati; phylum Actinomycetota; class Actinomycetes; order Kitasatosporales; family Streptomycetaceae; genus Streptomyces; species Streptomyces sp. NPDC048331. The sequence continues at coordinate 70,299 of NZ_JBICYT010000033.1, read as the reverse complement.
GGCTCGCACGGCGCGGCGCCGGGGGCCGCACGGGCCCCGGAACCGCGCGAGCGCCGCAGGCCTACGGCTCGAACTTGTAGCCCAGGCCACGGACCGTGACCAGATACCGCGGCGCGCCCGGGTCCGGTTCGATCTTGGCTCGCAGGCGCTTGACGTGGACGTCCAGCGTCTTGGTGTCACCGACGTAGTCGGCGCCCCAGACCCGGTCGATGAGCTGCATACGGGTCAGCACGCGGCCCGCGTTGCGCAGCAGCATCTCCAGCAGGTCGAACTCCTTCAGCGGGAGGTCCACCTTGCCCCCGGAGACCGTGACCACGTGGCGGTCGACGTCCATCCGTACGGGGCCGGCCTCCAGCGCCGCCGGGGTGACCTCCTCCGGCTCGCCGCGGCGGCGCAGGACCGCGCGGATGCGGGCGACCAGCTCGCGGGAGGAGAAGGGCTTGGTGACGTAGTCATCTGCTCCTATCTCCAGCCCGACGACCTTGTCGATCTCGCTGTCCTTGGCGGTCACCATGATCACGGGGACGTTGGAGCGGCCGCGCAGCTGCCGGCAGACCTCCGTGCCGGGCAGGCCGGGGAGCATCAGGTCGAGGAGGACGAGGTCGGCGCCGTTGCGCTCGAACTCGTCGAGCCCGTCGGGCCCGGTCGCGGCGATGGCGACCTCGAAGCCCTCCTTGCGGAGCATGTAGGACAGGGCGTCGCTGAAGGATTCCTCATCCTCGACGACGAGCACTCGGGTCACGGAAGGACCTCCGGGGCAGGAATGGCTGGGGCGGTTCTGGGTCAGGCAGGGGTCGGGTGGGTGGCGTGGGCCACCGCCGGGGCCGGGGCGGCCGCTTCAGGGAGTCGCAGGGTGAACGTGGAACCCTGGCCCTCCGAGCTCCATACCGACACCTCCCCGCCGTGCGAGGCCGCCACGTGCTTCACGATCGCAAGGCCGAGGCCGGTTCCTCCCGTGGCTCGGGAGCGGGCCGGGTCCACGCGGTAGAAGCGCTCGAAGATGCGCTCGCGGTCCTTTTCCGGGATGCCGATGCCCTGGTCGGTCACGGCGATCTCGATCAAGTCTCCCCCAGGAGCCGTCACCCTGCGTCCGGCGATGCCGACGCGGGTGCGGGCCGGGCTGTAGTTGACGGCGTTCTCGACCAGATTTCCGAGGGCGGCCGCGAGCTGTCCGCGGTTGCCCCATACGCGCAGGTCGGCGGTGCCGCCCGCGGCCATGGTGATCTGCTTCGAGGACGCGGTGTGGCGGCAGCGGTCGATCGCTTCGGCGACCAGCGTGTCCACGCGTACGGGTTCGGCGTCCTCCAGCGGGTCGTCGTTCTGCACCCGGGAGAGGTCGATGAGCTCCTGCACGAGGTTGATGAGCCGGGTGGACTCGATCTGCATGCGGCCGGCGAAGCGGCTGACCGCCTCGGGGTCGTCCGCGGCGTCCATGACGGCCTCGGACAGCAGGGAGATCGCCCCGACCGGGGTCTTCAGCTCGTGCGACACGTTGGCGACGAAGTCGCGGCGTACGGCCTCGATGCGGCGGGCCTCGGTGAGGTCCTCGACCAGGAGGAGCACCAGGCGGGAGCCGAGCGGGGCCACGCGCGCCGAGACCGCGAGGGCCTCGCCGCGGCCGGTGCCGCGCCGGGGCAGGTCCAGCTCGACCTGGCGTATCTCCCCGTCGCGGCGGGTGTCGCGGGCCATGTGGAGCATGGGTTCCACGGCGAGCTTGCCGCCGCGGACCAGGCCGAGGGCGTACGCCGCCGAGCTGGCCTTGACCACCGCGTCGCCCTCGTCCAGTACGACCGCCGAGGAGCGCAGCACGGAGAGGACGGTGTCCACGCCGGGCGGCAGCACCGCGTTGATGTCGGGGCGCATGGAGCTCCGGGTGGGGCGGGCCTGGTCGCGCTCGCTCCAGCGGAACGCCAGCATCGCGATCACACCGGTGCAAAGACCGGCGATCGCTGCAGCTGCGGCGACCGCCGCGTTCACGTCCATGGATCCAGGTTAAGCAGGCGCGACGACACTTCCACAGCCGTTCGGGTGGCACCTCGAACAGTCGTCGCCCAGAGTTCACCCTGGCGATGGGGTTGATTCACTTGTGGTGCCGGAGTCGGACGCGTTTGCGGCTCACCGTGGCACCGTGGGGCCGCCGGTAGCCCCGGCCCGCCCCCGGGCAGTACCGCAGTAGTAGGTCGAGAGAGGGACACGAGACATGCGCGACGCGTACCACGAGGAACTGGACTCGATCGGAGAAGGCCTGGTCGAGATGGCCCGGCTCGTCGGCTCCGCGATCGGACGGGCCACGACGTCCATGCTCGACGCCGACCTGAAGCTCGCCGAGAGCGTGATCGCCGCCGACCAGAAGGTCGACGACCTCCAGCACGACCTGGAGGCGCGCGCCATCGCCCTGCTGGCCCGCCAGCAGCCGGTCGCCACGGACCTGCGCATCGTCGTGACCTCCCTGCGGATGAGCGCCGACCTGGAGCGCAGCGGCGACCTCGCCCAGCACGTGGCGAAGCTGGCCCGGCTGCGCTTCCCGGACCGGGCCGTGCCGCGGGACCTGCACGCCACCATCCTGGAGATGGGGCAGCTGGCGCAGCGTCTGATGGCGAAGGCCGCCGAGGTGATCATCACGAAGGACGTCGACCTCGCGCTGCAGCTGGAGCAGGACGACGACGAGATGGACCAGCTGCACCGCACGCTGTTCCAGCACCTGATGGACGACCGCTGGAAGCACGGCATCGAGACGGCCGTGGACGTGACCCTGCTGGGCCGCTACTACGAGCGCTTCGCGGACCACGCGGTGTCGGTGGCCAAGCGTGTGGTCTACCTGGTGACGGGTGAGCACGCGGACGACCTCCAGCAGCCGACCCAGGTCGAGGGGGTCTGACCCGCCGGCGTCGGAAGCGGGGAGTCCGGACGGGGGTGTCCGGACCGGGGGCCACGCCGAGCCCCAATGCGCCGTTGACGCGCCGGTACCGCTGGGCATGAATGAGGGCGAGGGCGGTCGTCGTACGAAGTCCCGTATGCCGCGGGGCACCGCCCCTGCGAGGAGGAACCATGCCCGATTCCCCCGTTCCCATCACCCCGGAGCAGGAGCAGCCCCCGAGGCCGGAGCCGCTGCGGCTACCGCTGCTCGCGGCCTGCGGCTGCGGCTCCGGCTGCGGCTGCGGCTGCCAGTCCGGCGCCCCCTGCCAGTGCGGCGGCTGACGGCCTCCGCCGGCCGCACGCGAAGACGGGCCCCGTCCGAGTTCCCTCGGCCGGGGCCTTTCGCGCGCGTCCGCCGGCTATCTCAGGAGCCGGTCGCGGATGAGGTCCATGACCTCGGCGCGGGTGCGGGCACCGTGGTCGACGTGGATGAAGTGCTCGCCGATCCGCAGCGAGTAGGCGAGCAGGCTGCGGACCTCGACGTCGTCCTCGTCGGTGCAGATGGCGCGGAACAGCGAACGCAGGTATTCCATGCGCCGGTTGTCGGTACGTCGCACCCGCCGGGCGACGTCCTCGTCGCGTCGGGCCCAGTCGCGGATGGCGAGGTCGGCGGTGGTGCCCCTGACCGGCCCGTCGGCGGACGAGGCGATCGCGAACAGCCGCTCCAGCCTGGCCCGCGCGTCTCCGCCGCCGCTCTCGACCTGCTCGATCACGGCCTCGGCGACCTCGTGTTCCCAGGTGTCGAGCATCTCGGTGAGCAGCGCGCCCCGGCTGCCGAAGTACCCGTAGAAGCCGCCCTTGCTGACGCCGAGTGCCTGCGCCAGCGCCTCGACGCGGACGGCTTCAGGGCCGCCGGCGGCGAGGGCCCGCAGTCCTTCCTCGATCCACTTTCCGCGTGGTGTGCGGGTCGCGCCCATGCTGTGCTCCTCCTCACGCGGCCCCTGTCTATACGGTGGCGTATAGACGAGTGCTAGCCTCGATCTATACGCCATCGTATAGATAGGGGCCGACCGATGAGACTCCCCAAGACCGCGTTCACTTCCCGACCCTGGCGGATCCACGAGATCGCCGGCGACTTCCGGGTCGAGGACGTGTGGGCGCTGCCGACCCCGGGTGGGCCCGACGACCTCCACCGCCTGGTACGCCAGTTCGCGGAGGGCACGGGGGATCCGGTCCCCTCCCCCGTGGCGCGCGTCCTCTTCGCGGTCCGCCGCGGGCTGGGCAAGCTGTTCGGCTGGGACCGGCCCGACGGTGGCCTCGGCACCCGGGTCCCCACCCTGCGCGACCGCCTGCCGGCCGACCTGCGCGAGGGTGAACGGGGCCCGGACCTGCGGTCGGCCCCGTTCACCTCGATCTTCCAGACCCACGACGAGTGGGCGGCGGAGTCCGCGAACCGGACCGTGCACGGGGTGCTCCACATCGGCTGGGTCGCGGACGGAAACGGCGGCCACCACGGCCAGATGACCGTCCTGGTGAAACCGAACGGCCGCCTCGGCGCCCTCTACATGCTGGGCATCAAGCCCTTCCGCCACCTCGGGGTCTACCCGGCCCTGCTGCGCTCGATCGGCCGCGAATGGAACGAGAAGCCGTGAGCCGAGGTCGATCGACGCCACGGGCCGACCGTCGTCCCCGAGCCGCCGTCCGGCCCGCCGGCCCGGCCCGACGCCGCACCGCACCGCACCGCACCGCACCGCCAACAAAAATGCCTCCCACCTGCGCCGTACGCGCAGGTGGAAGGCATGATCACAAAGGTTACTTCTTCTTGCCCTGGTTCTTGACGGCCTCGATGGCGGCCGCCGCGGCGTCCGGGTCGAGGTAGGTGCCGCCCGGGGTCAGGGGCTTGAAGTCGGCGTCCAGTTCGTAGACGAGCGGGATGCCGGTCGGGATGTTCAGGCCCGTGATGTCGGCGTCCGAGATGCCGTCCAGGTGCTTGACCAGACCGCGCAGGGAGTTGCCGTGCGCGGCGACCAGGACCGTGCGGCCGGCCAGCAGGTCCGGGACGATGCCGTCGTACCAGTACGGCAGCATGCGCTCGACGACGTCCTTGAGGCACTCCGTGCGCGGACGCAGCTCGTTCGGGATCGACGCGTAGCGCGGGTCCTCGGACTGCGAGAACTCCGTACCGTCCTCCAGCACGGGCGGCGGGGTGTCGTACGAGCGGCGCCACAGCATGAACTGCTCCTCGCCGAACTCCGCGAGGGTCTGCGCCTTGTCCTTGCCCTGGAGCGCACCGTAGTGGCGCTCGTTCAGGCGCCAGGAGCGGTGCACCGGGATCCAGTGACGGTCCGCGGCCTCCAGCGCGAGCTGCGCCGTGCGGATGGCGCGCTTCTGCAGCGAGGTGTGCAGCACGTCGGGCAGCAGGCCGGCGTCCTTGAGCAGCTCACCGCCCCGGACCGCCTCCTTCTCGCCCTTCTCGGTGAGGTTGACGTCCACCCAGCCGGTGAACAGGTTCTTCGCGTTCCAGTCGCTCTCGCCGTGGCGGAGGAGGATCAGCTTGTACGGTGCGTCGGCCATGCGTACGAGCCTAGTGGACGCCCGGGGGCGCCCGCGCGCGGTGCCGGGTCCCGACGGATTGACGGTGCGCGTCAATCGAGTGGCGCCCGGAAGCCTGCCGCTCGTAATGTGCACGGCGTACGAGTGATACTTACGCCGCCGGGGGGATCCCTTATGTCCGCTGCCCGTTTCAGACAGGCCGCCCGGGAGAGCGTCGCCGGACTGCCCGCGGCCTTCTGGTGGCTCTGGACGAGCACTCTGGTGAACCGGCTCGGGGCCTTCGTCGCCACCTTCATGACCTTGTACCTGACCTTGGACCGGGGCTACTCGGCCTCCTTCGCGGGGCTCGTGGTCGCCCTCCACGGGCTCGGCGGTGTGATGTCCTCCCTGGTCGCCGGTGTGCTGACCGACCGGCTCGGGCGCCGGCCCACGCTGCTGGCGGCCCAGGCGTCGACCGCCTTCTCGGTGGCGCTGCTCGGCTTCATGGAACACCCGGCGGCGATCGCGGCCGTGGCCCTGCTGGTCGGTATGACCTCGAACGCCTCCCGGCCGGCGGTCGCGGCGATGATGGCGGACATCGTCCGTCCCGAGGACCGCGTACGCGCCTTCGCGCTCAACTACTGGGCCATCAACCTCGGCTTCGGCGTCAGCGCGGCGGCGGCGGGACTGATCGCGGAGTACAGCTACTTGGCCGGCTTCCTCGGCGAGGCCGCGCTGACCTTGGCCTGTGCGGTGCTGGTCTTCGTCAAGCTGCCCGAGTCCCGGCCCGAGGGTGGGCCCACCGGTGCGGGGAAGGGGACCGGCGCGGAGCCCGCGATCGGGCTCGGGACGGTGTTGCGGGACGGCCGGTTCATGGGCGTGGTCGGCCTGTCGTTCCTGATCTCGCTGATCTTCACCCAGGGCTCGGTCGGCCTGCCGGTCGCGATGGGCGCGGCGGGCTTCTCGCCCGGGGACTACGGGCTGGTCGTCGCCGTGAACGGGTTCCTGATCGTGCTGCTCCAGATCCCGGTCACGGCCTTCATCGAGCACCGCGACCCGCAGAAGCTGCTGGTGATCTCGGCGCTGCTGGCGGGATACGGCTTCGCGCTGACGGCCTTCGCCGGGCCGCTGTGGGCGTACGCGCTGACGGTGTGCGTGTGGACCCTGGCCGAGATCGTGAACTCGCCGACCCAGATGGGTCTGGTCGTGCGGCTCTCGCCGGTCCACGGGCGCGGCCGCTACCAGGGGGTCTACAACCTGTCCTGGGCGGTGGCCTCGCTGGTCGCGCCGCTGATGGCGGGCTTCGTGATCGACCGGTACGGGGCGGACCGGCTGTGGGCGGCCACCGGTGTCCTGGGCACGGTGGCGGCGGCCGGCTACTGGCTGCTGATGCGCAGGCTCCCCGAGGGTGACGCGGGTGTCACCGTCACCGTCGCCGCCGGGTCCCCGCGTACGGACGAGGCCGAGGTGGCGGGCGAGGCCCCGGTGGAGGCGAAGCCCGCGGCGGCGGCCGGGGTGGCGTAACCACCGGGCGCCGCCGGCCGGACGCCGCCCGACCGGCGGCGGGCCGGGGCCGGGCCGGGGTCAGGAAGGCCGCGTCAGGTGCTTGAACGCGTCGAGGTTGAAGGTCGGCTCGCCGCGCGAGACCCGCCACTCGTACTCGCGCCGGATCGCGCTCGCGAAGCCCAGCTCCAGCAGCGTGTTGAAGGAGCCGTCCGCCGCCTCCAGGACCGTGCCGAGCAGCCGGTCCAGTTCCTCCGGGTCGACGACCGACAGCGGGAGCCGGGCCGTCAGGTAGATGTCGCCGAGGCGGTCCACCGCGTACGCCATGCCGTAGAGCTTGAGGTTGCGCTCCAGCAGCCAGCGGTGGACGCCCGCCTCGTTCTCGTCGGGGTGGCGGATCACGAAGGCGTTGATCGACAGCGAGTGCCGGCCGACCCGGATCGAGCAGGTGGTGCTCAGCTTGCGGGTGCCGGGCAGCTGGACGACGTACGTCCCCGGATCGGGGCTCTCCCAGCTCAGCTCCGCGGCGGTGAGGGCGCTCTCGATGATCTCGGCGGTGTCAGCCATGGTGGGAGCGTACGCGACGGCGATGATCATGCATGGCCGCGGTGTAGACGTCGGCCGTGCCGCTCGCCGCGGTGTCCCAGCCGAAGAACTGCGCGTGCCGCGCCGCCTCGGTGCCCATCCGGTCCGCGAGCCCGGGCTCGTCCACGAAGCGCCGCAGCTCCCGCGCGTAGTCCACCGGGTCGTGCCCGGGTACGAGGATCCCCGTGACCCCGTCGTTGACGGCGACGGGCAGCCCACCGACCTCGGCGGCGAGCACCGGCGTACCGGCGGCCTGCGCCTCTATCGCGACGAGCCCGAAGGACTCGTTGTAGGACGGCATGACCAGCACCGACGCCGCCCGGAACCAGTCCGCGAGCCCGTCCTGCGCGACCGGCGGGTGGAAGTGGACGAGGTCGGCGATGCCGAGCTTCGCGGCGAGCTTCTGCAGGCCCTCCGGCTTGGCGAGGCCGCTGCCGCTGGGCCCGCCGACGACGGGGACGAAAAGACGGCGGCGCAGCGACGGGTCCTGGTCGACCATGACGGCGACGGCGCGCAGCAGGATGTCGGGGGCCTTCAGCGGCTGGATCCGCCCGGCGAACAGGGGGATGACGGCGTCGCTCGGGAGGCCGAGGCGGGCGCGGGCCGCGGCCCGGCCGTCGCCGACCGTGAAGCGGTCGAGGTTCACGCCGGGGTGGACGACCGCCACCTTGGCGGGGTCGGCCTCGTAGTGGCGGACGAGTTCGTCGGCCTCCTCCGCGGTGTTCGCGATGAGCCGGTCGGCGGCGGCCACGATCTGCGTCTCTCCTATGACGCGGGCGGCGGGCTCGGGCGTGTCCCCCTCGGCGAGCGCCGCGTTCTTGACCTTCGCCATGGTGTGCATGGCGTGCACGAGCGGGACGCCCCAGCGTTCGGCGGCGAGCCAGCCCACATGGCCGGAAAGCCAGTAGTGGGAGTGGACGAGGTCGTAGTAGCCGGGGCGGTGGCCGGCCCAGGCCTGCATGACGCCGTGGGTGAAGGCGCACAGCTGGGCCGGGAGCTCCTCCTTGGCGAGGCCTTCGTAGGGGCCCGCGTCCACGTGCCGTACCAGGACGCCGGGGGCCAGGTCGACCGCGGGCGGCAGGCCGCCGGTGGTGGCCCGGGTGAAGATCTCGACCTCGATGTTGATGGCGGCGAGCCGTTTGGCCAGCTCCACGATGTAGACGTTCATGCCCCCCGCGTCGCCGGTGCCGGGCTGGTGCAGCGGAGAGGTGTGCACGCTGAGCATGGCCACGCGGCGCGGCCTTCGGTGGTGTCCGACGGCCGGCAGGCGCAGCCGGGGCGGCTCGTGGCGGGTGGCACGGGCGGCGGCGAGGCGGCCACTGAGGCGGGACACGTACTGGCTCAAGGGACCAGTCCTCTCGGCTCGGACGGCGCGCGCCCGACGCTCGGACGGCATGACGAACGACATGCCGGACGGCATGACGGCGAGGGCGCGGAAGACGCCCTGCAAGGAGTGCAACCCGGATGGCCGTCCCCCGCATTCCGGGGTGTCCGGTTTTCCTGGAGGTTTCCTCGTATTCGGTGGTGCGTAGCGGGATTTTCTTGGTGTGCGGGCCCTCCGCTTACCCTCGGCTCATGGCCTCCCGCAGTACCCCGCCCTCCAGCCGCGCGCCCGGCCGCCCTGTGGGCTCGGTGACGCGCGGGACGACCAATCCGAACCGGTTGCGCCGGATGGACCGCTGGATCGCGGCCACCCACGGGCCCGCGCTGCGCCGCGCGGAGGCGCCGGTCGCGGTGGACCTGGGCTACGGGGCCGCGCCGTGGACGGCGGTCGAACTGCTGGCGCGGCTGCGGGACGCGGCGCCGCGGGTGCGGGTGGTCGGCATCGAGATCGAACCGGCGCGGGTGGCGGGAGCGAAGCCGTACGAGCGGGAGGGGCTGAGCTTCCGGCACGGCGGTTTCGAGGTTCCGCTGGACGGCGGGGCGCGGCCCGCGCTGATCCGCGCGGCGAACGTTTTGCGCCAATACGACGAGGAGCAGGTCGCCGAGGTCTGGGCGCGGCTGTGCGGGCGGCTGGCCCCGGACGGGCTGCTGGTGGAGGGCACCTGCGACGAGATCGGGCGGCGGCACGTGTGGGTGGCACTGGGCCCGGAGGGGGCGCGCACGGTGACGTTCGCGACCCGGTTGGGCTCCCTGGAGCGCCCCTCGGACCTCGCGGAGCGGCTCCCGAAGGCGCTGATCCACCGGAACGTGCCCGGTGAGCCGGTGCACGCGTTCCTGCGCGACTTCGACCGGGCGTGGGCGGCGGCGGCCCCGTACGCGGCCTACGGGGCACGGCAGCGCTGGATCCGGACGGCGCGGGACCTGTCCGCCGACTGGCCGTTGGTGGACGGGCCCCGGCGGTGGCGGCAGGGGGAACTGACGTTGCCCTGGGAGGCGTTGCGCCCGGTGGGGTGAACGCGGCGCATGGGGGAACCAGGGGTGGGGGTGGCCCGTTGGACCGTGCGGGGCCGGAAATGGCGTCCGTCGGGTGGGACAAGATCGCATCGCCACCCACAAGGGTGTTGCAATTCATCGACTCGTGGCACCATCCCGATGGCAGCGCGAAGTTACTGATGAATAGTCAGATCTGAGACGGGGTCTGACTCGGGTGCCTGGGGGGACCATGGGAGCCGCAAGGCAAAGGCGAGGCGCAAGCTCTCTCGTGCTGCTGTGCACGATGGCGATACTGACGGCGCCGGGCCTCGCGACGGGCATCGCGTACGCGGCTCCGGCCACACCCGCCGCGCCCGCCGCACCGGCGGCTCCGGCCGCGCCGCTCCCCGAGCCGGGTGGCAAGTCCCTGGAGCAGGTCCGCAAGGAGATCGAGGAGCTGTACCGGCAGGCGGGCACCGCCACCGACGCCTACAACCTCGCCGAGGCCGAGACCAAGGCCCAGTCGGACAAGATCGTCGAGATCGCCAACCTTGTCGTCGCAGGCAAGGAGAAGATCACCAACCTGAAGAACCGGGCGGGCGCCGCCGCCCGCGCCCAGTACCGCTCGGGCGGGATGCCTCCGGGCGCGCAGCTGGCACTGAGCGACGACCCGAACCACTACCTCGACGGGGCGGGCCGGCTGCGCCAGGGCGAGAAGGCCGCCTCGGACATGCTCTCCGAACTTGACCGGACGCAGGCCGACTTGGAGCGCTACGCCCAGGAGGCGAGCGAGCGCTGGGCCATCCTGGAGGCCAACCGGGTCAAGTCGGAGGAGTCCAAGAAGCAGGTCGAGGAGAAGATCAAGGCCGCGGAGGAGCTGGAGAGCAAGCTCGAGGCCGAGGAGAAGGCCCGACTGATCCAGCTGGAACAGGAAGCCCAGTACAAGGCGCAGACGGCGTGGCTGTCGACGGGCGCGATGAAGGACGTCAACGGCGCGGCGACCGAAGCGGGCAAGCGGGCCGTGCAGTTCGCCACCGCCCAGATCGGCAAGCCGTACAAATGGGGCGCCGTGGGTCCGTCCTCGTTCGACTGCTCGGGGCTGACCTCCCAGGCCTGGCTGGCGGCGGGCCGGGGCATCCCGCGCACCTCGCAGGAGCAGCTGCGACTGCTGCCGAAGGTCGCGCTGAAGGACATGCGCCCGGGTGACCTGATCATCTACTTCGACGACGCGACCCACGTCGGCATGTACGTCGGCGACGGCGCGATGGTCCACGCCCCGCGCCCCGGCCGGAACGTGACCCTGGCGGGCGCGGGCTCGATGCCGATCAAGGCAGTGGTCCGCCCCGACGCGTAGCCCCCGCGGCGTAGCCCGGACGCGTACCCCCGGCGTGGCCCGGCGACGTGGGGATCTTCGGCCGGGTGGGTGGGATCGGGTGACGCAGGCAACCCGGCGGGCCTCGAACACGTCTCGATGGACGGGACGGAACACGGCCCCGCCGTGACCTTTGTCATCCAGTGAGGCCGATTTTCCCCCGCGATAACCGCATATGACGCAGGCCCTCGCCAAGAACGGCATTCCGTTTGTCGGGCAGGGACCGCTAGGGTCTGCCGGACGAGCGCACCCTCGGGGGGAGGGAAGGAACCGGAGACGATGCCCGTACCCGTACCGCGGCAGAGGGACACCTCGGCCACGGAGAGCGGTCAGGCCGTTCTGCACACCGCCGCCCCGGCCGTAGCCGCCACGGGCGTCGCGCAAGCGACCCCTCGGACGACCGCCCTCCAGACGACCACCCCGCACACGGCCCCGCTGACCCTCCTGGTCATCGAGGACGACCCGGCCGGCGGTCTCACCCTCCCCGAGATCCTCGACGCGGACGGCCACCGCATCCGGCTCCGCACCGCGCGCAACCTCACCGAGGCCGAGCGGCTGCTCACACCCGACGTGCACTGCATCCTCCTCGACCTGTCCCTCCCGGACGCCAGCGCCCGTACGCCCGGCGCGACGGCCAACGGCTCGGCCATCGGTACGGCCAACGGCTCGGTCAACGGAACGGCGGGCACGGGAACGGGGGCCGGCACCGACACCGCCACCGCCGTGGACCGGCTGGTCGCCCTCCGCCAGGTGCTGCGCATCGCCCCGCGCCACGCCGTCCTCGTCCTGACCGACGAGGACGACGTCGAGCGCGCCGCCGAAGCCGTCCGGGTCGGCGCCCAGGACTTCCTGTTCCGCGACGAGCTGGACGGCCGCCTGCTGAGCCGCGCCATCCGCTACGCCGTGGAGAGAAAACGGGCGGACATCGCCCAGTACAAGCTCGCAGAATCGAAACTGCGCGCCCAGGAGAACGCCCGGCTGGAACGCGGCCTGCTCCCCACGCCCCTCCTGGAGGGCTCCGACCTCCGCTTCGCCGCCCGCTACCGCCCCGGCCGCAGCCGGGCCCTGCTCGGCGGTGACTTCTACGACACCGTCCGCACTCCCGACGGCACGGTCCACGCCATGATCGGCGACGTCTGCGGCCACGGGCCCGACGAGGCCGCGCTCGGCGTCGAGCTCCGCATCGCCTGGCGCGCCCTGACCCTGGCCGGCCTCTGCGGCGACGACCTGCTGGCCACCCTCCAGGAGGTCCTGGAGGTGGAGCGGCCGTGCGAGGAGATATTCGCGACGCTGTGCACGGTCGACATCGCCCCGGACGGCCGCCGCGCCGGTCTGTGCCTGGCCGGCCACCCGGCTCCGCTGATATCCCGGCCGGGCCGCCGCGCGCGGCTGCTCCCGTACGAGAACAGCGGTCCGGCCCTCGGGCTGCTGCCCCGGGCCCGCTGGCCGCGCCGCCAGGTGGAGCTCGGCGGCACCTGGAGCCTGATGCTCTACACCGACGGCCTGATCGAGGGCCACATCGGCGAGGGCAAGGAACGTCTGGGCCAGGACGGCATGGTCGACATGATCAACCGCCACCTGGACCGCGGTCTGAGCGGTGAGGGCCTGCTGGAGGCCTCCGTCACCGAGGCCCGCCGCCTCAACGGCGGCGAGCTGACCGACGACGTGGCCGTGGTCCTGCTCTCCCGCGCCGAGGGCTGAGCCCGCCGGACGCAGGCGCCGGTCGCCGGACGCAGGCGCCGATGCCGGGCGCCGGGCGGGACGCCGGACGCCGGACGCGACGCCGCTAGCGTCCGCCGTTGTAGGGCCCGTACGGCCCGTCACTGCTGCTGCCGCCGCGCCGGCCGCCACCGCCCGAGACCTGCTTGAGGGCCGGGCGTACGTCGACGAAGAACACGATGGTCGCGACGAGACCGGCGATCTGCAGGAACAGCATCCCCAGCAGGAAGTCCACGGCCACGGTGACACCGAGGATGACCAGCCAGAAGGTCTTGCTCTGCTTGTCGGCCGCCCGGTACGCGTCCTCGCGCGCCACCAGGGCGATCACGAAGGCCACGACGGCGAGCGCCAGCATGACGTACCCGAGGAACGGGATCACGCCCCGATCGAACCCATCGATCAACATCGCTTCGACCGCCTTCTCGACTTCTGCTTCGCTCTTCCGATGCCACCCGACTCCACGCTACCGGCACAGGTGCCTTCATGAACCACAACGGGCCGGGCACCTGAAGGGTGCCCGGCCCGCCGTCACTCATGCGGTTCCGCTTCAGCTCGCGTCGTCCGCCGTGACCGTGGCCTTCTTGGCCGTGCTCTTGCGCGCGACGGGCTTCTTCGCGGCGGGCTTCTCGTCGGCGGCGGCCTCGGCGACCGGCTCCGACACCGGCTCCGCCTCCGCCTCGGGCTCGACCGCCACGGCGATGTCGACGATCTCGGCGGAGACGTCGCCCCGCCAGGTCCGCACGGCCTGCTCGCCGTGCACGGCGACCTTGTCGTACGTCTCCTTGGCGCGCACCGCGTACTCGGCGGCCACGCCGACACCGCGCAGCGCGAGGTCCTGGGCGGTCTCCCCGAGCTTCTTCGGGTCGATCGCGCCGAGCACCTCGTTGAACTTGGCGGTGACCGCCTCCTGCACAGCCTTCGGGTCCGTGTTCTTCACGGCCTCGATGCGCGCGGGGGCCTCGGCGCGCAGCTGCTCGAACAGGTCGGGCACCTTCTTGGCCTGCTGCACGGCCAGGTCGGCGGTGCCGGCGGCGAAGTAGAGGGGAGTGGGGTCGGTGAGGGTCTTCTTCAGGTCATCGGCGATGGCCATGTGCTGGTCCTCCCGGATCAACTTCAGTTCGTCTTCGACGGCATCTCGTCGGCGGGCGTGTCGAGCGCGTTCTCCTTGCGGAACGACTCGTAGATCTGGAGCAGCACCTGCTTCTGCCGCTCGTTGATGGACGGGTCGGCGAGTATGACGGCTCGCGTCTCCACCTCGTCCGGGTCCCGCTCATCCAGGATCCCGGCCTGCACGTACAGCGTTTCCGCGGAGATCCGCAGCGCCTTGGCCAGCTGCTGAAGGATGTCCGCGCTCGGCTTGCGCAGCCCGCGCTCGATCTGGCTCAGGTACGGATTCGACACCCCCGCCTGCTCCGCCAGCTGCCGCAGCGAAAGCTGGGCCTGCCGGCGCTGCTCACGGAGGTACTCGCCGAGATTTCCGACGTTGAGCGATGCCATGCTGTGATCCTGCCCGACTCTGCTAACTATTGCAAGCGTCCTGCTTGCAACAGCTCCCATCTGGTGTCGTCCCGAGGAGCGGCGATGTCGGTGTGCTCTGCCAGGGTGTGCACCGTGGACGAACTGGTGGAGCGTGTCGACGATGAGGATCGTGTGCTGGGGGTGGTGGTCGGCCGCCGGCAGGCCGTCCAGGAGGGTTGGCTCCACCGGGTCGCCGTGACGCTGTGCCGTGACGAGCGCGGGCGGATCCTCGTTCACCGGCGGTCGGAGCAGCTGTCGCGCTTCCCCGGCCTCCACGAGGTCGTGGTGGGGGGCGCGGTGGAGGTCGGTGAGTCCTACGAACAGGCCGCCGCGCGGGAGTTGGCCGAGGAGCTGGGCGTTCGTGTGCTGCCGCGCCTGCTGTTCACGTTCCTCAACCGCAGCGGTCTGAGCCCTCACTGGCTCGGCGTGCACGAGGCCGTGGTGCCGGACACGGTGACCGCCGATCCTGATGAGGTCGCCTGGCACGGCCGGCTGACCGAGCCGGAGCTGCGGTCGGCCCTGCGGGAGTGGCGCTTCACCCCCGACAGCCACGAGGCGTTCAGCCGGTATCTCGCGTTCCGCACCGCGCGGCCTTGACGACCGGGGCGGCGACGTCGGAGCCGCCCTGCGGGTGCCGATACTCCGTGGACCCGGTCGGGCCGGCGCCGCAGGATGGGGCGCATGAGTCAGCCGTCCGTCGCCCCCGCCCTGCCCGCCCCGCACCGGGTGGAGTTCCTGCACCTCCCCCATCCCGGCTACCCGCACCTCACCGCCTGGGGCATCCGCGTCGACGGCACCGACCTGCGCGTGCTCGTCGCGGAGGCGACGCGCGCGCTCTGGGATCCGGAACTCGACGACGACGAAACCCCACAGGAGCGCGACGAGTTCCTGCGGAACCAGCACGCCCCGCTGCACCTGGACGACGACCCCGACGGCGCCCGGGCCCGGGCGCACTTCCTCGGCGACTCGCCCCCGGAGCTCCGCGACCGCGACACCGGGGCCCTGTGCCTCATGGGCTGCCCCTGCGGGATCGACGCCTGCTGGCCCCTGCTCGCCATGGTCCACGCCACGAAGAGGGAGGTCACCTGGTCCGGCCTCTACCAGATCCACCGGCCGCAGTGGGGCGAACTCCCCCTGGGCCCGTACGTCTTCTCGCGCCCCGCCTACGAAGCGGCCCTGGCCGCACCGGTCCCGCTCACCGAGGACCCGCTCGCCGAGGACCCGCTCGGGCAGGCCTAGGCCGAGAGCCGTACCTCCGCCAGGTAGGGGCCGGTCGGGGAGGCGGCCCGCGGCAGCGTCACACCGGGGTACGGGACCGGCCCGAGGGCCTCCAGCACCTCGGCGGCCGGGTACCCGAACAGGTCGACGTCACGCAGGACCACCGGGACGGCGGACGGCCCGGCCGGCCCCGGCCCGTACCGGCAGAGATGGACGGCCGCGAGACCGTACCGGTCGTGGCCGGTGCGGCCGAGGCGGTCCGGGCAGTCCCCGTAGGCCAGCAGCTCCAGGCCCTCGTAGCGCGCGGTGAAGGCCCAGCCCGTACCGCAGACCCACGCCTCGCGCACGTCCGCCAGGGTCGCGACGGCCCACCGGGCCTCCCGCTCGGACCCGCCGAACCGCAGCACGCCGGCGCCCCGCGGCAGGGCCAGGCCCGTGCCCGGCAGCACCTCGAACGCCACGGCGTCAGGCGGTGCCGATGACCACCGTCGCGTACAGCTCCTCCGAGGTCACCGCCCGCACCGCGAGACCCGCCGAGGTCAGGGCCGAGGCCGTCGACGGGGACTGGCGGGCGCTCGTCTCGATCAGCAGGTGCCCACCCGGGGCCAGCCAGGGCATCGCGCCCGCCGCCACCCGACGGTGGACGTCCAGGCCGTCGGACCCGCCGTCCAGCGAGACCAGCGGCTCGTGGTCCCGCGCCTCCGACGGCATGAGGACGATCTCCTCCGTCGGCACGTACGGGGCGTTGACCACCAGCACGTCCACCCGGCCGCGCAATGAGGACGGGAGTGCCTCGTACAGGTCGCCCTCCCACACCCGGCCGCCGTACGGGGCCACGTTGCGCCGCGCGTACACGAGCGCCGCCGGGTCGATGTCGGCCGCGTGCAGCTCGGCGCCGCCCGGCAGCCCCGCGGCCACCGCCGCGCCCAGGGCGCCGACCCCGCAGCACAGGTCCAGCACCACCGCGCCCGGCCGGGCCAGTGCCACCGCCTCCCCCACCAGGAACTCGGTGCGCCGGCGCGGTACGAAGGCGCCCGCGCCGACCTCCATGCGCAGTCCGCAGAACTCCGCCCAGCCGACGACGTGTTCCAACGGTTCGCCGCCCACCCGGCGGGCCAGCAGCTCCGCCAGGTGGTCCGCGTCGGTGGCGGCGCCGGTCAGGAGCTCCGCCTCCTCCTCCGCGAAGACGCAGCCCGCCGCGCGCAGGGATTCCACAAGTGACGTCAAGAGTTCGGTCCTCGGTTCTCAGTGCTCGGTGCTCGGTTCTCGGTCATCGGCACGGGGTCAGAAGATGTCCGGGCACCACGGGCTGCGCGCGGTACGGAACATCGCGTCGGCCAGCGCGGCCGCCCCCGGCCGTTCCTCCGTCACCCGCCCCAGTGCGGCCAACCGCACCGCGGAGGTGCCGCCCAGGTACAGGGAGCCCAGCTCGGCCACGTCCAGCCGCAGGTCCGCCGCCTCCTCGGTCCGCTCGCACACCCCGGTGCCCGCGTCCAGCCGGTAGCGTCCCGCCGCCGGGCCCGTCCCGTCCGTGACCTCCAGGACGAGCACCCCGGGCACCTCGTACGTCCGCGCGCCCAGCGCCCGTACGACGTCCAGCACCCGCACCCACAGGAAGTCCGCGGCGGTCACGACCCGCGCCGACCGCGGGTCGGGCAGCAGGTCCGGGACGAGGGCGTCGGGGGCCCGGTAGCCGGTGCGGACCTTTGTCACCCAGTCGATCGAGCACAGGAACTGCCACAGCGCCCGCTCCGCCTGCGGGGTGACCGCCAGCAGGTCCTTGACCTGCACGGTGTTCTCCGGAAGCTTCGCGTCCGTCCAGTGGTCGTCCGCGCTGTACACGGCGAGGCCGGCCACCTCTCCCTCCGCCGTGCGGTACACGGCGTGGAAGTTGTCCTTGTACGGGCGGTACGACCACTCCTCCAGGCCGGTCGCCAGGCTCCACCAGCGCTCGTTCCGGTCCACGGCACCCGGCGTGATCGCCCGCAGCCGCTCGTGCAGCTCGGGCCCCACCCGCCGCAGCTCCTCCACGTCCACCAGGTCGATGCGGCCGCCGTCGACGGGCGCCGCCAGCCTCCGGTCGAGCCCGGTACGCGGTACGTCGATCTCCCACTCCACGAGGGAGGTCGCCGGCCCGAACCCGTACCGCCCGTAGATCGGGTACTCGGCGGCTATCAGCGTCCCCAGCGCGTCGCCGCGCGCCTCGGCCGCCGCGAACTCGGCGGCCATCATCCGGGTCAGCAGACCCTGGCGGCGATGGGTGGGCAGCACCCCCACGTTGGAGACGGCCGTGGACCGGACGGCCGCCCCGCCGGGCACGGTCAGCTCCTGCGGGAAGGAACGCAGGGCCGCCACACAGCGACCGCTGTCGGGGTCGAACGCCCCGTGCGTACGGGAGAAGTCGCAGTACTTCGCGCGCTGCGTGATGTCGGCCTCGGTCACCCGGGGGCTGACCAGGAAACCGGTGTGCACGGTGCGCACCCAGTCGGGGAGTTCGGATTCGGCGATCGGCCGGACGTCAGCACTCATAACCGCCCACGCTAATCCGCCGACGGCGGCCGGTCGCCCGAATTTCTACGCGAGCAGGTCGTCCACCTGCGCCTCACCCTCCCGGTACCGCCGGGTGATCTCGGCACTGCAGTCGTCCACCGTGCGCTGGAGCTGCTGCCGGCGCCGCGAGACCTGCTGCTCGTAGCGCACCAGCCGCCCCATCCCGTCGTGCAGTTCGTCGTCCGTACGGGCGCCCAGGTCCGACAGCTCCACGTCGGACAGCATCTCCGCGGCCAGCACCCGGTACTCCTCGCTGTGCGGGGTGCCGAGCGTGACGTGCCGGGCCGAGGCACTGCGGCTGGAGGGGGCGTCGGCCAGGATCACCGAGAGCCGGTCCACCACCGGCGCCTCGGGGTCCGTCCGCCGGGCCAGCTCGGCCCGCAGGATGTCGATGCGGCCCTGGAGCAGTCTGCGTACGTAGCTCAGATCGGCCTCGTCGCGCTGCGCGTCACGGCGCAGCGCACGCAGTTCCGGCAGTCCGAGCGCGGTGGTCGGGGTCGGCGACCCCTGCGTCTCGGCCGTGCGCTGCGCGGGCGGTCGTACCGCGGCAGCCGCGACGGAAGCGGGTGACGCAGGTACGGAGGTACCAGAAGTATTCATACGAACGGGTCCGTCCCCTCGACCGGTGCGGCGCACCCGCACCGCCTGCTTGCATCGTGCCACTCCCCGTGGCCCCCACGCAGTCCCACTCCAGCCGATCGGCCCCGGACGGGTGCAAGCCTGGTACACAGGTGGTATGCGAGCAGTGGTGCAGAGGGTGGACGGCGCACGCGTCGTCGTGGGCGGCGAGACCGTGGGCGAGGTCGTCGGCGAGGGACTGTGCGTGCTGGTGGGGGTGACGCACGACGACACCCCCGAGAAGGCGGCGCTCCTGGCGCGCAAACTGTGGTCCGTACGGATCCTGGAGGGCGAGAAGTCCTGCAGCGACAACGGCGCACCGCTGCTGGTGATCTCCCAGTTCACGCTCTACGGCGACGCGCGCAAGGGCCGCCGGCCCACCTGGAACGCGGCGGCTCCCGGCCCGGTGGCCGAGCCGCTGGTCGACGAGGTCGTGGCGCAACTGCGCGCGCTGGGTGCGACGGTGGCGACGGGCCGGTTCGGCGCGGACATGCGGGTCTCGCTGACCAACCACGGCCCGTTCACCATCGTCATCGACGTCTGACCCGGCCGGTCAGGGCGCTACGACGACCTCCTGCGCGGCGGCCGTCTTGCCGACCAGCAGCGGCGCGTCGACCGGCACGTTCCGCTTGACCAGCGCGAGCGCGATCGGGCCCAGCTCGTGGTGGCGGACGGCCGTGGTCACGAAGCCCAGCTGACGGCCCTCCTCCCCGTCCGAGGCGAGCCGCACCGGGGTGCCGTGCGCCGGGAGCAGCACCTCCGAGCCGTCCAGGTGCAGGAAGACCAGGCGGCGCGGGGGCTTCCCCAGGTTGTGGACACGGGCGACCGTCTCCTGGCCGCGATAGCAGCCCTTCTGCAGGTGCACGGCGGTGCCGATCCAGCCCAGCTCGTGCGGAATGGTGCGGTGGTCGGTCTCCAGACCGAGCCGCGGCCGGTGCGCCTCGACGCGCAGGGCCTCGTACGCGAGCAGGCCCGCGGCCGGGCCGTGCGCGGCGGCGAAGGACTCCAGCTCGGCGCGGGGCAGGAAGACGTCCCGGCCGTACGCGGTCTCCCGGACCACGTGCTCCTTGTCCTCGGGGACCTCGGCGATGGAACCGGCCGGGAGGTGCACGACCGCGAACTCCTCGGTGCGGTCGGCGACTTCGACGCGGTAGAAGAACTTCATGGACTCCAGGTAGGCGATCAGCTCGCCCTGGGTGCCCGGCTCCACGTGCGCCCACGTGGTCTCGCCGTCGTCGACGAGGTAGAGCGCGTGCTCGATGTGCCCGTTGGCGGAGA
The DNA here is from genome assembly GCF_043201215.1 of Streptomyces sp. NPDC048331. Classification (NCBI taxonomy): domain Bacteria; kingdom Bacillati; phylum Actinomycetota; class Actinomycetes; order Kitasatosporales; family Streptomycetaceae; genus Streptomyces; species Streptomyces sp. NPDC048331. The sequence goes on along the minus strand of NZ_JBICYT010000033.1, from coordinate 50,195 downwards.
GGATCAACGCCTCGGTGGCCTGCCCGGCCGGCAGCTCGGTGAGGTGCTGGGTGAGCAGCAGGTGCAGCCAGCTCAGGCGCTCCGGCCCGCTGACGGTGACGACTCCGCGGTGCGAGAGGTCGACGAAGCCGCGCCCCTCCGCGAGGGCGCGCTGTTCGCCGTACAGCTCGCCGTAGTGGGCGGCGACGCCCTCGTCACGGCCTTCGGCCGGTACGGCGCCGGGGAGATGGAGCAAGGGGCTGCTGGTCATGGGACCAAGCGTACGACCCTGCTACGGCTGCGCGGCTCGCTGCTTCGCGGCGCACTTGCGGCACAGGCCGAAGATCGCGAAGTGCTTCATGTCGGTCTCGAAACCGAAGGTGGTACGGAGCTTCGCCGTGAACTCGGCGGCGACGTCCACGTCCGCCTCGATGACCTCGGCGCAGTCACGGCAGACCAGGTGGATGTGGTGGTGCCGGTCGGCGAGGTGGTAGGTGGGGGCCCCGTGCCCGAGGTGGGCGTGCGAGACCAGCTTGAGCTCCTCCAGGAGCTCCAGGGTGCGGTAGACGGTGGAGATGTTGACCCCGGAGGCGGTCTTGCGCACCTCGACGAGGATCTCGTCCGGGGTGGCGTGCTCCAAGGCGTCGACCGCTTCCAGGACGAGCTGGCGCTGCGGTGTCAGCCGGTATCCGCGCTGCCGCAGGTCGCTCTTCCAGTCCGAGCCTTCGGTGTCCACGCTGCTCCCCACCCGGCCAGTGTATGCGTGCGAAGGGGACCGCGGGCGATCCCGCGGCCCCCTTTCGCACAGCCTTGCGTACGCGTGTACGTGGGTACGCGTGTACGTGCGTACGGCCCGTGGACTCAGCGGAAGAAGGCGATGCCGTCGTCCGGCATGTCCGGGAGGTTGCGCGCCATCTCGGCGACCTCCTCGGGCGTGACGACCTTCTTCAGCTGGGCCGACATGTACGGACGCAGCTCGACGTCCGGCGTGGCCTTCTCGCCGACCCACATGAGGTCGCTCTTCACGTAGCCGTAGAGCCGCTTGCCACCGCTGTACGGGCCGGAGGCCGCGGTACGGGCGACGGCGTCGGTGGCCAGGTCGATCTGGGGCTTCTGGTCGGCGAGCTCGCCGTACCAGACCTCGACGACGCCCTGGTCGCGGACCATGACGATCTCGACCTTGCGGTCCTTGTCGATGCGCCAGTAGCCCGACTCGGACTCCAGCGGCCGCACCTTGTTGCCCTCGGTGTCGAGGACCCAGGTGTGGGAGGTGTACTCCAGGAAGTCCCGGCCGTCGTGGCTGAAGACGACCTCCTGGCCGAAGTTGCACTTCTCCTCACCGGGGAAGTCGAAGACTCCCGCACCCTCCCAGTTGCCGAGGAGGAAGGCGAGCGGGACGAGGCCCGGGTTCAGGTCGGACGGGATCTGGATCATGAATGGCTGCTCAGGCGATCTGTGGGAGGGGTTCCGGGGCGGTCTGCTGGGCGGATGCTCAGCGCTGACCCTGGTACAGCTTCTTGACGGCCAGGCCGGTGAAGGCCATGACGCCGACGCAGACCAGGACCAGCAGGGAGGTGAAGACTGCCTCAAGCACGGGGTGCTCCTCGGAATTCGTTCGGGGGTACGGGCCGGTTCCCAAGCCTACTGGCCCGGGACCGGGCGCACCGTGCGAGGTGGCCCGTAGGCCCGGGCCCGGCCCGGACCCGGGGCCACGGTCAGCTCAGCAGCTGGCTCTGCAGGATCACGGTCTGGTGGAACGGAACGGGGGCCACCTCGCCCTTGCGGGTCTGGATGACCATGCCGAGGACGTCACCCGTCCGGAGGCACCCGATCTTGCTCTGCTCCTCGCCGAGGAGGGGCTTCAGCTCCTGGTACACGCTGAGCTCGGTGCCGTCGAAGTTGGCCGCCCCCGGGAAGTCCAGCGCGGTGCTGTTCATCTGGTTGTTCTTGGCCCTGCCCCAGACGTCGTCCAGGTCGAGGGCCGAGACACCGTTCAGCCGCATGTTGCTGTCGCAGCCCTTGAAGGCGTCCACGAAGCCGGACGAGTGGAAGCGCAGCAGGTACACGTGCGTGCGCGTGCCGTCCGCCGTCGTCCAGCCCCGGCCGGTGATCTGCCGCAGCCCGTCCCATTCCAGGGACTGCTTGAGCTTCGCGCGCTCCTCGGGCGTGTACTCCTCCAGGAAGGCGTCGACCGGCACCGTCCCGTCCTTGTCCACCTTGACCGTGTCGTCGACCTTGGCGCCCACGGGCGCGGGGAGCAGCAGGCCGGTCAGGGGCGCGTAGTGCGTCCCGTCCTTGTTGTCCGGGCCCTGGGGAAGCGGGGCCCCGGCGGGCAGCGCGGGCTGGGACAGCGTGGGGAAGGTCCAGCGGCCGTCGTCCTTGGTGGACAGGCCCGGGAGGTCGGTGCGGTCGGGCTGGGTGATCCCGTACGCGACCCCCGCGCCGACGGTGGCGAAGACCACGACGGCGGCGGTCCAGCGCAGGGCGGCGAACAGCTTGCGCCGGTCCTTGGGCGGGGCCGGAACGGCCTCGGAAGTCTCGGCGGCCTCGACGCTCGTGGCCGCCTCGGTGGGCCCGGCCGCCTCGGCGCTCGTGGCCGCCTCGGCGGTCCCGGCCGCCTCGACGACCGTGTCGGTGGACTCCGGGGCGGGCTCGGGCCCGGTGGCCGCGGTGGTGGTCTGCTCGCTCACGCGGACTCTCCGGGGGACTTGATGTGGTCGAGTTGCTGCTTGAACAGGCCCGCGGCGTCCTTCACCGCGAATCCCTCGCTGCCGTACATCCGGAAACTCACCATGATGTCTCCCTCGACGGCCACGCAGTCGAGGCTCTGCAGCTTCTCCTTGTCGTTCTTCGTCCGCTCGACGACGACGGAGTTCACCGAGCACTTGGCCTGCGGGTGTCCGTCCACCTTCGGCGCCTCGCCGTCGGAACCGGTGAGTTCGACCAGCTTCCCGGCGAACTCGCCGAACTTGGCCAGCTGCTGCGGGTCGGCCTGCACGAGCTGGATCTCGGCGACCACGCCGCCGCCGACGCCGTCCTTGCGGGAGTAGCTGCGCCCGGCCAGACCCTTGAGCTTCAGATCGCCGAGCACCTTGTCCCGTTCGGCGCGCTGGCTGCTGGAGAGACCCTTGCGGGCGTCCTTGAAGGTCTCCAGCGCCCGGTCGCCCGAGATGTAGTAGTAGTTGCCCTCTTTGTCGATGTCCGGGCCGGCCCAGTAGTCGTTGGGCATCGGCAGCAGCTTGCCCGTGAGCGCGTTCGGGGGCACCGACGGCACCGGGGCCGGTGTGCCACCGGTCGTGTGGTCCTCGGCCAGCCAGTAGCGCGTCGGCGAGGTCCGGTCGGCGCCGGCGAGTACGGCCGCGGCTCCCAGGCCGGCGCCGACGAGGACGACGACGCCCACGCCGGCCGCCACCAGAGTGACCACCTTGCGGTTCATCCTGCGCCGGGGCCCGGTGGCGGCCGTCGGCTCGGCCCAGGGCCCCTCGGCGGCCGTCGGCTGCGGCTCGGCCCAGGGGCCCGCGCCGGCGGCGTCGGTCACGTTCTGCTGTCCGCTCACGTTCTGCTGCTCGCTCACGTTCTGCTGCTCGCTCACAGCCGCTCCATCTGTCGCTTGGCCAGGTCGGCCACGACGTTCTCGTCGACATCGCCGCGGTTGTTCACGTACTGGACGACCGCCACGACGTCGCCGCGGCGGACGACGGCACGGCCACCGCGGAGCGGCTCGTAGCCCGCCTTCTGCTGCGCCTTCGAGTCGACCCACATGTGGCCGTACTCGTCGGGGACCCCCGGCACCTCACGGCCCGCGTTGCCCGCGTACTCCTTGGTGGGCATGTAGTGCTCGATGCCCAGCTGGAAGTCCTCGGCCTCGTTGCGGTCGTGGAACTGGAGCAGGTCGATCTCGATGAAGTTCCGGTCGGACTCGGCCCACGCCACGGAGGCGATGCTCCGGGTCCGGTCGGTGATGAGGCCGCCGAGACCCTCGGAGACCTCCTCGTAGTAGCCGGCCGCGAAGATGTCCAGCGAGGTGACGCCGGAGAACTCGCTCTTCGCCCCGCTCGGGACGTCCAGCAGCTTCTTGGCCAGCTCCTCGTCCGCCTTGTGCCAGCGGTTGGCGTTGATCGAGTGCCGCGTCGACTGGTCGTTCATCGCCTGCGGCTTCGGCCCGGCCATCGTCTGCTGGGCCAGCGGCGGCAGCGGCGTGGGCTCGCGGTCGTACTGGATCGCGTAGCCGGTGATCGTCCCGGCGAGGACACCGAGCGCGGCCGCGCCGACGATCAGGAAAGCCGTGCGCCCCACCCGGCGGCGCGGGACCGAAGTGTCCGACTCCGGTGCACTCTCCCCCTCTTTCCGCTGCTCCGGGATGGTCTGTTCGTGTTCCAAAGGGGTCCCCCACAGGACTGCAGGCACGAGCTGGTTACCCGCGCGTACGCATGACCCGTACCGGAGGGGAGCGGTTGTACGAACCTAGATCACATTCTCGTCTCACGAGGTTTCAATCCTCGTGACGCCGCTTTCCGTCCAGTTCGTCCCACCATTCGTCGGACTTCGGATCGCCCGAGGGGTCGTCCCACCAGCGGTCGTCCGGGCCGCGCCGGTTGGCGATCATCGCGGCGACCGGCGGGATGACCATCGCGACCACGCACATGGCCACCGCGGCCTCGACCGACCACAGGCGCACGAAGGCCCAGGCGGAGACGAACAGGAACAGGCATCCGCCCATCATCAGGAAGTAGACGCGTCGGCGCCGGGCGTACATGCCTCCAGCGTAGATCCGGCGCCACCGCGCGCAAGGGTGCGGGCGGGGGCGGGCGGGGTCCGGCGGACGCGGACGGCACGAAGGGCCGCACCCCGATCCAGTGGCGTCCAACCCCCGGGGGTGCGGCCCTTCGGCCGTTCGATCAGGCGATCACATGTGCGGTGCTCAGACCGCGATCGCCACGTCCGTCACGCCGCCGGCCTCGGCGACGACCACGGCGCGGTCGGCCTGGGCGCCCGGGACGAGAGCCCGAAGGGTCCAGGAGCCGGTGGCGGCGTAGAAGCGGAACTGGCCGGTCGCCGAGGTCGGGACCTCCGCGGTGAACTCGCCGGTCGAGTCCAGCAGGCGGACGTAGCCGGACACCGGCTCGCCGTCCTTGGTGATCTGGCCCTGGATGGCGGTCTCACCGGGCTTCAGCGTCGCGAGGTCGGGCCCGCCGATCTGTGCTCCACACATGTTCTCTGTCCTGTCCTGAGAGAAGTCGTACCTACGAGGGCGTCGCGTGCCCGCTGGTCTGGATTACTTGTTGGGGCCGAGCTCGATCGGCACGCCGACGAGCGAGCCGTACTCGGTCCACGAACCGTCGTAGTTCTTGACGTTCTCCTGGCCCAGGAGCTCGTGCAGCACGAACCACGTGAGCGCGGAGCGCTCACCGATGCGGCAGTAGGCGATGGTGTCCTTCGCCAGGTCGACCTGCTCCGCCTGGTACAGGGCGGTCAGCTCGTCGTCGGACTTGAACGTGCCGTCGTCGTTGGCGTTCTTCGACCACGGGATGTTGCGGGCGCTCGGCACGTGGCCAGGGCGCTGCGACTGCTCCTGCGGGAGGTGCGCCGGGGCGAGCAGCTTGCCGGAGAACTCGTCGGGCGAACGCACGTCGACCAGGTTCAGGGAGCCGATCGCGGCCACGACGTCGTCGCGGAAGGCGCGGATGGAGGTGTCCTGGGCCTTGGCCTTGTACGTGGTGGCCGGGCGGTTCGGGACGTCCTTGCCGTCGACCAGGTCGCGGGAGTCGAGCTCCCACTTCTTGCGGCCGCCGTCGAGGAGCTTCACGTCCTGGTGGCCGTAGAGCTTGAAGTACCAGTAGGCGTAGGACGCGAACCAGTTGTTGTTGCCGCCGTAGAGGACGACCGTGTCGTCGTTGGAGATGCCCTTGGCGGAGAGGAGCTTCTCGAAGCCCTCCTGGTCCACGAAGTCGCGACGGACCGGGTCCTGGAGGTCGGTCTTCCAGTCGATCCGGACCGCGTTGGTGATGTGGTTCTTGTCGTACGCGGACGTGTCCTCGTCCACCTCGACGATCACGACATCGGCGTCGTTCAGGTGGGCCTCGACCCAGTCGGCGTCTACGAGGACGTCGCTGCGGCTCATGATGTTCTCCTCCGGGGCAGTGTGCGGCGGGGCTGTGCGGGTGACGCGTGTGCTGCGTGCCTACGGGTGCGCTCGAGGTCCTGCGCGGGGAGGCGTCAGGGGTTCAGGAGGCTGGTGCGGTCACGCGGGAAGGGCCGTGGGGCCGTCGTCCGGTCGATGGAGCGATGCGCTCACAGTTCACATGGATCGACAGAGCATGGCGGCGACGCGACACAGGTCTACTGCCCGTCGCTTCGTGAGGTCCGCCTGCTGATGCTTCATAGCCATGGATCGTAGGGACGAATCAGCCGCCCTGTCACCGGCGTGTCATATATCGAGACAGGATCGTCCGGATAGTGGGATCCGAAGCCCCTGGGCGACCGCCGCGCCGCCCCGGGGACCCGCCGTGCGGCCCGTCCTTCTGCGGATCGGACCGCCCTGTCTCACGATCCGGCCACCACCACGTTCGAACCGCCGAGCACGAGGTGTACACCGGCCTCGTCCGAGGTCAGGGAGGAGAGCTGGAGGCCGGCCGGCATGCCGCTGTCGAGATTGCGGTCGAAGTCGGTCCTCTTGCGGATCTGCTTCTCGACCCCGGGGACGCCCGCGCCCGGCACCTCGTCGGCGCGCACCCGGACGATCTTGCCGCCCTTGCCGCCCGGCGCGTCCTCCAGGGTGACGGTCGACACCACGCTGTGTGTCAGGGTCTTGCCGAGGATGTCCACCGTCGCGGTGACCTTCACCTTGCCCGGCGCCCCGCCGTAGGAGAGGGTCGCGCCGGTCTGCGAGGCCGCCGTCAGGTCGGCGTACGTGATGAGCGCGCTGCCCTCGGCCCGCTCGGCGGTGCCACCGCTGTAGTCACCGTTCAGCTTCACGCCGTGGAAGCTCGCGTTCAGCTCCGACAGCCGCGTCTTGCGGTCCTCGGCGGTGACCTCGACGCCCCGCAGCTTCAGGTCGACCTGGTCGAGGTCCCGGCTGAGCACCTGCGTCAGGAAGGGGAAGCCGTGGACCTCCACCTCCGAGGAACCGGCCAAGCCCTGCCGCGCCTGTATTCGGTCGGCCAGCCGGTTCTCGACGTAACTCGCGGCCCAGCGGTCCACGCCCACGAACAGGCCCCCCAGAACCACCGCGATGATCACAAAGACGCGCAGGAAACGCACGTTCCCTCCCCCTACTAATCGGTACGTGCGTTCTAGTTGACCATGCCCGCTGTCGGGCAGGGATCAGCCCACCACCCGGCCGATCAGGTACACGGCGGGGGCGGCCGCCGCGAGCGGCAGGGCCACACCGGCCGTCATGTGCACGAACTTCGACGGGTAGTCGTACGCCGCCACGCGCAGGCCGACCAGCGCGCACACCCCGGCGACGAGGCCGATCAGCGCCCCGCCCGTACCGACCGAGGTCAGCCCGCCGACCGCGATGCCGGCTCCGGCGGCCGCGGCCAGTGAGACGCCGACCGAGGGGGCGGTGGGCAGCGGCAGCGCACGGGCGAAGACGGCGACCGCGACGGCCGCGGCGCCGACCGTGGCGGCGGCGGAATCGGCCGCGAGATAGCCGGCGCAGATGATGGCGAGGGCTGCCGAGGCCACCGAGGCCATCAGCCCGTACATCCGCTCGTCGGGATCGGCGTGGCTGCGCAGTTGCAGGACGAGCGTGAGCAGCACCCAGGCGCCCAGGGTCCCGACGATCGCGCCGGGCCCGTACGAGGGGTCCACGGCGAGCACGGCCACGTCGGCGGCGACGGCTCCGAGGAAGGCGAGGGCGATGCCCTGGCGGGCCGGCCACATGCCGTTCAGCCGGAACCAGCCGGCCGCCGTGAGGCCCTGCAGGGCGATCAGCGGCAGGAGCAGGGCGTACTGCCCGAGGGCGGCGGCCACGGCGAGCAGCAGCCCGAGGACGGCGGTGAGTATGGCCGACTGCGGGCCGGGGTCGATGATCGGCGACCGGCCCTCGGCGCGCGCCTGGGCGGGGTCGACGGCACGCAGGGTGTTCCCGGCCAGGGTGGGCGGGGACCACGAGGTGATCTCCTGCGGCTCACCCTGGACCTCGGCCGCGTCCTCGCCCGGGGCGGCGGCGGCCGGCTGCGGCGGGAGGTAGGCGGTCTGCTCGGCGGCGGGCGCGTCGACCACCGGCGGCAGGTACGCGGTCTCCTCGACCGGCGGCGACTGCGGCGGCTGGTGCTGGAGCTGCGGCTGGTGCTGGAGCTGCTGGTCGTGCTCGGGACCCGGGTACGGCGGCAAGTAGGCCGTCTCTGCACTCTGCGGCCAGTCCTGGACCGGAGCCGAAGGAGCCGGGGCCGGGGCCTGGGCCTCGTCGCGGAACCAGCCCTCCGGAGCCACCGGCTGCTGGGGCTGGGGCTGGTACGCCGTCTCGGCGCTCTGCGGCCAGTCCTGGACCGGAGCCGGAGCCGGAGCCTGGGCCTCGTCGCGGTACCAGCTCTCCGGTGCCACGGGCTGCTGGTACGGGTCCGGGGTCGGTGTCGGGTTCGGCGCGTAGCCACCGTCCGGCCACGGGCCAGGGGCGGCCGGCGCCGCGGGGGCCTCGTCGCGGAACCAGCCCTCGGGCGCCACCGGCTGTCCCGGCACCGCGCCCAGCGGCGGATGCACCGGCTGGTAGCTGGTGTCCCAGGTGTCGGACTGCCAGGTCTGGGTCCCGTACGGGTCCTCCGGCTGTTCCTGCTGCTGGTGCTGCTGCTGGTGCTGCTGCGCGTACTGCCGGCGCTGCTGTTCCTCAGGGGTACTCATCGGCTCCCGCTCACCCGCCCGCGAACGGCGGGAGCACCTCGACGGTGCCCCCCTCGGTCAGCGGGACGGAATCATGCGGGCGCTTGCCCACAGGCTCGTCGTTCACGAGGAAGGAGCAGCGCAGCAGCACCCGGGTCAGCTCCCCCGGGTGGCGCTCCCGCACGGCGTCGAGCGCCTCGGCGAGTGTGCCCGCCGAGTACGGCTCCTCCGCCGTCTTGGCCGCGGCCTTGGCCGCCGCCCAGTAGCGGATGGTTCCGGTTGCCACTGCAGCTCCTCTCGTCGGCTCTCTACCGTCGGCCTCCATGATGGCCCCTCCCGCAGCCGACCCCGGCGTGCCCCGACGCGCCGGGTGTGCGCCCGGGCGGCCCCGGGGCACCGCTCGGCGGGCCCCCGATCCGGTGAAACCGGGGAATACGCAGGGCCGGAGCGTGGGATGAACCACAGAAGCGGAGCGGAAGAGGCCTCGGCCACGCATCGACCGGTGGGCTATTCTGCTTGGCGAGAGGATCCGGGCAACGTTGCCCCCGGGTCCTTTTGTGCTTTCAGCACGTTGAACGAACCGAGAACAGTGGTATCCATGCGGACCCCAGGGCGCGGGGGCCGCGGGACGCCGGGCACACCGTACGAAGCAGTACCGCGCATGTCCTCGACGGGACCGAGGAGGAACCGACGTGATGGACCAGCGAACCGTGCACCACCGTCCGACCCGGGCGGGTGGTCGGTCGTGAGCTCACTCCTGCTGCTCACCAACGCCCTGCAGCCGTCCACCGAGGTGTTGCCCGCCCTCGGCCTGCTGCTGCACAACGTCCGGGTCGCCCCGGCCGAGGGCCCCGCCCTGGTGGACACCCCGGGAGCCGATGTCATCCTCGTGGACGGCCGCCGCGACCTGCCGCAGGTGCGGTCGCTGTGCCAGCTGCTCCGCTCCACCGGACCCGGCTGTCCGCTGATCCTGGTCGTCACCGAGGGCGGCCTGGCGGCCGTCACCGCCGACTGGGGCATCGACGACGTCCTGCTGGACACCGCCGGCCCGGCCGAGGTCGAGGCGCGGCTGCGGCTGGCCACCGGCCGCCAGCAGCTCGGCTCGGACGACTCCCCGATGGAGATCCGCAACGGCGACCTGTCGGTGGACGAGGCCACGTACTCCGCCAAGCTCAAGGGGCGCGTGCTGGACCTCACCTTCAAGGAGTTCGAGCTGCTCAAATACCTCGCCCAGCACCCGGGCCGCGTCTTCACCCGCGCCCAGCTGCTCCAGGAGGTCTGGGGCTACGACTACTTCGGCGGCACCCGGACCGTCGACGTGCACGTACGGCGGCTGCGCGCCAAGCTCGGCCCCGAGCACGAGTCCCTGATCGGTACGGTCCGCAACGTCGGCTACCGCTTCGTCACGCCGGAGAAGGTCGAGCGGGCGGCGGCGGAAGCCGCGGCCAAGGCGGCGGCCAAGGCGGCCGCGCAGACGACCGCTCAGACGGCCCCGTCCGTCACCCGATCGGCCGAGGACCCTGTGAGCATCCACTCGGCCGGACGCCCTGCCCAGAGGTAGGTCACCCCGCGTAGACTGCCGCGCGTGGCCAAGGTGACGCGGGATGACGTTGCACGACTTGCGGGTACGTCTACCGCCGTCGTGAGCTACGTCATCAACAACGGACCCCGGCCGGTTGCCCCGGCCACGCGCGAGCGTGTCCTCGCCGCGATCAAGGACCTGGGCTACCGCCCGGACCGGGTCGCCCAGGCGATGGCGTCACGCCGCACCGACCTCATAGGCATGATCGTCCCGGACGCCCGGCAGCCGTTCTTCGCGGAGATGGCGCACGCGGTCGAACAGGCCGCCGCCGAGCGCGGAAAGATGGTCCTGGTCGGCAACTCCGACTACCGCACCGAGCGCGAGGTCCACTACCTGCGGGCCTTCCTCGGGATGCGGGTCTCCGGCCTGATCCTGGTCAGCCAGGGCATGAGCGAGCAGGCCGCCAGCGAGATCGAGGCCTGGGACGCCCGCGTGGTCCTCCTGCACGAGCGCCCGGAGGCGATGGACGACGTCGCCGTCGTCACGGACGACATCGGCGGCGCCCAGCTCGCCACCCGCCACCTGCTGGAGCACGGGCACGAGTACGTCGCCTGTATCGGCGGCATCGAGAACACCCCCTCGGTCGGCGACCCGGTCGCGGACCACGTCGAGGGCTGGCGGCGGGCCATGCAGGAAGCCGGCCGCTCGGTGGAGGGCCGGCTCATCGAGGCCCCGTACAACCGCTACGACGCGTACACGGTCGCCCTGGAGGTCCTGGCCCGGCCCGACCGGCCGACGGCCATCTTCTGCGCCACGGACGACCAGGCCATCGGTGTGCTGCGCGCCGCGCGCGAGCTGCGCATCGACGTGCCCGGGGAACTGGCCGTCGCGGGCTTCGACGACGTCAAGGAAGCCGCCCTCACCGACCCGCCGCTGACCACGATCGCCTCGGACCGCCCGGCGATGGCCCGCGCGGCCGTGGACCTGGTCCTGGACGACGGCCTGCGCGTGGCCGGCTCCCGACGGGAACGGCTGAAGCAGTTCCCGTCGGCGCTGGTGGTCCGCCGCTCCTGCGGCTGCCGCTGAGCGCGGGTCACGCGTCGAGCGTGCACGGCATCAGCAGGGAGAAGGCGTCCTCGGTGTCGGGGCGCAGGAGCGTCAGCGGGGCCTTGGGGCCTACGTACTCCAGCACCATGCCGTCTCCGTCGCCGGCGGCGGCGAGCGCGTCGAGGAGGTAGGCCGGGTTGACCCCCACCCGGTCCCCGCTGCCGGGCCCGTCGGCCTCGTCGGCCTCGTCGGCGACGGTCACGGTGTCGGTCAGGACGAGGGCGCAGCGTTCGCCGTCCTGCCCGCCGAGGGCCCGGCGCAGGGCCGGCACGTCCAGCGGGACGCGGCGGCCCGCGGGGAGCCTGGTCAGGCGGCGGTAGTCGGGGAACTCCTCGCCCAGGGCCCGCCCGGCGACCCGACGGCCCTGCGTCTCCAGCTCGATCGCGTCCCCGTCCACGGTGAGCAGCGCCGCGGAGTCGTCGGTCAGCAGGGCCCGCATGGCGTCGACGAGCGGGGCGGGCACGGTCAGCTGGATCCGCCCGCCTTCGTGGCCGTCGGTGGTGGCGCGGGCGACGGCCATCCGGTAGCGGTCGGTGGCCACGAGGCGCAGGTCCGCCTCCTCCACGTCGAAGAGGATCCCGCCGAGCACGGGCAGCTCGGGGTCGGTCCCGACGGCGAAGCGTACGGAGTCCAGTGCGGCCGCGAACTCGGCGGCGGGCACGGTCAGCCGGGTGGTGCGGGAGGTGCTGGTGGTCATGGTGCTCTCCTTGTGTCCGAGTCGCGCGCGTACCGCGGAGAGCGCGCCGCGGGCGTCGGCGAGTTCTCGTTCGAGCCGGCTCAGGTGCCCGTCGAGCAGCCTCGGTACCAGGCCCGTGTCCCCGCCGGACCAGGCCGCAAGGACCAGCCGGACGTCCGCGAGCGGCATGCCCGCCTGCCGGAGCCGGGCCAGCAGTCGGGCCTCGTCGAGCTGTTCGGGCGCGTACCAGCGGTATCCGGTCGCCGGATCCACCCGGGCGGGCGGCAGGACGCCCGCCCGGTCGTAGAAGCGCAACGCGCTCACGCCCAGCCCGCTGTCGCGGCCCATCTCGCCAATGCTGTGCATCTCGCTCTCCACACCCGTGACTCTGCGACCTCCACCAGGTCGAGGGTCAAGGCCGGTTCTCAGGCCGGTTCTCATGTCGCTCGTACACGGTTCTGTCGGGCTTCTCAGGCCTGACTCAGGAAGCTCTCATGATCGACGGTCAGAGTCTGTGTCATGACCGACAGCTTCCGCCGCGAAGGCGAGTACCCGCAGGAGAACAGCCCGGCCCCGCACGCGCCGTTCGGCGCGTACCCCGCGGCCGGCGCGGGGGCGGCGGCCTACCCGCCGCCGCCCGCGTACCCGCCCGCCGCACCCGGTTGGCACGAGGCGCACCAGCCGCAGCCGCAGCCGCAGCCGCAGGTCATCCGGGGCGAGACGGTCCCGCCGGGCGCGGGCGGCGCCGGCGAAGGCGGCGGGTACGAGGGCGACGGGTTCGGGAGCGGCGGGTTCGAGGGCGGTGGGTTCGCGGGCGGTGGCCCGCACCGGCCCGCCCACGCGGCCGCCCCCGCGCCCCGCGCCAAGCGGCCCGTCGCCCTGCTGGCCGCCGTGGCGCTCGCCGCGGCCCTGGTCGGCGGCGGCACGGCGGCCGCCGTCGAGCGGCTGATGGACCGGCAGGCCGGCAGCACCGGCGGCGTCGACGGCACCACCGTCTCGCGGTCCAGTTCCGGCACCGTCACCGGAGTCGCCGAGCAGGTCGGCCCCTCGGTCGTCCGCATCGACGCGCGGACCGGCTCCGGCCAGGGCACCGGCTCCGGCATCGTCCTCACCGCCGACGGCGAGATCGTCACCAACAACCACGTGGTGAGCGGCGCCGCCGAGATCCAGGTGACGATGAGCGACGGCAAGAAGTACCCCGCCAAGATCGTGGGCACCGACCCCGCCAAGGACCTGGCCCTGATCAAGCTCCAGGGCGCCTCCGGGCTGAAGCCCGCCACGCTCGGCGATTCCGGCGGCGTCAAGGTCGGCGACCAGGTCGTCGCCATCGGCTCCCCCGACGGCCTCACCGGCACCGTCACCAGCGGCATCGTCTCCGCGCTGAACCGCGAGGTGAAGGTGCCGAAGTCGGAGCAGCGGTCCCCGCAGGGCCGGCAGCAGGGCGAGGACAGCTGGCCGTTCTCCTTCGGCGGTCGCCAGTTCAACGGGAACACCGGCTCCGACACCACCTCGTACAAGGCCCTCCAGACGGACGCCTCCCTCAACCCGGGCAACTCCGGCGGCGCCCTCGTCGACATGAACGGCCGGATCGTGGGGATGCCCTCCGCGATCTACTCCCCCGCCTCCGGCAACTCCGCCGCCGGCAGCGTCGGCCTCGGCTTCGCCATCCCGGTCGACACGATCAAGGCCGACCTGGACTCCCTGCGCAAGGGCGGCCCCGGCGGCGCGGGCTCCTCCGACACGGGCTCCGACACGGGCTCCGGCTCCGCCGCCGACGGCTTCGGCACCAGCTTCTGACCCACCCGTGCGAGGCTGGAGGCGCCGTCCCGGGCGGCACTCCACGGCCGACCACCACCTCTGGGAGACCCATCCATGAATCCCGCCGAAGGCGAAGCGCGGATCCTCGTCGTCGACGACGAACCGGCCGTACGCGAGGCCCTGCGCCGCAGTCTCGCCTTCGAGGGGTACGCCGTGCAGACCGCCGTCGACGGGCTGGACGCCCTCGACAAGGCGGCCTCGTACGCCCCCGACCTGATCGTCCTGGACATCCAGATGCCCCGGATGGACGGGCTGACGGCCGCCCGCCGGCTGCGGGCCTCCGGCAGCGTCACCCCGATCCTGATGCTCACCGCCCGCGACACCGTCGGCGACCGCGTCACCGGCCTCGACGCGGGCGCCGACGACTACCTCGTCAAACCGTTCGAACTCGACGAGCTCTTCGCCCGGGTCCGCGCCCTGCTGCGCCGCAGCTCCTACGCCGCCCCGCAAGGCCTCGGCGAGGGCCATGAGGACGCCCTGACCTTCGGCGACCTGCGCATGGACCTCGCGACCCGCGAGGTCACCCGGGCCGGGCGGCCGGTGGAGCTGACCCGGACCGAGTTCACCCTGCTGGAGATGTTCCTCGCGCACCCCCGCCAGGTCCTGACCCGCGAGCAGATCCTCAAGACCGTCTGGGGCTTCGACTTCGAGCCCAGCTCCAACTCCCTGGACGTGTACGTGATGTACCTGCGCCGCAAGACCGAGGCCGGCGGCGAGCCGCGCCTCGTCCACACCGTGCGCGGGGTCGGCTACGCCCTGCGCGCCGGCGAGAGCGGGCCGGAGTGAGCCCGACCGCCAGATTCCGCGCACTGCCGTTGCGCTCCCGCCTCGCCCTGCTGGTCACGGTGGCGGTGGCGCTGGCCGTGGCGGGCGTGGCGGGGGTGTCCTGGGTGATGGTCCGCACCCAGCTGAGCGAACAGCTGGACAGCTCGCTGCGCGCCACCGACGCCGCGGCCCAGGCCAACCAGGTCTACGCCAAGCTGCGCTGCGTCCCCGGCCCTCCGCTCCCCGACCAGGCGGCCAACAACCTCAGCGCGCAGGTGCAGATCGTGCTGCAGGACGGCGGCCACTGCTGGGTCGACGGCAACAACACCCTGAAGGTCACCGCGATCGACCTGGAGGTGGCCCAGCGACGCCGGGGCCCTGTGCTCTACGACGCGACCACCTCCAACGGCATCCCGGTCCGCGTCTACACGCAGCCCGCCCTCGTGGGCAGTCAGCCCGCCGCGCTGTCCGTGGCCAAACCGCTCGCCGACATCGACAAGCCCCTGTCCACCCTGGCCTGGGTGCTGCTCCTGGTCTGCGGTGTCGGGGTCGTCGGCGCGGGCGCGGCCGGCCTGTGGGTGGCCCGTACGGGGTTGCAGCCGGTCGACGAACTGACCGACGCCGTCGAGCACATCGCCCGGACCGAGGACCTGACCGTACGGATCCCCGACGAGGGGGACGACGAGATCGCCCGCCTGTCGCGGTCCTTCAACTCGATGACGGCGGCCCTCGCCTCCTCCCAGGAGCGGCAGGCGCAACTGATCGCGGACGCCGGGCACGAGCTGCGTACCCCGCTGACCTCGTTGCGCACCAACATCGAGCTGCTCGCCCGCAGCGAGGAGACCGGCCGGGCCATCCCGCCCGACGACCGGCGGGAGCTGCTGGCCTCGGTCAAGGCGCAGATGACGGAGCTGGCCTCGCTGATCGGCGATCTGCAGGAGCTGTCCCGGCCGGACGCGGCCTCGCCCGGCCCGCTCGGGGTGGTCGCCCTGCACGAGATCGCCGGGGCGGCGCTCTCGCGGGCCCGGCTGCGCGGTCCGGAGCTCCGCTTCGACTCGGACCTGCGGCCCTGGTACGTCCGGGGCGAGGCCGCGGCGCTGGAGCGGGCGGTGGTCAACGTCCTGGACAACGCGGTGAAGTTCAGCCCGCCGGGCGGCACCGTCGAGGTGTCGCTGCGGGCGGGCCGGCTGACCGTGCGGGACCACGGTCCGGGCATCCCCGCCGAGGACCTCCCGTACGTCTTCGAGCGGTTCTGGCGGTCGGAGTCGGCCCGCGCCCTGCCCGGCAGCGGGCTGGGCCTGTCGATCGTGGCCCGTACGGTGGCACGCGCGGGCGGCAGCGCCGAGCTGCGGGCGGCGGCCGACGGCGGCCCGGGTACGGAGGCGGTGCTCCGCATCCCGGGGGCGCCGACGCCACCGCCGTCCGATCCGTCAGTTGTGCCGGATCAGTGAGGTGACCAGGCCGGAGCGGGTGTTCGGGAAGTCCATCGGGACGATGCCGAGCCCGGTCCGGCCGGCGAGCTCCCCGCCGTCGACGAAGCCGTGGACCTGCGGGTTCAGGCGGTCGGAGTTCCAGCGCGGCGGCATGTACGCCGCGGTGCTGACGTAGTTCACGAAGAGCTTGCCGGGCTGCTGGACGGCCTTGCGGAAGTGGTTCTCGATCCGGCCGCGCTTGGCGAAGGGCTCCGTGTTGTAGTCGTCCTGGATGTCGAAGACGTTGCCGTCCCCGTAGCGCAGGCCGGGCAGGCCGCCGTTGTCGGCGAGCAGGACGACCTTCCCGCGGGCCTGTCCGAGGGCGGGCAGGGTATCGGCGATCCGGAACAGGGGTCGCCAGCCGCGGTTGTTCAGGTAGTCGTCGAAGACGGCGCGGAAAGTGGCGTCGCCCTCCCCGGAGTACTCCTGCTTGACGCGCATCAGGACGGTCTCGGAGGGGTGTGCGGCGAGGAAGTTCCAGCAGGCGACGAGGACGTCCCCGAACATCAGGTCCTGGAAGAAGGACCCGTGGTGGATGGCGAAGGAGCCGCCGGTGACCCGGCAGCGGACGTCGAGGAAGCGGATCCCGGAGTCGAGCTGCTGGGCGATCGAGGTGTTCTGGCAGGCGACGTAGAGGCCGCCCTTGGTGGCGCCGGAGTCGTGGGTGCCGGGGATGGTCATGCGCTGGAGGGCGGTGGAGTCGCCGAGCCCGGCCATCCAGTCCTGGGTGCCGAGGGCCGACGCGGCGGCCGGGGCGGACGCGGCTCCCAGTCCGGCGACCGCTCCCACGGCCAGCGCTCCGGCCAGGAACGCCCTGCGGCGCATCCCCGTGCCGGTGCTCGTTCCCGTGCCTGTACCCGTGGTCCTGCCCGTGCTCGTGACCGTACCCATGCCCGCCCCTTCGCCGACCCGGTGATGGCCGGATTATGGCGTGCACACGTCAGAGTTACTACCCGTCGGTAGGGGTCAGCTTTCGAGCAACTCGACCATGGACCGCAGCCCCTGGAGCAGTTCGCGGCCGTCCGGCGCCTGCTCCGGATCGGTCAGGGTCTGCACCATCACCCCGCTCAGCAGCGCGATGTGCAGCGACCCGAGAGCCCGTACGTCCTCCTCCGAGACCTCCTCCGGCGGCACCCCGCGCAGACCGGCGGCCACCATCCGGCGATTGCGGCGCTGCCCCTCGGCGAGGATCGCGAGCAGCTCGGGCGAGGACTGCGCGTGGACGAAGGCCTCGACGGACGCCAGCCAGAGCCAGCGCGTCTCGCCGAAGTCGCGGATCTTGCGGTCCCAGGTGTCGGCGTAGCGCTCCCCCGCGCTCTCCCCCTCACCGGCGAGTCGACCGGCCCCCGCGGCCCACTCCTCCATGGCGGCGAACAGCGCCTGGTTGAGAAGGGCCTCCCGCGACCCGAAGTGGTAGCCGATCGCGGCCATGCTCACCCCCGAGGCCGTGGCGACGTCGCGCACGGTCGTGCGCAGGTAGCCCTTCTCCTCCAGGCAGTGCCGGGCTCCGGCCAGCAGGTCCTCGCGATTTCCCATGCGGGGATCGTAGTCGCGCCGCTTTTTGGGCAAGCGTGCAAGACAAGCGTATTGCGCGCTTGCCCAAATCCTGGCAGGCTGCAGCCGACGGGAAGATCCACCGGCCCACGGGAGGCACGCGTTCATGCGCCACGAGCTGAAGATCGACGACCGGACCCTCTCCTACCTGGACTTCGGCGGCCCCGGCCGCCCGCTCCTCGCCCTGCACGGCGGCATGTCCGAGGCCCTCGCCTTCACCGGCCTCGCCGAGACCCTGGGCGACCGGTGGCGGGTCATCGCCCCCGACCAACGCGGCCACGGGGACTCCGACCGCGCGCCCGACTACCGCCGCGAGGGCTACGTGGGCGACGCCGTCGCCCTCCTCGACCACCTGGGCATCGACACCCCGCTGCCGCTCCTCGGCTACTCCCTCGGCGGGCTCAACGCCTACCACCTGGCCGCCGCCCACCCCGACCGGATCGCCGCCCTCATCGGCGTCGACGCCACCGTCGAGATCCGCATCCCCACCGGACCCCACTGGTTCGACTTCCTCGACGGCCTCCCCTACACCGCCCCCACCCGCGAGGCACTCCTCGCCGCCGCCGGACCGGCCGCACCCTTCGTCGCCGACGGACTGCGCCCCCTCCCGGACGACACCGGATGGCGCCTCGCCCACCACCCGCAGGACATGCTCGACTCCATCCACGCCTGCGCCGGCGACCACTGGGACACCTGGCTCGCGAGCACCTGCCCGGCCCTGCTGATCCACGGCACCAGCAGCCAGGCACTCACCCGGCCCGTCGCCGACGCGATGGTCGCCCGGCGCCCGAAGACCTCGTACGCACCCCTCGACGGCGACCACTTCGTGCCGTTCACGAACCCGGACGGCTTCCACACCGCGGTCGGCACGTTCCTGGCCACCCTCTGACCACGCCGGTCCCCGCGCCACGGGGGTGCCCGGGGAAACGCCGGAGGGGCGGCGGGCCCATGGCCCACCGCCCCTCCGGGGCTACCGCAGTCGGTCCTACTTGACGACGGTGATCCGGTTCGCCGCCGGCGGGACGATCGGGGCCGCCGCCGAGGAGTTCTTCGTCAGGTAGTCGTTGAAGCAGTCCAGGTCGGACGCGCCCACGAGCTTGTTCTTGTGCTCCTTCAGGACGGTGAAGCCGTCACCGCCGCCCGCGAGGAACTCGTTCATCGCGACCCGGTAGGTCTTCGCGGGGTCGAGCGGCACACCGTTCAGCTTCACCGAGTCCACGACGATGCGGTCCGCGCCCGCCTTCGTCATGTCCAGGGTGTAGGTGAAGCCCTTCGACACCTGCAGGATCTTCGGGTTCGGCCCGTTGACCGGGCCGCTGACCTGCTGCTGGAGCGCGGTGATCAGCTGCGCGCCGGTCAGGTCCACGATGTTCATCATGTTGGTGAACGGCTGGACCGTGAAGGACTCGCCGTACGTCACCACACCGTCGCCCTCGTCACCCGAGGCCTTGTAGGCGAGGTCCGAGCGGATGCCGCCCGGGTTCATGACGGCAAGCTGCGCGCCGCCCTTGTCCGCCGGGGCGAGCGCTTCGAGCTGCGCGTCGGCGATCAGGTCACCGAGCGGCTTCTCGGGCGCCTCGCTGCCGCGGCCGGGGATGTCGGCCGAGATGAAGCCCTGCGGACGGTTGGCGATCGGGGCCGCCAGCGCCTTCCAGCGGTCGATCAGCTCGGTCATGTCCGGGGCCTTCGGCTGGTCCCGGCCCACGACCTTGTTCACCGGCTTCGGCGAGGTGATCGGCGTACGGACGATGTCCTTGGTCTGCCGGTCGTAGGTGAGGGTGGTGTCGGTGAACAGGCGGCCGATGGAGGCGGCCGAGGTCACCGAACGCGGGTTGCCCGCCGGGTCCGGGATGTTGCAGGCGTAGGCCTGGTGCGTGTGGCCCGTGACCAGCGCGTCGACCTTGGAGTCCACGTTCTTGGCGATGTCCACGATCGCGCCCGAGATACCGGCGCCGGCACCCGGGACGTTGCAGTCGTAGTTGTACGCGCCGTTGGCCGGCAGACCGCCCTCGTGGATCAGCGCGACGATCGACTTGACGCCCTGCTTGTTCAGCTCGGCGGCGTACTTGTTGATCGTCTCGATCTCGTCGCCGAACTTGAGGCCCTTGACGCCCGCGGCGGTCACGACGTCCGGAGTGCCCTCCAGGGTGACGCCGATGAAGCCGATCTTCACGTCCCCCTTCTTCCAGATGTACGTGGGCGACATCAGCGGACGCTTGGTCTTCTCGTCCGTGACGTTGGCCGCGAGGTACTGGAATTCGGCGCCGGTGAACTCCTTGCCGTACTCGAAGCAGCCCTCGACCGGGTGGCAGCCGCCGTAACCCATGCGGCGCAGCTCGGTCTTGCCCTCGTCGAACTCGTGGTTGCCGACGCTGGACACATCCAGGCCGATCTTGTTCAGCGCCTCGATGCTCGGCTCGTCGTGGAAGAGCCCGGACAGCATCGGGCTGCCGCCGATCATGTCACCGGCCGCGGCCGTGACGGAGTACTCGTGGCCCTTGCGGGCCTCGCGCAGGCTGGTGGCGAGGTACTCGACACCGCCCGCGGGTATGGCCTTGGTGGTGCCGTCGGCCTGACGCTCGGTCACGGTGCCGGAGGAGCCCTGCGGGGGCTCCAGGGTGCCGTGGAAGTCGTTGAACGACAGCATCTGCACATCGACGGTCCGGCTCTTGGCCGCACCGCCACCACTCGCGGCACCGGCCGGAAGTGCGGCCGCGACCATCGCCCCGGCCCCGGCCGTGACGGCGAAGGCGGCGAGGGTCAACCGGCGGGTTCGGCGGTGCCGTTGTGGCGTCGCTGACATTTAGTCCCCTTATGTGACAGCGGTAAGACTTGGGAGGTCCGCCGAAGCCTAAGGTCAACGCGCGTAGCTCTACCAGGGGGTAGCGGTATCGCGTTGGTTACGCGCAGAAGAAGCACCGACCACGCGCCCGCACTCCACCCCTCCCCACGGCGGTCGTAGGCTCGTCCCATGACTGACGCAGCAGCGGCCCTGGAGCCGGGACGGCAGATTCAGACCCTCGACGAGCTGACGGAGGAACAGGCGAGCGCCGTACTCGACCTCATCGAGGACGCGGCACGCACGGACGGCACCACCGCCGTGTCCGAACAGGGCCGGCTCCAGCTGCGCGGCGGGCCGCGCGAGGGAATCCGACACTTTCTGCTCACCGAGGGCGGCCGGCTCTCCGCCTACGGGCAACTGGAGGACACCGACCCGGTGGAGGCCCCCGCCGCCGAACTCGTCGTGCACCCCGCCCTGCGCGGGCGCGGGCACGGACGGGCCATGGGCACGGCCCTGCTCGCCGCCTCCGGCAAGCGGCTGCGGGTCTGGGCGCACGGCGGCAAGTCCGCCGCCCGGCACCTCGCGCAGGTACTCGGCCTGACCCTCTTCCGCGAGCTGCGCCAGCTGCGCCGCCCCCTGACCGAAGGCGACCCGCTGCCGGAGCCGGTACTCCCGCCCGGAGTGACCGTACGGACCTTCGTGCCCGGAGCCGACGACACCGCCTGGCTCACGGCGAACGCGGCCGCCTTCGCCCATCACCCCGAGCAGGGCTCGCTCACCCAGCGCGACCTGGACGACCGGATCGCGCAGCCGTGGTTCGACCCCAAGGGCTTCTTCCTCGCGGAGCGCGACGGCGAGCTCGTCGGCTTCCACTGGACGAAGGTCCACGCGGCCGAGCAGCTCGGCGAGGTCTACGTGGTCGGCGTCCGCCCGGGCGCCCAGGGCGGCGGCCTCGGCAAGGCCCTCACCGCGATCGGCCTGCGCCACCTGGCGGCCCAGGGCCTGCCGACGGCCATGCTCTACGTGGACGCCGACAACCCGGCGGCCCTGGCCGTGTACCAGGGCCTCGGCTTCACCACCCACGAGGTGGACCTGATGTACCGCACGGAAAGCTGACCCACCCCGGCCCCGCCGGCGCACCGTTCCAGCCCCGCCCGGGGGCACCTCCCGGCGGTAGCTGGGGGAGTTCGAGGCGCGGGTCCGGGCAGCGCCCGGCGGGGGCCCGGGAGCGGAGCCCCCGCAGCGGCGCCGCACCCGCGCACGCCGGGGTGCATCAGCTCCCGCCACCCCGCCGGGAGGCGACGCGCACCCGCGCACGCCGGGGCACACCGGCCCCCCACCCCGCCGGGAGGCGACGCGTGCACCCCGTCGGACCCGGGAAGCCACACGCCATTAACCAGGCATTCAGACGCGCTTGCGACTCTCCCCCAATGCAGCCCCGCCTCCGACTGACGGCCGACTCCTCCGACGTGCCTGTCCTCCCGCGTGCGCGGAAGAATGGAGTCATGAGCCACCAGCCCAGCGCAGGCCCCACCGAGGTCCCCGCCCAGCACCCGTCTCACACCCCCGGCGCCGCTCCCGGCCGGGCCGTCACCGGAGCCCACGCCCGCATAGGGTCCATCTCCGCGCACCGCCCGCACGTCGACCTGGAGCCCGACCTCGACGCGGATCTGGACGCCTACGAGGACAAGGACGGCGACGACGAGCTGCCCCCGGGACGCTTCCTCGACCGGGAGCGCAGCTGGCTCGCCTTCAACGAACGGGTGCTGGAGCTCGCCGAGGACCCCACCACGCCCCTCCTCGAACGCGCGAACTTCCTGGCGATCTTCGCGAGCAACCTCGACGAGTTCTTCATGGTGCGCGTGGCCGGCCTCAAGCGGCGCATCGCGACCGGCGTCGCCACCCGTTCGGCCTCCGGCCTGCAGCCCCGCGAGGTGCTGGACCTCATCTGGACGCGCTCGCGCGAGCTCATGGCCCGGCACGCCGCCTGCTTCCAGCAGGACATCTCCCCGGCCCTGGCCGAGGAGGGCGTCCACCTGATCCGCTGGCCCGATCTGACGGAGAAGGAGCAGGCCCGCCTCTTCACCCTGTTCCGCAACCAGATCTTCCCGGTGCTCACCCCGCTGGCCGTGGACCCCGCGCACCCCTTCCCGTACATCTCCGGCCTCTCCCTCAACCTGGCCGTCGTCGTACGCAACCCCGTCAGCGGCCACCGCCACTTCGCCCGGGTCAAGGTCCCGCCGCTCCTCTCCCGCTTCCTGGAGGCCTCCCCGCAGCGCTACGTCCCGCTGGAGGACGTCATCGCCGCGCACCTGGAGGAGCTGTTCCCCGGCATGGAGGTGCTCGCGCACCACATGTTCCGGGTGACCCGCAACGAGGACCTGGAGGTCGAGGAGGACGACGCCGAGAACCTCCTCCAAGCCCTGGAGAAGGAGCTCATGCGGCGCCGCTTCGGCCCGCCCGTCCGCCTGGAGGTCGAGGAGTCCATCGACCCGGGCGTACTGGACCTGCTGGTCCAGGAGCTGAAGGTGAACGCCTCCGAGGTCTACCCGCTGCCCGGCCCGCTGGACCTGACCGCCCTCTTCGGCATCGCCTCGCTGGACATCCCGGAGCTGAAGTACCCGAAGTTCGTCGCCGGCACCCACCGCGACCTCGCCGAGGTCGAATCCGCGTCCGCGCCCGACATCTTCGCCGCCCTGCGCGAGCGGGACGTCCTGCTGCACCACCCGTACGACTCCTTCTCCACCTCGGTGCAGGCCTTCCTGGAGCAGGCCGCCGCCGACCCGGACGTCCTCGCCATCAAGCAGACGCTCTACCGCACCTCCGGCGACTCCCCGATCGTGGACGCCCTCATCGACGCCGCCGACTCCGGCAAGCAGGTCCTCGTACTCGTCGAGATCAAGGCCCGCTTCGACGAGCAGGCCAACATCAAGTGGGCGCGCAAGCTGGAGGAGTCCGGCTGCCACGTCGTCTACGGGCTCGTCGGCCTCAAGACCCATTGCAAGCTCTCGCTCGTCGTCCGCCAGGAGGGCGACCAGCTGCGCCGCTACTCGCACGTCGGCACCGGCAACTACCACCCCAAGACCGCCCGGCTCTACGAGGACCTCGGCCTGCTCACCGCCGACCCGCAGGTCGGCGCGGACCTCTCCGACCTCTTCAACCGGCTGTCCGGCTACTCGCGCCGCGAGACCTACCGCCGGCTGATGGTGGCCCCCCGCTCGCTGCGGGACGGACTGATAGCGCGGATCGACAAGGAGGCCGCCCACCACAAGGCCGGCCGCCCCGCCTACGTCCGGCTCAAGATGAACTCGATCGTCGACGAGGCCCTCATCGACTCGCTCTACCGGGCCTCCCAGGCGGGAGTGCCCGTCGACATCTGGGTGCGCGGCATCTGCGCGGTGCGCCCCGGGGTCCCCGGACTCTCGGACAACATCCGGGTCCGCTCGATCCTCGGCCGCTTCCTGGAACACTCCCGGGTCTTCGCCTTCGGCAACGGCGGCGAACCCGAGGTGTGGATCGGCAGCGCCGACATGATGCACCGCAACCTCGACCGCCGCATCGAGGCACTGGTCAGGGTCGCCGACCCGGCCCACCGCGCGGCACTGGACCGGATGCTGGAAACCGGGATGTCCGACGCCACCTCCTCCTGGCACCTGGGCCCGGACGGCGAGTGGACCCGGCACAGCACGGACGCGGACGGCCAGCCGCTGCGGCACGTACAGGAGACGCTCATAGACGCCCGGAGGCGCCGGCGTGGCTCAGCCAAACCATGACCCGATTACCGCGACGCCGGCGGACGCGGGTGCCGTGCTCGGCACGTACCTGCGCACCCAGGCCACCGCTTTCCTACGCGCGCTACGCCTCCACGCGGAGAACGCGGGAAGCGGGGCCGACGCCGCCGAAGGGAGCGAAGCGGCGCGCGGCCTGCGGGGGGCCGCGCGCCGCATCAGCGGATCCCTGGCCACCTTCCGGGTGGTGACCGAGTCCTCCTGGGCCGACGGACTGCGCACCGAGCTGGTGTGGCTGTCCTCGACGCTGGCCGACGAGCACGCGTACGCGGCCCGGCTGACCCGGCTGATGGAAGCCCTGCACCGACTGTCGGGGTCCCCGGAGCTGCCCGCCCCGCGCGGTTCGGCCGGCGCGCTGACGGTGGGCTCCGCCCGGGCCGGCGCCCTGCTGGAACGGCAGCTGACCCTGGCCCGTACGCGCGCCCACTCGGCCACCCTCCAAGCCCTCGGCTCCTCCCGCTTCCACGCGGTGGCGGACGCGGTGGCGGTGCTGGCCTCGGAGGTCCCGCTCGACGCGGTCGCCGCCCGGGGCCGGGTGTCGGAGGTACTCGTCCCGCTGGCGGCCGTGGCCGAAAGCCGCCTGTCGGCGGCGGTCGCGGCGCTGCCCCCGGTCGACGGGGCCCAGCCGTACAACGCCTACAACGCGGACCACGACGGCCCCTGGAACGAGGTGCGCCGCCTGCTGCGCGTCCACCGGTACGCGCGGGAGGCCCTCGGCAAGGACGTGACCCGGCCGGCGGCCGCGGGCGAGGCCCTGGACCGCCACCGCGACGCGGCCGAAGCCGCGACCGCCTCGGCGACGGCGGCCCGCACCCCGCGCATCGCCCCGGCGACGGCCTACGCCCTCGGCGTCCTGCACGCCGACCAGCGCCACGAGGTCGAGGCCGCCCGTCTCGCATTCCGGCACATCTGGCTTCCGGAGCCCGCGGTCACGTCGCGATAACGTCGGGGTAACGGATGATGACGGCTGTGTGCGCCACGCTCGGGACGCACCGGGTCGTCCGCCACGGTTCACCATCCGTTCACTCGGCCCGGTCGGCTGCTTCACCTGTTCTGCCTAATTTCGGTGATGCACGGAGCGAGTCGCCCGGAGGTCGAGCAGCTCAGCCGCGCACAACCGACGTAGTCCTCTTCGCACGCCGCCCCGATACAGAAAGCGGCCGGCGGCTTCTGGAAGGAACACCCGAAAGTGAAGCTTCAGCGCAAGAACATGCTTCGTGCCTCCGCCCTCGGGGCGCTTGTCGTGTCCGGCGCCCTGGTCCTCACGGCGTGCGGCTCGGACGACAACACCAAGACCGCCGACGGCTCGGCGAAGCCCTCCGCGGCCGCCGCGGGCGACATCAAGTGCGACGACGCCAAGGGCAAGCTCCTGGCCTCCGGCTCCTCCGCGCAGAAGAACGCGATCGAGCTGTGGATCAAGAACTACATGGCCGCCTGCTCCGGCGTCGAGGTGAACTACAAGTCCTCCTCCTCCGGTGAGGGCATCGTCGCCTTCAACCAGGGCACCGTCGGTTTCGCCGGCTCCGACTCGGCGCTGAAGCCGGAGCAGGTCGAGGAGTCGAAGAAGATCTGCACCGGTGGCCAGGGCATCGACCTCCCGATGGTCGGCGGCCCGATCGCCCTCGGCTTCAACGTCGCCGGCGTGGACAAGCTGAACCTCGACGCCGCCACGGTCGCCAACATCTTCAACGACAAGATCAAGAAGTGGGACGACGAGGCGATCAAGAAGCTGAACCCCGGCGTCACGCTTCCCTCCACCGCCATCCAGGCCTTCCACCGCTCCGACGACTCGGGCACCACCGAGAACCTCACCAAGTACCTCAAGGCCACCGCGGGTGACGCCTGGCCGTACGAGGCCGCGAAGAAGTGGGCCGCCCCGGGCGGTCAGTCGGCCTCCGGCTCCTCCAGCGTCGCCGCCCAGGTCAAGCAGGTCGACGGCGCGATCGGCTACTTCGAGCTCTCCTTCGCCAGCTCGCAGAGCATCAAGACCGTCGACCTGAACACCGGTGCCGCCGCCCCGGTCAAGGCCAGCGGTGAGAACGCCTCCAAGGCCATCGCCGCCGCCAAGATCGCCGGCACCGGCTCCGACCTGGCCCTCAAGCTCGACTACACCACCAAGGCCGAGGGCGCCTACCCGCTCGTCCTGGTGACCTACGAGGTCGTCTGCGACAAGGGCAACAAGGCCGAGACGCTCCCGACCGTGAAGTCCTTCCTGAACTACGCGGCCTCGGACGCCGGTCAGAAGGTCCTGCTGGAGAACGGCTACGCGCCGATCCCGGCCGAGATCAACACCAAGGTCCGCGAGGTCATCAACTCCCTCGGCTGAATCCTGACCCCCGAGGTGTCGACCGCCCCCGTCCGGGCAATCGACACCTCGGGGACCCTTCCCCTTCCACCCAGGGGAAATCCGGTGCACCGCCGCCAGGGGGCCTGCCCCCCACACAGACCGGAAAGACCATGGCTTCCACCACACCCACCCAGATAGACACGGCTCCGCCTGTCGCCAAGAGCGGAGGGTCCACCGGCCGCGCCGGTGACAAGATCTTCGCCGGCCTCTCCAAGGGCTCCGGCATCCTGCTCCTGGTGATCATGGCGTCGATCGCCGCCTTCCTCACCTACCGCGCCTCGATCGCCCTGTCGAAGAACGAGGGCAACTTCCTCACCACCTTCGACTGGAACGCGTCGGCCAACCCGCCCGTCTTCGGCATCGCCGTCCTGCTCTTCGGCACCGTCGTCAGCTCGATCGTCGCGATGGCCATCGCCGTACCGATCGCCGTCGGCATCGCCCTGTTCATCTCGCACTACGCGCCGCGCAAGCTGGCCGCGCCCCTCGCGTACACGGTCGACCTGCTGGCCGCCGTGCCGTCGATCATCTACGGCATCTGGGGCGCCCTCTTCCTCGTCCCGCAGCTGAACGGCCTGAACCTCTGGCTCGACGAGTACCTGGGCTGGACGTACGTCTTCGACAAGACCCAGGTCGGCGTGGCCCGTTCGCTCTTCACCGTCGGCATCCTGCTCGCGATCATGATCCTGCCGATCGTGACCAGCGTCAGCCGCGAAGTCTTCCTCCAGGTCCCGCGCATGAACGAGGAGGCCGCCCTGGCCCTCGGCGCGACCCGCTGGGAGGTCATCCGCATGTCGGTGCTGCCCTTCGGCCGCTCCGGCGTCATCTCCGCCTCGATGCTCGGCCTCGGCCGCGCGCTCGGCGAGACCATGGCCGTCGCGACCGTCCTCTCCCCGAGCTTCCTGATCTCCGGCCACATCCTGGACCCGGGCGGCGGCACGTTCGCGCAGAACATCGCCGCGAAGTTCGACGAGGCCAACGAGTTCGGCCGCGACGCGCTGATCGCCTCCGGCCTGGTCCTCTTCCTGCTCACCCTGCTGGTCAACGGTGCAGCCCGGCTGATCATCGCTCGCCGCAAGGACTTCTCGGGGGCGAACGCCTGATGAGCCACGCACTCCAGGACCCGCGCCCCACCCGGGCCCGCAAGTCCCCCGCCCCCGCCGGCCTCACCCGCGGCGGCCTGCCCCGCTGGGCCCCGGCGGCCATCGCGGTCCTCTCGATCGCCCTCGGCTGCGGCATCGGCCTCGCCTTCGGCCTCGACAGCAAGATCCAGTGGGGTCTGCTCGCGGCGCTGCTCTTCGTCGCCGTCACGTACACCGCCAGCGCGGTGATCGAGAACCGCCGCCAGGCCAAGGACCGCGTCGCGACCTCCCTCGTGTGGGTCTGCTTCGTCCTCGCGGTCATCCCGCTGCTCTCGCTGATGTGGACCACGATCAGCCGCGGCCTGAAGCTGCTGAGCGGCAACTTCCTCAGCCACTCCATGAACGGCGTGACCAGCTTCGACGAGGGCGGCGGCGTCTACCACGCCCTGCTCGGCACCATCGAGCAGGTCGCCCTCGCCACGCTGATCGCGGCCCCCATCGGCCTGCTGACCGCCGTCTACCTGGTCGAGTACGGCAAGGGCCGCCTCGCCAAGTCCGTCACCTTCTTCGTCGACGTCATGACCGGGATCCCCTCCATCGTCGCGGGCCTGTTCATCCTGACGACCTGGAACCTGATGCTCGGCTTCGGCCCCTCCGGCTTCGCCGGCGCCATGGCCCTGTCGATCCTGATGATGCCGGTCGTGGTCCGCTCCACCGAGGAGATGCTCAAGCTCGTCCCGAACGAGCTGCGCGAGGCCGCCCTCGCCCTCGGTGTGCCGAAGTGGCGCGTGATCCTCAAGGTCGTGCTCCCCACCGCCATCGGCGGCATCTCCACCGGTGTGATGCTGGCCGTCGCCCGCATCGCCGGCGAGACCGCGCCGATCATGCTGCTGGTCTTCGGCTCCCAGCTGATCAACGGCAACCCCTTCGAAGGCGCCCAGTCCTCGCTCCCGCTCTACATTTGGGAGCAGTACAAGGTCGGTAGTGAAGCCTCCTACGACCGGGCCTGGGCCGCGGCCCTCGTCCTGATCGCCTTCGTCATGATCCTCAATCTGGTGGCCCGCGGCATCGCCCGCTGGAAGGCCCCGAAGACCGGTCGCTGACGCGACTCATGAAAGCGAAGTGACCCCTCATGGCGAAGCGAATCGACGTCTCCGGACTGTCCGCCTTCTACGGCAACCACAAGGCCATCGATGACATCTCGATGACCGTGGAGCCCCGCTCCGTGACGGCCTTCATCGGCCCGTCCGGCTGCGGCAAGTCCACCTTCCTGCGCACCCTCAACCGCATGCACGAGGTCACCCCCGGCGGCCGCGTCGAGGGCAAGGTCCTGCTGGACGACGAGAACCTGTACGGCACCGGCGTGGACCCCGTCGCGGTCCGCCGCACCGTCGGCATGGTCTTCCAGCGCCCCAACCCCTTCCCCACCATGTCGATCTTCGACAACGTGGCGGCGGGCCTGCGGCTGAACGGCAACTTCAAGAAGTCCGAGCTCACGGACATCGTCGAGAAGTCGCTCCAGGGCGCCAACCTCTGGAACGAGGTCAAGGACCGCCTGAACAAGCCCGGCTCCGGCCTCTCCGGCGGCCAGCAGCAGCGCCTGTGCATCGCCCGCGCCATCGCGGTCGAACCCCAGGTCCTGCTCATGGACGAGCCCTGCTCGGCCCTCGACCCGATCTCCACCCTCGCGATCGAGGACCTGATCGGCGAGCTCAAGGAGCGCTTCACGATCGTCATCGTGACGCACAACATGCAGCAGGCGGCCCGCGTCTCGGACCGTACCGCCTTCTTCAACCTCTCGGCCGTCGGACAGCCCGGCAAGCTCATCGAGCTCGACGACACGGACCGGATCTTCTCGAACCCGTCCGTCCAGGCGACCGAGGACTACATCTCGGGTCGCTTCGGCTAACCGGGACCGCACGTCCTGCGGTGCTGCATGGCGGTGCCACCGCAAGGCGAAAGAAAGAAAAGGGCCGGCTCCCCCTGGGTGGGGGGAGCCGGCCCGATTTCGTTCCCGCTGTCGTTCCCGCTGTCGTCCTTCCCGCGTCCTACACGAACGCGAGGTCCACGACCCAGAAGCTCAGCGCGGCGACCAAGGCCGCGGCCGGCATCGTGATGAACCAACCCAGGACGATGTTCTTGGCGACGCCCCAGCGGACCGCGTTCACGCGCTTGGTCGCACCCACACCCATGATCGCCGAGGTGATCACGTGGGTGGTGGAGATCGGCGCGTGGAAGAGGAACGCCGAGCCGAACATGATCGACGCACCGGTCGTCTCGGCCGCGAAGCCCTGCGGCGGGTCCAGCTCGATGATCTTGCGGCCGAGCGTACGCATGATGCGCCAGCCGCCCGCGTACGTACCCAGCGACAGCATCACGGCGCACACGACCTTGACCCAGACCGGGATCGCCTCGTCGGCGGTCTGCACATCGGCGATGACCAGGGCCATCACGACGATGCCCATGGTCTTCTGCGCGTCCTGCAGGCCGTGGCCGAGCGCCATGGCCGCCGCCGACACCGTCTGCGCGATACGGAAGCCGTGCTTGGCCTTGTGCGGGTTGGACCGGCGGAACATCCACAGGATGGCCACCATCACCAGGTAACCGACGACCAGACCGACGACCGGCGAGACGAACATCGGGATGACGACCTTGTCGAGGACGCCCGACCAGATCACCTCGGTACCACCGGCCAGCGCCGCGCCCACCATGCCGCCGAACAGCGCGTGCGAGGAGGACGAGGGCAGGCCGAAGTACCAGGTGATCAGGTTCCAGACGATCGCGCCGACCAGCGCCGCGAAGAGGATCCACATGCCCGTGGACCCCGTGGGCGTCTCGATCAGGCCGCTGCTGACCGTCTTGGCCACGCCGCTGCCCAGGAAGGCACCGGCGAGGTTCATCACGGCCGCCATCGCCAGCGCCGCGCGCGGGGTCAGCGCCCGCGTGGAGACGGACGTCGCGATCGCGTTCGCGGAGTCGTGAAAACCGTTCGTATAGGTAAAGCCGAGCGCGACACCGATGGTCACGACCAGAGCGAAGGTGTCCACGAGGTTCAGGACTCCTTGACCGCGATGGTCTCCACCGTGTTCGCAACGTGCTCGAACGCGTCGGCCGCCTCTTCGAGCACGTCGACGATCTGCTTGAGCTTCAGCACCTCGATGGCGTCGTACTTGCCGTTGAAGAGCTGGGCCAGCAGCTTGCGGTGGATCTGGTCGGCCTGGTTCTCGAGGCGGTTGACCTCGATCCAGTACTCGGTCAGGTTGTCCATCGTCCGCAGGTGCGGCATGGCCTCGGCGGTCAGCTCGGCCGCGCGCGCCAGCACCTCGATCTGCTGCTCGACCCCCTTGGGGAGCTCCTCCACGTTGTAGAGGACGACGAGATCGACGGCCTCCTCCATGAAGTCCATGATGTCGTCGAGCGACGAGGCCAGGTTGTAGATGTCCTCGCGGTCGAACGGCGTGATGAAGGAGGAGTTCAGCTGGTGGAAGATCGCGTGAGTGGCGTCGTCCCCCGCGTGCTCCGCCGCCCGCATCCGCTCCGCGATCTCGGCCCGGGCGGAGGAGTCCGCTCCGAGCAGTTCCATCAGGAGCTTGGAGCCCGTGACGATGTTGTCCGCGGATGCGGCGAACATGTCGTAGAAGCTCGTCTCCCTGGGGGTCAGACGAAATCGCACGTGAGGTCCTCGGGGTGCATTGGATTCGGTCAGGCTGATGCTAGGCGCATCCCCCGGCCACGGCTAACCGGCCGTTCCCCAGTGTCCTCCATCGGGCAGAGTGAGGACCACGGACCCCTGCCTCGGGCGGCGCGGCCCAGTATCCTATACCCATGAGGGGTATGCGTCAGGCATGCACCCTCGTTCCGGACCACGGGAGGACGTATGACGACCATCGAGGCGGAGGGCTCCGGAGCCGTCCACGGCTACCACCACCAGAAGGACGAGCACCTCAAGCGGCTGCGCCGGATCGAGGGCCAGATCCGCGGCCTCCAGCGACTCGTCGACGAGGACGTCTACTGCATCGACATACTCACCCAGGTCTCGGCGAGCACGAAGGCACTGCAGTCCTTCGCGCTCCAACTGCTGGAGGAGCACCTGCGGCACTGCGTCGCGGACGCCGCGGTCAAGGGCGGCACCGAGATCGACGCCAAGGTCGAGGAAGCCACCAAAGCCATCGCCCGCCTCCTCCGCACCTGACCCGCCCCCGCGCATCCCAGCCCCGCCGGCGCCTGACGCGCACCCACCGAGCCCCGCGCATCCCAGCCCCGCCGGCGTTTGAGGCGCGGGGTCTGGGGCGGAGTCCCGGCAGCGGCGCGGCAGCCGACAGGAGGCCGGGCGCGTACACAAGCCGCGCCCCCCGCCGGGAGGCGTCGGGCTAGTGCCCGAGCAGGACCTCGTCGATGCGGTCCAGGCTCAGCCGCTCCTCCGCGGCCGCCGACGCGGCGATGATCAACTCACCACACAGCTCGATCTCGGCGAGAGCAACGTGGTCCTGCACCGTCGTACCGCCTGCGGGAGTCACGCGTGTCACCTCAATCTGCCACCGGCCACCGGCCGTCATCGGTCGAACCGCACCGCACCACGCGCCGGCGCCCGGCTTCTCAGCGTAGGGAGGACGAGCCGTCCCCCGCATGACACGGATGGACCATTTCCGGATACCGGGCCGTGGCCCGATCGCACCGCCCGCTCCTCCTCCGACTCACTGATCGGAGATCTTCCCGGCGTAAATATCCCCATTTGCCGGCAATACCACGGTCACCGGCGTCCCGAACCCGTACAGCAGCGTGGTCGACGACACATCGATCACGCCATTGTTGACGTACGTGAACCGGTGCCTGACCTTCCGCAAGCGGCCCTCCTCGTCGAGGTAGGCGTCGAACGGCACCGTGTCCGTGCTGAACCCTTTCGCCGCCGCCTCCAGCGCCCCCCGCACCTCCGGCGACGCGCTCCCCGCCGCCCGCCCGATGTCCGTGGTCCCCCGGTAGTGCCGCACCTTGGTGCCCGCCACCTCGGTCTCCCCCACGTACGTCACCTCCTGCACGCCCCGCAGCAGCTCGGCCGCGACCAGCGGATCGGTGGCCCCGCCCGTGACGAGGTTCCCGTCGTTCAGGGTCGTCGTGTCGACCCGCACCCACTTGTCGTCCGGCACGCCCGCGCCCCGGTTCTTCATGTAGAGGGCGCCCGGCACGAGCAGCTCGGTGATGGGCCGGTGCTCGGCCTTGCCCTTCACATCGGCCGGGAGCATCACAAGGAGCTGGCCCATCCGCTTCTCGAAGTCCACCCCGCCCTCGCCGCGGATCGTGACCCGGGTACCGCCCGTGGCCATCTCCATGGCCGTACGGGCCCGGGCACTGCCGGTCTTCGCCAGTGCGTCGGCGGCCCCGCGGACCACCGCCGCCGCGTCCGCCGGAGGCCGGCTGTCGCTCGCGTCGGCCACGCACCCGGTCATCGTCGTGACCGCAAGGGTGACTCCGGCGGCGAGTACCGCCTCACCCGCACGCCCGCGCGGCCGCCTGTGCCGGTGATCCACCATCGCCTGCCAACCCCCAACGCATGACCGCTGCTTGCCCGAGGCCCCCACCCGCTCCACTTAACGAGGTCCGGGGTTTCCCGTCACGGGGGCGCACCCTCCCCGCGCGTCGACCGCCCCGGTACCGTGGACCTGTGGAACCGCACACCGACGCGACCCTGGTCCCTCCGCCGGCCTCCCTGCCTCTCCCGAGGCCCCACGAGCAGCCGGAACCACCGACCGGCCACACCACTTCCACCGCCGACCGCGGATCGTTCTGCCTGGCCGTCTGCACGTGCGGCTGGAGCGGCCCGGCCCGCCGCTCCCGCGACCTGGCCCGCAAGGACGCCGCCCGGCACACGAGCCCCTAGGGACCGCCGGAACCGCCGGGGACCTCCCGGAGGCCCGTCTCGCCCGTTCGGACGGCCCGGCTGGCCGACGCGCGCCGCAGCGGATGCCCTTGACTCATGCCAGGTTCCGCAGCCCGCCTCGCGACCCTTCTCCGGGCCCTGCTCATCGTGTCCGCCCCGGCCGCCGCGGCCGGGGCCCGACCCGTGGGCTCGGCGGACGGTCCCGCCGACGTGGCCCTGGCCGTCGGGCCCACCTCGGCCGCGGCCGCGGCGACCGGCTGGTGGCCGCGCTCCCGGTACCGCCGCGACTCCGACGGCGGCGATCCCTGATGCGCCGCTCCCGGCCGAAGGCGGTGCGGGTGTGCTTCGGGGCCGCGGCGCTGTGCCTGGTGGCGGCCGCGCTGCTCGCCGTATGGAACGCGTACGCGCAGACCTGAGCCGGCCCCCGTACCGCGACCGGCGGCGTCAGGCCGCGAGGTCCCTCTCGTGCGCGGGCGGGGTCGGTGCCTGCGGGAGGCCGACCGGCAGGGGCAGCGCGAGGTCCCTGGCCCGTACGAGCCGACCACCGCGCCGGGACCGGGCCACCGCCCGCACCAGCGGGGTCAGCGCGGCCATCGCGAGCGGCGCGAGCAGGAGCACCACGGCGGTGCCGAGCGCGAGGCCGCCGATGACGTCGGTCGGGTAGTGGATCCCCATGTAGACCCGGCACAGCCCCTCGGCGAAGGCCAGCCCGATCCCCACGAGGCCGAACTTCCGGTTCGCCACGAACAGGCCCACGCCCAGGGCCATCGCGAGGGTGGTGTGGCCGCTGACGAAGGAGAACTCGGTGCGCCCGAGCCCCCAGCCGAAGGTGGGGTCGAGCACTTGCAGGCCCTCGTGCTGACGGAACGGACGCTCCCGCCCGACGAATTCACGCAGCGGCACATTGACGAGCAGCGCCAACCCGGCGGCGAGCGGGGCCCAGACGAGCGCGGCGACGGACTCGACGGCACCGGCCTCGTCCTGCCGGCGGGCACCGCGCCAGCACCACAGGACCAGGAGCACCAGGGCCAGCAGGATCCCGTACTCCCCGACCAGGCTCACGACCCGGTCGAGCCACGCCGGAGCATGTCGGGCCGCTCCGTTGATCCCGTACAGCAGGCTGACATCCACGTTCGGCCCACCTGTTGTGAGTCCAGCCATGGTGACGCGGCCCCTTGCCCTTGCCGTGGTTCCCCTGTGGAACGCACCCCTGTGTGCGCCCCTCCACCCCCCACTTGATCAACCCCCGCGCCCATGGAACGCCCGTTCTGGCTCCTACGTTCCATTCTCCACGCAATGATCACTCCAACGTTATCGAAGAGTGACTCATCGTCGCAGCTCAGGGCCTTTGCCTTACGGTGAGTTACGAAGCCGCGCGCCCGGCGGCGGGACGCTCGGGAAGCGCCTCCGCGCCGTCCTTGGTCACGCGCGTCGCACCGAAGTAGTCCGGGGTGTCGATCTTGTCGAAGCGGATCACGGCGCCGGTGTAAGGGGCGTTGATCATGTATCCGCCTCCCACGTAGAGCCCGACGTGCCGGATCTCCCGGGAGTTCGTCAGATCATCGGAGAAGAAGACGAGGTCACCGGGCAGGAGTTGATCCCGCGAAGGATGCGGCCCGGCGTTGTACTGGTCGTTCGCCACCCGCGGCAACTGGATCCCCACGGTCTCGTACGCGGCCTTGGTCAACCCGGAACAGTCGAACCGCCCGTCCTGATCGGGCGTCCCGTTGCCACCCCACAGATACGGCGTCCCGAGCTGCTTCTGCGCGAAGTAGATCGCCCCGGCGGCCTGTTGCGAGGGCGCCACCCGCCCGACGGGCCGTGCGAAGCTCTTGGCCAGCGTCGTGATGGCCTTCACGTACCCCTGCGTCTCGCGGAACGGGGGCACGCCCTGATGCTGCGTCACCGCACCCGGACCGGCGTTGTAGGCGGCCAGCATGTTCGCGACGGGGTCTCCGGGCACCTTGCTCACATAGCGCGCGAGTTCGCAGTCGTACGAGGCGGCCGACGGAATGGCGTCGTTCGGGTCCCAGATGTCGCGGTCACCGTCGCCGTCCCCGTCGATCCCGTGCGTGGCCCAGGTCCCGGGGATGAACTGGGCGATACCCCGCGCATCGGCAGGGCTCACGATGGTCGGGTTCCAGCCGCTCTCCGAGTAGAGCTGGGCGGCGAGGACGGCCGGACTCAGGGTCGGGCAGAGAACGCCCCACTTCTGCACCAAGGCCTGGTACTTCCCGGGTACGGCGCCCTTGGCCAGCCCGACCTGGCGGCCACCGGCGGTCGCGATGCCCGCGGCGGCGGAGTACGTGCCGACCACGAGGAGAGCCACGAAGCACAGACACGCTCCGAAGCTGATCCCGCCGATCACCCAGAATCTGCGCACCCGTCAACCCTCCCCCATCGGCCGGTCTTTCACCGGGATTCACCATGACGTGTCGGATTCATCCCTTTTGCGGCCCGCTGTCGAAGCCGTCACACACCAACGTCGTATGGTCCGTATCCGAGACGGCATGCCGGAACACCACCGTCCAGCCGCCGGGATCCTGCGACAGCGGCGGGGCTTTGACGGTCTTCCCGTTCAGCTGCATGGAGAAGTCGTCCGGGTACGTGACGGACTTCCACTCCACCTCGTCACCTTCGTACAGGTCCCGGGCCTTGGCAACGAAGCCGAGCTGGCGATTGTCGGTCACCGCGGTGGACCGGCCGTTCTCGTCGACCTCGTGCTGCGGCTTCACCACGACGGCCACGTAGTACGGCGCCGCGTCGGGCAGCGCGTTCTTGACCCGGAACCCGATCCTCACCTTGCCCGAGCGCAACTCGGGGTCGTCCATGGTCCTGGGCATCGAGGTCTGGAAATCCAACAGGCCGTCCTCGGCCCGGGTCCGGGCACAGGCGCGCTGGATGGGGTTGTAGTCGTCCAGATTGGGCTCGGTCTGCCTGATGTACGTGGGCGGACCGGCCGGGGACTTCGCCACGGGAGCACCGGAGCTCTGCCCACCGGCGGTGGGAGCCCGCCCGACGGGCACCTGCCCGTCGGGCGTCTGCGCGGCAGGGCTCCGGCCCTCTTCCCGCCCACCGGCCCGGTCGCCCTCGCCCCCCTGACCCCCCAGCGGCAACTTCCACACCGCCACGGCCCCGACCACGGCCAGCGCGACCCCGACGACCACCCACGTACCCGTACGACGCGTCCGCCCGCGCCTCGGCGGAACCGTGACCACGGCGCCGGCCACGTCCTGGGTCGGGGTGTAGCCGTACTGCAACCCCGGCCCCCGCGTCCGCATCTCGTGCACCGGTACGGCCTCACCCAGCGCACCGAGCCCGAGGTACGCCGGATCGTCGACCAGCGCGTCCCGCACCCCGCACCGGGCGATGACCTCACGCAGACCCGGCCGCACCGCCGGATCCTTCGCCACACACGCCTCGATCAGGCCCGCCAGACCCGTCTCCACCCCGGCGACGTCGACCGGCTCGTGCACCGACCGGTAGCTCACCGTCGTCGCCACGCCCGTACCGAACGGCGGCCGCCCGGTCGCCGCGTACGCGAGGGTCGCACCCAGGGCGAAAACGTCCGCCCCGGCCCCGGCCTCCGCACCGAGCAACACCTCGGGCGCGGTGTACCCCGGTGTCCCCGGGGCCTGCCCGTCCTGGGTGAGAGCCGTCTCGCCCACACCCCGCGCGATACCGAAGTCGATGAGCTGCGGCCCCTGCGCGCCCAGGATCACGTTCTGCGGCTTGAGGTCCCGGTGCGTCACCCCGTACGCGTGCACGCTCGCGAGCCCCTCCGCCAGCGCCGCGAACAGCCGCCGGCAGGTGTCCGCGGGCAGGCCGCCCCGCTCCGCCACGGCATGACCGAGCGTCGGGCCCGCCACGTACTCCGTCGCCAGCCAGTACGGCGGCGCGGCCAGCGAGGCGTCGATCAGGTTCGCCGTGTACGCCGAACGCACCGCACGCACGGTCTCGACCTCACGCCGGAACCGGGCCAACGCCTCCTGATGCCCGGTGATCTCGTCCCGGATCACCTTCACCGCGACCAGGCGCCCACCCGGCGACCGCGCGAGGTACACCTGCCCCATCCCCCCGGCTCCGAGCCGGGCCAACAGCGCATGCGCCCCGATCTGCGCGGGGTCGACGTCTCTCAGGGCCTCCATCACCCCGAGCCTGCCACACCGACTTCCGCTGCCGGCAGGCGGGTTGAGCGGAACGCGGCCGGAATCCGGCCAGAAACGAGGCCAGAAACGAGGCCAGAAACGAGGCTAGGAACGCGGCTAGGAACGCGGCGCCACGAACAGACTCTGCGCGCTCCGCCCGATGGGCCCCTTCTCGTCGTGCAACCGCGCGTCCGCGAGCCCGATCCCGGCCCCGTCCACACTCGTACGGGCCTCCACGCACGCCCACTCGCCCACCGGATGACGATGCAGGTGCACGGTCAGGTCACCGTTGATGAACACGTACCGCCCGAAGTCCATCACCGAGCTGATCCCGTTGCCCGAGTCGGCGGCGATCAGCACCCGGTCCAGCGGCCTGGGCTCCTCCCCGGCGACGAGCGGCACCTTCATCCGCATCCAGCAGGTGCCGGGGCCCAGTTCGACGAAGGCGCCCTCGGTGAACCGGGTCTCCATGGCCGAGTGGTAGCCGACCTCCCACGGCACCGGGAAGAACGGCGTCACCTCCACCTCCCCGGGCGGCGGCAGTTGCGGCCCCGGGACCACCGCTGGTACGGCCTCCTCCGCGACCCGGATCCGCAGGGCCCGCGCCAGCATCACGGGCGCGCCGCCCGCCGGCGCGAGGGCCGCCTCGACCACCTCGGTCCCCCGCCCGGCCCGCAGCACGTTGGTGGTGATCTCCAGCTCGCCGATCGGCACCGGGCGCAGGATCTCGTACGTGATCCGGGCGATCCGCATGTCCGTACGCGCACCCGGCCGCTCCTCCACGGCCCGCCCGAGCAGCGCGGCCGGCGGCCCGGCGTGCTGCGACCCCGGGTCCCACGGCCCCCGCGTGTACTCGGTGGCCAGGAACCGCCCGGCGTCGACCCTCTCGAAGAATCCCTCGTACCCCTCGGCAGCACCCATACCGGCCACGCTACCGACAGGTAACCCAGGCCACCAGCCCCTGGGACCGGCTCAGCGGGCGAACCCCAGCCCCACCCCCAGCCCCACCAGCACCGACCCGATGGCCCGGTTCAGCGCCTTCTGCGCCTTCAACATCCGGTCCCGCAGCCGCGAGACGGAGAAGAACAGCGCCACCGCCCCGAACCAGCCCAGGTGCGCCGCCGACATGAACAGCCCGTAGCCCACCTGCTGCCACACCGGCGTCTGCGGGTTCACCACCTGCGTGAAGGTCGACACCACGAACAGCGTCGTCTTCGGATTGAGCACATTGGTCAGGAAGCCCGACCGCATCGCCCCCAGCCGGGTCAGCTGCGGCTTCGACTCCAGGTCCACGGTCAGTTCGGCCCGCGCCCGGAAGGTACGGATCCCGATCCACACCAGATAGGCCGCACCCGCGAGCTTGATCGCGGTGAACAGCGCGGTGGAGGAGGCG
The DNA here is from genome assembly GCF_043201215.1 of Streptomyces sp. NPDC048331. Classification (NCBI taxonomy): domain Bacteria; kingdom Bacillati; phylum Actinomycetota; class Actinomycetes; order Kitasatosporales; family Streptomycetaceae; genus Streptomyces; species Streptomyces sp. NPDC048331. The sequence continues at coordinate 11,067 of NZ_JBICYT010000033.1, read as the reverse complement.
ATCAACAGACCGACCCCGAGCATCGTGTAGGAGACGTGGACCAGCACGCCGGCCGCGACACCGGCGGCGGCGAACAGCCCGGTGGGCCGCCCGTAGAGATAGCTGTTACGGACCACCATGGCGAAATCGGCGCCGGGACTGATCACGGCGAGGAGGGTGATGACGGCGACTGCGATCACTTCTGTCATACGGCGATGCTCACCGCCACCGCCCAGTGGATCAAGCAATTCCGGACAGCCCAGGTTCACACACCCGACGAGCGACAATGGACGACGTGCCCAGTAGCCCCGCCACCCCCGCCCCCGCGCCCGCCCCCCTGCCCGTCCTCCAGGCCGACTGCGCGAACTGCTTCGCGCTCTGCTGCGTGGCCCTCCCCTTCGCCAAGTCCAACGACTTCGCCGTGAACAAGCCCGCCGGAACCCCCTGCGGCAACCTCCGGCAGGACTTCAGCTGCGGCATCCACACCCGGCTGCGCGACAAGGGCTTCCAGGGTTGCACCGTCTTCGACTGCTTCGGCGCGGGCCAGCAGGTCTCCCAGGTCACCTTCGGCGGCCGGGACTGGCGCACCCACCCCGGCACGGCCCGCCAGATGTTCGAGGTCTTCCCGGTACTGCGCCAACTGCACGAACTGCTCTTCTACGTCAGCGAGGCCCTGACCCTCCCGGCCGCCGCCCCCGTCCACGCGGACCTGCGCCGAGCCCTGGCGGAGACCGAGGAATGGACCCGGGCCGACGCCGAGGCCCTGGCCGACCTGGACGTCGGCACGCTCCGGCAACGGATCAACACCCTGCTCCTGAAGACCAGCGAGCTCGTCCGGGCGAAGGTGCCGGGCCGCAAGAAGAACCACCGCGGCGCCGACCTGATGGGCGCCCGCCTCTCCGGAGCAGACCTCCGCGGCGCGAACCTCCGCGGCGCCTACCTGATCGCCGCCGACCTCACCCGCGCCGACCTCCGCACGGCCGACCTGATCGGCGCGGACCTCCGCGACACCGACCTCCGCGGCGCGGACCTGCGCGAGGCCGTCTTCCTCACCCAGCCCCAGCTGAACGCGGCCCAGGGCGACCCGACCACCCGAATCCCCCCTTCCCTCACCCGCCCCACCCACTGGACCTGAACCCCCGGGGCACCGCCCCAGCCCCACCGCACCACCCCAGCCCCGCCGGCGTTCGAGGCGCGGGGTCTGGGGCGGAGCCCCAGCAACGGCGCCGCACCCACCCGCCCAGGCACGCCGCCCCAGGCCCGCCGCCCCCGGCACGCTCACACCCGCGCCAAAAACCCCCGCACGGCAGCGAAGAACCCCTCCGGGTCCCCCACCCGCACCGAATGCCCCGCCGGCAACTCCACCAACCGCACCCCCGCCCTCCGCACCGTCATCTCCCGCGCGTGCTCGGCCGACAACACCCCGCTCCGATCCCCCCGCACCAGCAGCGTCGGCTTCCGCACCCCCAGCCAGTCCCCCCAGTGGTCCCCGTTCAGCCCCCGCTGGGACTCCACCATGTCCTCCACCTCGAACACGGTCCCCCACCCGTCCGGGTACTCCTGCAACGACCGCTCCAGGTACGGCGCCGCACTCCCCACCCCCGCCAGGAACTCGGCCCGCGTCCCCGCCCGCCTCGGCCACTCCCGCACGAACGACAGGTCGCCGTCGACCACCGCCCCGATGTCCTCGACCACCACCGCCCGCACCAGATCCGGCCGCCGCGCCGCGAGCTGGTACGCGTTGACCCCGCCCAGCGAGTGCCCCAGGACCACCGCCGGCCCCGACCCCAACTGCTCAAGCAGCGCGGCCGCGTCCGCCACGTACCCGTTCCGCGTGTACTCCACCGCCCGGTCGGACCTCCCGTGCCCCCGCTGGTCCAGGGCGATCACCCGCCACGCCGGCCCCACCTCCTGGGCCAGCCGCTCGAACGCCGCCGCCCCCGCCTCGAAGTGCCCGTGCAGCGCCAGCAACGGCGCCCCCGGCCCGCCGAAGTCCGTATAGGCGAGCCGCCGCCCGTCCTGGGTCACCATCACCCCCGGCAACGGCCCCAGCTTGTCGATGACCCGCTGCCGCAGCAGCTGGTACTCCTCCCACCGCCTACGCAACCGCCCCGCCGGCCGCTTCACGATCCGCCCCGGAGTGACCGTCTCCCCCCGCCGGAACTGTTCCCGCGTCAGATCGATACGGACACCCCCGGGCAGCAGGTTCCACCAGTGGTAGCCCTCCTGCCGACCGTCGTGGAACACCTCGCCCAGCATCAGGTCCCCACCCACCAGGTCCTGCACCACCAGAGCCGTGATGTCACAGTGCCCCCAGCCCGGATTCTCCGGAGTCCAGGGGATCCTCGTGATGCCGGAGGGCTCGCAGGTCTCTGCCGACCATCCCGCCCGGATGGCCGCCTCGAGGTCCGCGAGAGTCCATGGAGTCGTCATGCTCTCCAGCCTGCCGCACCCCACTGACAACCCCGCCGACAGCCTCACCGCCACGCCCCGCGCACCGATGAAACGACCGAAGGACCATCCGACGCATGTCGGCGGGTCGGCCCAACGACACGCCACCCCACTGCTCCGAACGGCGGCCCCTCACCCCACCCCCCGAACGCCGAGTCGACAAAACAGCGTCCGACGTCACCCCTCGTGATACACAGAGTGACCGGATGTTCTCGCGCACACACCCCGCCCCTGCCCAGGTCAGAGCGCGGAAGCGAAGCGCGGGCCGCGAGATCGGGTAAAGAGAGCCGTCAAGTCGACGACGGCGGCGGTTTCATCAGCGAAGATAGTGCGTAACCCCTGCCGTCGGGCCGGGGCCTTCCGGAACTACCCATACAGGGGCGGTGAGTTACATGATCCTGGCAGCCGAAAAGGGCGACATCACCACCATCATCGGCGGAATCGCCCCGAACTGGGGGCCTTTCGGCAGTCTCGGCAACGAAGCGAAGGTCATGATCGAGGTGGTCATGGCCGTCGCGATCCTGCTCTGCCTGGGCATCGCCATCTGGGGGGCGGCCAAACAGCGCATCGGCGCGACCGCACTGCGCGACACGTTCAGCGCCGAACAGGGCAAGGGCCTGATCGTGGCCGGGCTGACCGGAGTCTTCATCATCGGCTCCCTCGGGACCCTGTTCACGATCGTCTACGGGATGGCCGTCTAGCCGGGTCACGCGCCGGGCCCCGTAGCTGATGACGCATCACGACACCACATCCACGCGGGAACCAGCGCTACCGTCGAACGACGCGGAGGGGGCGGACAGGGAATGAGCAACGACGACCAGTACGGCGGCGGCTACGGCGAGGTCGGCGGCACCGGCCAGACCCGCACCCGCCTCCCGGACGCCCCGGCCGACCCGTACGGCCCCACCCGCCGCACCCCCCGCGCCTCCCGCAGCCTGATCACCGTGGTCGGCGTGGTGGTCCTCCTGATCGCCGCCATCGCCTTCGCCAACTCCGCCCCGGACACCCCGACGGACCCGGCCTCGGACAAACCCCCGACGGACTCCTCCACGGCAGCCACGGGCACGAACCCGGTGACGGGCAAAACCGCAGGCATCCCCCACGGCTTCGCCCACGACGAACAGGGCGCCCAGTCGGCCGCCGCCAACTTCGCGGTGGCACTCGGCTCCGACGCCATGTTCAATCCCGCACGCAGACGCGCCATCGTGGACGCTGTCTCCGACGACAGCACGCGGGCGAAGCTCCAGGCAGGTTTCGACGCCGATTACTCGGCCGGACTGCTCTCCCAGATCGGGCTGACCAAGGACGGCCTCGCCCCCGCGGGCTCCACGTTCGTCAACCGAACCGTGCCCGCCGGGACCAAAGTCAAGACCTTCGCCGGCGAAACCGCCGCCGTTGACGTGTGGTGCATCGGAATGTTCGGCCTCACCGGTGAGAAGTCCACCCGGCCGGTGACCAGTGGCTGGTTCACCATCTCCGTGTCCATGAAGTGGAACGGCTCCGACTGGAAGGTCGTCGAGACCGCTCAGAAGGACGGCCCCACCCCGGTCACGGGTGACAACGCCGTGTCCGGATCGGCCGAGATCAGCAGCGCTGTCACCGAATTCGGAGGGTTCACCTATGCCCGGTAGCGCCAGGCTCTCGGCCCTCGGCGTCGGCGCCGCGGCAGCAGCCTTCCAGATCGCGGGCACCCTCTCCGCCGGGCCCGCAGCAGCGGCCCCCGACCCGACCACCACTCCGGCACCGACCGCGACCAGTGACCCCTGTGCGCTGATCGCGGGACCTGCCCGCGAATACTGCGAGCGCGGCAACGGCGGAGCAACCGGCGGCGCCCCCGGTCTCGCCCCCACCGACCCGGCAGACGCCCTCAACCCCCTCGCCTCCCTGGCCCGCGGCTGCGCCGACGCCGCCTCCTGGATCGTCACCAAGCTCAGCGAAGCGGTAAAGGGCTCGGCCGAAGTCGACTTCACCAACCCCGCCTTCCTCAAGCAGTACTCCGTCGTCTTCGCCGCCTCCACCATCCTCACCCTCGTCCTCTGGCTCTTCGCCGTCGCCAAGCGAGCCGTCCGCGGCGTCCCCCTCACCACCGCCATGTCCGAAGCCATCGGCTTCCTCTGGCTCACCGTCCTCGCCTCCGCCTTCACCCCCCTCGTCCTCTACACCGTCGTCTCCGCCACCGACGGCGTCACCGAGGTCATCGCCTCCGCCACCGGCGGCCAGACCGACGTCTTCTTCGGCTCCTTCTCCGAAGCCCTCAAGAAGGGCGACGACATCGGCGGCGGCCCGATCATGCTGATCGTCGTCGCGCTCGTCACCGTCCTCGCCGCCGGCGTGCTCTACCTGGAGCTGTTCATCCGGGCCGCCCTCCTCTACGTCGGCGCCCTCCTCGGCGTCGTCGTCTACTCCGGGCTCGTCGACCGCAACCTCTGGGGCCACGTCCGCCGCTGGGCCGGCATCATGATCGCCGTCATCCTCGTGAAGCCGGTCATCGTCATCGTCCTCGGCCTCGCCGGCGCCCTGACCGGAGAAAAGGGCCCCAACGCCTTCTCCGCCGTCGTCACCGGCCTCGCCATCATCCTCCTGGCGATCTTCGCCTCCGCGATGATCTACCGCTTCGTCCCCGGCTTCGGCGACGAGATCGCCTCCGCCCGCTCCAACCGCAGCAAGGCCACCGACGGCGCCCAGGCGGCCGCCGTCATCAGCTCCCCGGCCTCCCTCGTCTCGCAGGGCATCAAGACCCACAGCAGCCGCGGCGCCCACCGCGGCGACGGCGGCAGCGGCGGCAGCAACGCCCCCCGCCCCGCCAACCCCCTCTCCGGAGGCGTCGCCGCCCACAGCAGCCGACCCACCTCCGGCGGCGGAGCCGGCGGCGGATCTGTCCCCTCCGCCGCACCCCCGCCCCGCACGAGCTCGAGCACGAGGAACACAGGAGGTGACGGGCGTTGACGACCCAGTCCCACCAGATGCACCCGGTCGCGCCCCGCCGCACGTATCTCATCGGCCGCGCCCGGCCGAACGCGATCGTCGGCAAGAACCGCGAGACCGGCGAGATCGCCCTGATCATCGCCGGGGCGTTCTTCGGCATGATGAGCGGACTACTCGTCCCCGACCTCACCCTGCGCATCGTCAGCCTCGCGGGCTTCCCCATGATCGCGCTCGCCGCCGTGTACGTCCCGTACAAGGGCCGCACCTTCTACCGCTGGTTCGAGATCAGCCGCAGCTACAAGCGCACCCTGCGCCGCGGCACCACCTACCGCTCCGGCGCCATGGAAGCCGGCATCCGCGGCTCCGACGGCCGCGAGGTCGAGGTCGGCCCGCCCCCCGGCATCGGCCGCATCAACTGGCTCGCCGCCCCCTTCGGCCCCGACGAGATCGCCGTCCTCCTCCACGCCGACCGCCGCACCGTCACCGCCGCCATCGAGATCGAGGGCCCCGGCGTCGGCCTGCGCGACAGCGAGGACCAGGAAGCCCTCGTCGACCGCTTCGGCACCCTCCTCAAGCACGTGGCCAACGGCGACGGCTTCGTCACCCGCCTCCAGATGCTCGCCCGCACCCTCCCCGCCGACCCCGACGCGCACGCCAAGGACGTGGCCCAGCGCGGCGACACCCAGTCCCCCGGCTGGCTCCGCGACTCCTACGACCAACTCCAGTCGATGGTGTCCACCTCCTCCGAGCAGCACCGCGCCTACCTCGTCGCCTGCATGCACTACACCCGCGACCTCGCCGCCGAGGCCAACGCCATCGCCCGCGCCGGCACCCCCCGCAAGGGCCGCAAGCTCGACCGCGACGCCGGCCTCGCCATCGTCATGGCCCGCGAGCTCACCGACATCTGCGCCCGCCTCGCCGAGGCCGACATCCGCGTCCGCCAGCCCCTCGGCCAAGGCCGCCTGTCCTCCCTCGTGCACTCCATGTACGACCCGGACCACCCCATCGACCACATCCAGGCCATGACCAAGCGCAACGCCTGGCCCGCCGAGCTCGACGCCGTGGAGCCCACCTTCCTCCAGGCCAAGACCCGCGAATCCTCCACCCGCGCCCCCTGGTGCCACGCCACCGCCTGGGTCAAGGAGTGGCCGATGACCCCCGTGGGCGTCAACTTCCTCGCCCCGCTCCTCGTCCACACCCCCGACGTGATCCGTACGGTCGCCGTCACCATGGACCTGGAGCCCACCGAGATCGCCATCGAGCGCATGCTCACCGAGAAGACCAACGACGAGGCCGACGCCTCCCGCGCCGCCAAGATGAACCGCACCGTCGACCCCCGCGACATCGCCGCCCACGGCCGGCTCGACCAAAGAGGTGAAGATCTCGCCAGCGGTGCGGCAGGAGTCAACCTCGTCGGGTACATCACGGTGTCCTCGCGTTCGCCGGAGGCACTCGCCCGCGACAAGCGGACGATCCGCGCCTCCGCCGGCAAGTCCTACCTGAAGCTGGAATGGTGCGACCGCGAGCACCACCGCGCCTTCGTCAACACCCTGCCGTTCGCCACCGGCATCCGACGCTAGCTGGAAGGAAGTGCCGCCCATGCGAGATCCCATGTCCGCCCTGACGGACGCCTTCACCAGCTTCCTCTTCGGCAAAGTCGAAACCACGCGCCTGCCCGTCCGCACCTCCACCGGGCAGGCGCAAGCCGTCTACCTGCCCACCGCAGCCCCCGGACTGGGCGACTCCGGCGTCATCATCGGCCGCGAGGTCTACAGCGGCAAGGGCTACATCTACGACCCCTTCCAGCTGTACGGACAACAGCTCCCGGCCCCCCACTGGCTCGTCCTCGGTGAATCCGGAAACGGCAAGTCCGCCCTGGAGAAGACCTACGTCCTGCGCCAGCTCCGCTTCAAGGACCGCCAGGTCGTCGTCCTCGACGCCCAGGGCGAGGACGGCGTCGGCGAATGGAACCTGATCGCCCAGCAGCTGGGGATAACCCCCATCCGCCTGGACCCCATCGCCGCCAACGACGACGGGATCCGCCTCAACCCCCTCGACCCGGCCATCACCACGACCGGTCAGCTCGCGCTGCTCCGGACCATCATCGAGGTGGCCATGGGCCACGGCCTGGACGAGCGCTCGGGCTTCGCCCTCAAGGTCGCGCACGCCTACGTCGTCGAAACCATCACCACGCGCCAGCCCGTGCTCACCGACATCGTGGAACAACTGCGCCACCCCGAGCCCGAGTCCGCCCTCGCGATGAACGTCGACATAGACGATGTCCGGGCCTGGGGCCTCGACGTCGCGCTCGTCATCGACCGCCTCGTCGACGGTGACCTGCGCGGCATGTTCGACGGCCCCACCACCGTCGGCATCGACCTCGACGCCCCGCTGATCGTCTTCGACCTCTCCCACATCGACCGCAACTCCATCGCGATGCCGATCCTCATGGCGATCGTCGGCGTCTGGCTGGAGCACACCTGGATCCGCCCCGACCGGAAGAAGCGCATCTTCCTCGTCGAGGAGGCCTGGCACATCATCAACAGCCCCTTCGTCGCCCAGCTGTTCCAGCGCCTGCTGAAGTTCGGCCGACGCCTGGGCCTCTCCTTCGTGGCCGTCGTGCACCACCTCTCGGACGTGGTCGACGGCGCGGCGGCACGCGAGGCTGCGGCCATCCTCAAAATGGCCTCGACCCGAACGATCTACGCCCAGAAGGCCGACGAGGCCAGAGCCACGGGCCGGGTCCTGGGCCTCCCCCGCTGGGCCGTGGAGATCATCCCGACCCTCACCCCGGGCATCGCCGTCTGGGACGTCAACGGCAACGTCCAGGTGGTCAAACACCTGATCACCGAAGCCGAACGCCCCCTCGTCTTCACCGACCGCGCCATGACCGAGTCCTCCACCCCCACCCGCCTCCCCGCCGACATGCTCGCCGCCGAACTGGAGGCGGAGGAAAGGGCCCTGTCCATCGAACGCCGACGCGGCGGCCCCGGTTCCGCGACCACGGTGGCCTGACCATGCACGACGCACGACGTACGGAGCCACCCGCGCGCGGCGGCGGCGTCCCGGACGGCCTGCTGGTCGGCCTCCTGGCCTTCCTCCTCGGCCTCGCCGTCCTCGTCTGGTCGGCCACCGGCCTCGCGGCCGTCTTCGCGAAGGGCTCCTGGCCCGACACGGTCACCTTCACCCGCACCCCGGAAGCCGTCCGCGCCCTGATAGCGCAACCGCACGACATCCCCGCCGCCTGGCCGGACACCGACCCGGCGGCCCTGTCGGGCTGGGGCCTCTTCTGGGGCCTGTTCGTCAGCCAGCTGCTGATCCTCTTCGTCCTCACCGTCTTCGTGATCGGCGTGGTGGCCCGCACCAAGTCCCGCCGCGCCCTGGCCCACCACACCACCGAGCCCACCCCGGCCACCCCACCCGCACAACCCACCCCGGTCCCGGCAGCACAGCCGGCCCCATCACCCCTCCCGGCCTCATCACCCCTCCCGGCCTCGCCGCTCTCCCCAGCCTCGCCGTCCCCTCCAACCTCGCCGGCGTTCGAGGCGCGGGGGTCCGCGGGCAGTGCCCCCGGTCACGGCGCCGCACCCTCCGACGAGGCCTACCGCTACGGCTTCGGCTACGCTCCCCAACCCGCGGCGGCGACAACGGCGGTCACCAGCCCCACCCCGGACGGGATCACATACGCCGGCCCGAACGACCGCCTCCGCACCGCCGCACACCGCATCCGCGAGATCGAGGGCGCCGCCCTCGTCGTGACCTCCTCCCCCACCCTCTGGGCGGAGACCAAGGACGCCCGCGCCAAACTCGGCCCGGTCCTCCTCTACGACCCCTCCCACCTGTGCGACACCCCGGCCCGCATGCACTGGAACCCCGCCGAGGGCTGCGCCGACCGCGACACCGCCGCCGCCCGCGCCATCGCCCTGCTGGCCCCCGTACGCCCCCAGGCCCGCATGGACGCGGCCGTGGCCGACACCGCGGAAACCCTTCTGCGCAGCTGGCTCCAGGCCGCCGCCCTGGACGAACGCCCGTTCAAGCTGCTCCACCGTTGGGCTCAGGGCAACAGCGCCCAGGACCCGGTCCGGATCCTGCGTACCCACCCCCAGGCCGCCCCCGGCGCGGCCGGCGAGCTGGAGAGCGCCCTCACCGCCCACCCCGAACGCCGCGAGCTCGCCCAGCACCTGACGGCCCGTGCCCTGTCCTGCCTGACCTCGATCCACATCCGCGAAGCCTGCAACCCGAACCGGGCCGATGCGCTCGCCCTGGCATCATTCGTCGCCGAAGGGGGCACCCTCTACCTGGTGGGTGAAGCTCTGGAGGATCCCCGCACCCACCCGGGTGCGATGCCGCTGCTCACCGCACTCGCCGCTCACGTGGTCGAGCACGGCCGCCGCATGGCCGCACGGTCATCCCACGGTCGGCTCGACCCACCACTTTCCCTGGTGCTCGACGACGTGGCCGCGGTGGCCCCGATCCCCCAGCTCCCGGAACTCCTGACCGACGGAACGCTCCCCCTGCTCGCCCTGTGCCGCAGCCGCGAACAGGCCCGCTCCCGCTGGCCGCAAGCCCTTCTCCCCTAACGGGCCCGCCCGGCGGCGACGTACGCGCCCCACGTATCCGCGTCGGAGACGCACACGGATCCGCGGTGCTCGTACCACAGCCCACCCGGCGGCAGCTCGCGGACCATTGGCGGGATCGACGGCTCGAACCGCAGCAGCGCGAGCGTCTTCCATCCATGAGGGATGTGGTCCCAGAGGTGTCCGTACTGCTGGGTGACAGCAACGACGGTGGTGGTCACCTGCTCGGCGACCTCCGCGTCCGCCCGCCTGAAGCAGCACGCGTACTGCCGTCCCACCGGAACGTCCGCGTAGTTGTACCCGAGGAACACGACCGCCTCGTTCGCGGCCGGCTGCGGAAGCACTCGGCCGAAGGCTGTCCGAGCGGTCTCGTCGGCGTGGCACTCGACCAGCAGGAACCGCTCCTCGACCGGAGTGTCCTCTTCCTTCCTCACGCTCCCGGGCGCGTGTAGACGTACTCCCGCTCCTTGGCGCCCGTCTCCAGCGGTATCAGCAGACCGCTGGCCTGGAACCCGTACCGCCGGTAGAAGCCCTCGGCCCGCGGGTTGTCCTCGTGCACGAACAGCCGCACCCGCTCGGTCGCCGGCTCCTCCAGCGACCAGGCCCATTCCAGCGCGGCGTCGAACAGCCTCTCCACGAGCCCGCTGCCTCGCTGCTCAGGACGTACGAACACCCCGACCAGGTGGCCCTGCTGCTGCGCAATGGCCTCACCGAAGTAGTCGGTGGCGCCCTGCGCCTCGATGAGCACGGTCACGGACCCGACCCACCGACCGTCGCCGGCCTCGGCGATGAACTGCCGGGCGCCCCGCCCCTCGGCCGCGCCCGCGGCACGCTGCTGCCAGAACTCGTCGCCCTGGGCCAGCGCCCCCTCCTCGGTCTCCAGGAAGGCCACGGCCGCAGCCGGATCCCGGAGCGCCACCAGCCGCAGCTCCTTGACCTTCTCCCACTCGTCGCCCCGTACAGCCCTGATCACGTAGTCATCGCTCATGCTCGGGATCTTAACCACGGACCATTGCCGGCCCACCCAGGTTTTCCGGCTCCCGGCCCGATCGGCCCGTGAACGCAGAAAAGCCCCGCACCATAAGGTGCGGGGCTTTCCCACAATGATTGTTCGGCGGCGTCCTACTCTCCCACA
>NZ_JBICYT010000032.1:0-80549 GCF_043201215.1 Streptomyces sp. NPDC048331 | reverse complement strand
GTGGGGGTCCCCTCCGCTGCGCTCCTGGGACCTGGGGGGGCCGGCCGCTGCGCGCCCGGCGGGCCGCGCGAGGCGCGGCCGGGCCGATCGGAATCTGACGGTGCAACTAGTGGGGCCTCCTGGTGGGGAGTTGACGGGGAGTGAGGGAGGGCTGCGCCCTCCCGGGGCGGGTCCGCTGCGCTCCCCCGCCTGACGGTCCTTCCGGCTGCGCCTCCAGAACCGTTGAGGCCCACTGCGTGGGCCTGGCTGGCTACGGAGGGGTGGGGGTCGCTCGTTCGTGTCGGGTTCTAGTGTAGCGGGTGCATCGGGTTGATGCAGCATGTACCTTTGGCGGAAACACGAGACACCCCCCAACCGCCCGGGAACCCTCCCTCATTTCCGAGAGGAACGGCCGCAGATGACCGGACACCACAAATCTACCGGACTGGATACCGCGCTGAGCAACGATTCCGTGCGCCGGGTGAGTCAATATCAGACAGCGGGCACCAACGCCCGGTTGAAGATGTTCGCGCTCCTGGCCGCCCAGGGTGTTCCCGCGGCTGAGGCGGACGAGCTGGTGGCCGCCCTGGAGACCGGTGCGGTCGCTGGGGCGCAGAGCGAGGTCGTCGAGCTGGACGGCATGGCTCCGCGCTCGTGGGGCCCGGTGTTCGAGGACGGCTGGGACGCCGGAGTGAGGGCCGTCAGCGAGGCCCTGGTGGGCATCGCTGACCGGGACTGGTCCCGGCGCGGCGGCAGGGCAGCCGGGTCCGCTGAACTGGCCGTACACCTGGCGGACGTGAGGCAGCGTGAGCGGGCGGACCTGGTGCGGCTGGAGCAGTTCGCCCGGGCGAGCGTGCTGCCGGGCACCCACCCGCACACCACGGCGCGGCGCCGGGTGCTGGAGGCGCTGGGTGAGGCTGGCGGTCTGTTCACGGCCCGGACGGTGAACGGCGAGGGGAACGTCGTCGTCTGCACGCTCGATGCCGGGCACTACGACCCGGACGACGAGCCTCCCTTCAAGGACGGAAAGCCCGGCGGCTGGCACAAGGCGGACGCGTCGATCTGGAACGACCGGGGCGCGGCCTGCATTCCGCACGCGGCCCTCTGAAACACCAAAGGAATTCAGCGCTCGGGGAGACACGGAAATGTCAGCGATTCAGCTCAAGGAACACCAGGTAGACCAGCGGTCCGCGTTTCGTAAGTGGGTCGGATTCCCTGCAAAGTCATCTGTGCCCCCGCAGGGTGCCCGGGGCACCATCGTGTCAGCGACCGGCTCGGGCAAGACGATCACCGCCGCCGCGTGCGCGCTGGAGTCCTTCGCGGACGGCCGGATCCTCGTCACCGTGCCCACCTTGGACCTGCTCGCCCAGACCGCCCAGGCGTGGCGCCTGGTGGGCCACCGGGCTCCGATGATCGCCGTCTGCTCCCTGGAGAACGACCCTGTTCTCGGCGAGCTGGGGGTGCGTACAACCACGAACCCCATCCAGCTCGCCCTGTGGGCCGGGCACGGGCCGGTCGTCGTGTTCGCCACGTACGCCTCCCTCGTGGACCGCGAGGACATCGACGCACCCGAGGGCCAGAGGAAGATCCGCGGGCCCCTGGAGGCCGCCCTGGCAGGCGGGGAGCGCCTCTACGGGCAGCAGATGGCGGGCTTCGACCTCGCCATCGTCGACGAGGCCCACGGCACCGCTGGCGACCTCGGCCGACCCTGGGCCGCGATCCACGACAACGCCCGCATCCCCGCCGACTTCCGGCTCTACCTCACCGCCACCCCGCGGATCCTGGCCGCGGCCAGGCCGCAGAAGGCCGGCGGCCCGGAGGCCGAACTCGCGAGCATGGCCGACGACCCGAACGGAACCTACGGCGCCTGGCTCGCCGAGCTGGGACTGAACGAGAGCATCGAGCGGGGCATCCTCGCCGGGTTCGAGATCGACGTCCTGGAAATCCGCGACCCCTCCCCCGTCCTCGGCGAGTCCGAGGAGGCACAGCGGGGCCGGCGCCTGGCGCTGCTGCAGGCCGCCCTCCTGGAGCACGCCGCGGCGTACAACCTGCGTACGGTCATGACGTTCCACCAGAAGGTGGAGGAGGCGGCCGCGTTCGCGGAGAAGCTGCCCGAGACCGCCGCCGAGCTGTACGTCACCGATGCCTCCGACGCCGACCTGGCCGCTGCGGAGAAGCTGCCGAAGTCCTCGATCGACGCCGAGTTCTACGAGCTGGAGACCGGCCGCCACGTCCCGCCGGACCGCGTCTGGTCCGCGTGGCTGTGCGGCGACCACCTCGTCACCGAGCGCCGGGAAGTCCTGCGGCAGTTCGCCAACGGCATCGACGCCACCGGACACCGCGTGCACCGGGCCTTCCTCGCGTCCGTACGCGTCCTGGGCGAGGGCGTGGATATCACCGGCGAGCGGGGGGTGGAGGCGATCTGCTTCGCCGACACCCGCGGCTCCCAGGTCGAGATCGTCCAGAACATCGGCCGCGCCCTCCGGCTCAACAAGGACGGCTCCACGAAGATCGCCCGCATCATCGTGCCCGTCTTCCTGGAGCCGAACGAGGACCCGACCGACATGGTCGCCTCCGCCTCGTATGCCGGCTTGGTGGCCGTGCTCCAGGGCCTGCGCAGTCATGACGAGCGCCTCGTCGAGCAGCTCGCCTCCCGCGCCCTCACCAGCGGCAAGCGCAAGACCCACGTCCGGCGCGACGAGGACGGGCAGATCATCGGCACCGGCGGGGAAGGCGAGGACCAGGAGGACGGCGCCGACGTGGCAGCCGAGTCGGCGCTACTCCACTTCTCCAGCCCCCGCGACCCCGCCACCATCGCCGCGTTCCTGCGCACCCGCGTCTACCGGCCAGAGTCCCTGGTCTGGCTGGAGGGCTACCAGGCCCTCATCCGGTGGCGCGCCGAGAACGAGATCACCGGTCTCTACGCCGTCCCGTATGACGTGGAGGTCGAGGTCGGCGTCACCAAGGCGTTCCCCCTCGGGCGGTGGGTGCACCAGCAGCGCAAGGCCCTGCGCGCTGGCGAACTCGAGGACCGGCGCAAGACGCTCCTGGACGCGCCGGAGGCCGGGATGGTCTGGGAGCCCGGCGAGGAGGCGTGGGAGGCCAAGCTCGCCGTGCTCCGGTCGTACCGGCGGGCCACCGGGCACCTCGCGCCCCGGCAGGACGCCGTGTGGGGCGAGGACGACGCAATGGTGCCCATCGGGCAGTACATGGCCAACCTCCGCAGGAAGGGCGCGAAGAACGGGCTGGGGAAGGACGAGGACACCGCCACGACCCGGGCCGCGCAGCTCGCCGCGATCGACAAGGACTGGAACTGCCCCTGGCCACTCGACTGGCAGCGCCACTGCCGCGTCCTGGCCGACCTGGTCGACGCCGACGGGCAGCTGCCCGACATCGCCCTGGGCGTGCTGTGGGACGGCGACGACATCGGCCGGTGGCTCCAGCAGCAGAAGCAGCCGGCCAACTGGGCGTGCCTGCTGCCCGAACAGCAGGCACGGCTAACCGCGCTGGGCGTGGAACCCGACCAGGCGCCGCCTCCGGCCCCGGCGGCCAGCCGTGCGGCGAAGGGGCCGAGCAAGGCGCAGCAGGCGTTCCAGCGGGGCCTGGAAGCCCTTGCGCAGTGGGTGGAGCGGGAAGGCGCCCATCGGCCCGTCCCAAGGGCCCACGGGGAGGAGATCGCGGTCGAGGGCGAGGCGGAGCCGGTCGTAGTGAAGCTCGGCGTGTGGGTCTCCAACACCAAGAGCCGGCGCGACAAACTCACCGCCGACCAACTCACCGCCCTCGCGAAGCTGGGCGTGGACTGGGCCTGACTGGTCCCTGAACCGGACCGGTATCCGAGGCCCTGGGCATCCCGCCCGGGGCCTTCGCCCGCTGGCCAGCACGCCTTGTGGGGCCATAGGTTCATCCCTTTGCCTGCGCACCAGACGAGTTACCGATCTGCCCTAATTTGGGTCTGTTTGTCAGTGCCTGCTGCTCCACTGACGGTATGACAGGAAACAAGGCGTTCCTCCATGGCTCGGCCCGCGCAGGAGACGACTTCGACTCAATGGTTCAGGCCCTGCTGGACCGGGAGGAGCGACGGCTGCTCGCCTCGCCATCGGCAGTCCCCGATGGGGTTGATGAGTGGCGGGCACTGGTGGCCGAGGTCGGCTTCGTTCGGCGCAGTTCGGTCCTGGCTCGCGGAGCACCGCTGCACCGGATTGATCAGCGCCAGGCTTGGCAGCGCTTCCCCGATGGGCTTTACGACCCTCGAACGCTCGCGCTGGCGGCGCTGGAAGCGGTGGTGAGCCGACAAGAGATGGAGGCGGAGGCGACCACTGAGGAGGTGGTGACCTTCCTGGCGTCCCTGGCGGCATCTGCAGCCCCCGGGCGGGATGCCTCCGAGTACCTTGCCGTGGCTCGGTTCGTCCTGCGTGAGCTGCTGAACGACGCTCAGGATGGGGCGGAGTTCGAGGTCTCCTACAGCGACTACCGGCAGGGGCACAGCCGGGTCACCCTGTCACTGCGGATGCTTGAGGAGGGTTTCGGCCGACGTGGTCAGGCCGTGCTGCGGGCCACGACTCCGGCGATCAACCTGCTGCTTTCCGGGCTGGAGCACGACCTGGAGGACGAGCAGGCAGCGAAGGACACAATGCTGCGTCGTCAGGTGGCAACCGGTCGATGGGGACGAGCCGAGGAAAGCGCGGCGGAGAGCCTCAAGCTGTCCCTCGTGTACTGCGAGCGAGTCCGGGCAGTGCTGGAGGAGACCGAGCGTGACGTGCGGGCGGTGGACTGGAGCCGGGACGTGCCCGCTTTGCTGGAGGCGGCCCGATTCCACCTTGGTGAGCGCCAGAGTGTGGAGCGCGAGCTAATGGAGTACATGCGCGGGGTGCGCAACGAGGTGGAGGACTGGGACGTACGGCGTACCTGCGAGCGGGTCCTGCAGTTGCTGGGCCGGGCTCATCTGCGTCACACGCAGCTGCTGGCGAAGGTCATCGATGCCCGTCCGGCCTTTCTGCGCTCCCAGGCCGAGCAGCGCTTCCGTCCTCCGCCGCGCCTGGCGCTCGTCGGCATGAAGGAAGACGTGCTGGAGCCGGTGCTTGGCCTCGGGGTCGAGGAGGCCGAGGCGGTGGCGAGCGTGTTCGCCGATGCGGTCGGCGGGCCGGTGGTCTCACACCTGCCGCGGCTTCGGGACTGGTGGGATTCCCTGCTGGCCCCGGCGCGGGAAGCGCAGCAGGCGGTACCCGACGAGGAGATCGAGCTGATCGCCGAGGAAGCTGGCGAACTGTCCGTCTACAGCGACGAGGACTTCGCTGCCGCCCGCGCGGTGCTCATGGAGTCGCTGCGTGCTCCGGTTCGGCTCTCCCAGCTGCTCGAGGTGGCTCTGGAGCATGCCGTGGAGGCGGCAGACCTGCTGGCTGTCTCCGTGCTTCGGGCCTATGCCCCCGATCCCGAGGGGTGTGAGGAGGACGAGGCAGTGGACGAGCTGGCTGATCTGCTCGGCGAGCACTTGGTGGTCCTCGACGACGGTGCTGTGTTCGATCTCGGCCCGCTTGCCGGCAGTGACCTGCTGCTCGTTCCAGCCCAGCCTCTGATTCCCGATCCCACCCGCGCTGAGGACGACATGGAGGTCCTGGCATGACCACGAGCACGTACGCGTACTCCCAAGCCGATTTGACCGACGCCTCGGTCCTCGTCCGGTTCGGCTGTCAGCCGCGCCTTCGTCCCATGGGGCTCCCGCAGTACCGGGACCTGCTGCACCGCTACCGCATGGACGGGCCCTTCCGCGACGCGGTGGACGCGGGCGCAGACGGCCTGGACTTGGACGTGATGGAGGCGCACCTGGTCGAGGGGCTGATCCTGCACCCCAGGGAGGGGTCCTGGCTGTCCTACCGTCTCAAAGACCATCCCAAGCTGGGGGTCAACGACCGGCTCGTCCTCGGGCTCGCCCACATGGCCATCGCGGCCCGTGCCTACCCCACTGCAGCGGATCTCGAGGACGACACTGTCAAGCGGATCTCGATCACCGACGTAGACGACTTCCTGCGGCGGCTCACGGACAAGCTCCGCGAGAAGGCCGTGGGCGCGGACGGCCTGACTTTGCCGCACTCGGAGCTGCAGGCCGCCTGGCGGGTGTACGCCAAGCTATCGCCCTCCAGCCTGACGGCGACAAAGCAGCTCTCGCGCTCCAGCACCCAGCACGTGATCAGGGAGGCGATGCACTGGCTCGTGGAGCAGGGCATGGCCTACCGCGCCGGCGAGCTCGGGCCGGGGCACTACCGCCTCGCCCACCGCTGCCGCGTCCACGTACGTGAAGCAGCCGGCTCTGCCGCCTACGCGGCGCTGTGTGACCTGCGCCGCGCCCACCTTTCCGAGGAGGACTGACCCATGCTGCAACTCCTGCGTTTTCGGTTGGAGAACGTCGGCCACCGTGCGGCCGGCTTCAAGTCGCTGGTCCTGGACCTGACCGGCGGGCCGAGCTCGCTCAACGGCCGTCCTATGCATCCGGTCGACGTGATCCTGTGGCTGCGCAACGGCGGCGGCAAGTCGAGCCTGCTCGCGCTCCTGTTCAGCCTGCTGCTGCCCGCCAAGAAGGACTTCATCGGGGCGGCCAAGGCCAAGTCGCTGGCCGAGTACATCCCCGACGGGCAGGTCTCCCACGTGATCGCCGAGTGGGCAGACTCCGAACGGCCCGCATCCGGCGCCGTCCTGCTCACCGGCGGTGTCTACCAGTGGCGGGACCGGCAGCGCCCCGCGGATGTGAGCAGCGGATGGGAGCGGCTGGAGCGCCGCTGGTACTTGCTGCGGCCGCAGCCCGGCGGGCTCGAGCTGGACTCCCTGCCCGTGCGCAGTGAGGAAGGCCAGCTCACCATGAGCATGTACGTCAAGGCGTTGGAGGCGGCCAACAAGGTGGAGGGGAGGCTGCAGCTAGTCGTCGCGGACGAGCAGTACGACTGGGCGGAGCAGCTGACCAGCCACGGCCTGGATCCTCAGGTGTTCCGGATGCAGAAGGCCATGAACCAGGAGGAGGGCGGCATCACCGAACTGTTCAAGTTCGGCACTGCCGAGGAGTTCGTCGACTTCCTCATCGACATGGTCGTCGACGATGCTGCGCCCACCGCGGCGCGGGCAGCGCTGTCCCACCACGCCGACAAGCTGGCCGCTCGGCCAGGCCGCGAACTGGAAGAGCGCTTTCTCGCCAAGGCTCTCCTGCTGCTGCGGCCGGTACGGAAGGCCACGGCCGAGGTCGCCGCCGCCGAGCAGGCACTATCTCTGCAGGCCCGGCTGGCCCGGCGCGCGAGCGAGCACGTCCAGGGACAAGCCGACCACCGTGAACAGCAGGCGACCACCTTGCGGCAGGAGGCCGAAACCACCGCGCACGAGGCGCAGCAGGCCGAGGGCCGGGTCGCAGAGCGCCAACAGCATGTGGTCGCCGTACGGGAGGCGGCCGAGCGGCTGCGTACGGACGACCTCCGGCGTGAGCACGCCGCGCACAAGGAGCAGGCTGGACAGACGGCGCAGGAGGCCACTGCCTGGAAGACCGTCCCGGTGCTGATGGACCTGGCGGACCAGGAGGACGAGCGCCGCGAGACCAAGCAGTTGCTGGCCCGCGCTCACAGCGAGCAGGCCCCGCTGCGTGAGGCCATGGAACAGGGTGGTGCCGTCCTGTACGCCAGGCTCGAAGAGGGCCTTGCCCGGCTCTCCGACGAGAGGGACCGCACCCGAAGTGAAGCCGAGAGGGCCGCCTCGCTGGTTTCGGAGGGTGAGCAGGAATATGAGGAGGCGGTGGCTGCGGTCGGCCGTGCCGAGAGTCTTGCCGCGTCCGCGGAGGAGCATCACGGGGAAGAACAGGCGAAGCTCACGGCTGCCCGCCGAACCGGTCTCCTCGGTGAGCTTGAGGAGCCGCACGAGGCACTAGAGCGGCTTGCCCACGAGGAATCGGGAGCCCAGGAGCAGGCGGACCAGGCCAGGCGGCAGCTGGAGGCGGCCCGCGAGCAGGCGAGCACCATCGCTGCGGAACGGGTCTCGTGCGCCGGCCGGCTCAGTGCGGTACGGCAGCAGCACGACCAGGTGTGGGAGCAATGGAACACGCTCACTCGAGAGCGCCGTGACCTGGCCGGTGTGCCGCGCCTGCGGGAACTGGCCGGAATCGCGGATACGGCGAGCGAACTTGATCTGGACGAGGCCGGCGCCGATCTCGTTGACCTGCTCGCTGACCAAGTGGCGAATGCAGACATGGAGCTGGCCTCTGAGCGGGCCCGGGCAGGTGAGGACGAACGGCTTCGCGAGGCCCTGATGCGTGACGGGTTCTGTCCGCCTCCCCGTGAGGTCGAACAGGCCGTCGACGCGTTGCGGCACCGTGGTGCCAACGCGGTCTCCGGGGTGCAGTTCCTGCGTGAGACGGTGCCCACCCACCAGCACGACGACGTCATCGCGGCCATCCCCCATCTGATCGCAGGAGTGGTCATCTGCGGGCCGGTCCCCGGAGGGGATCTGGTGGCCCTGGCACGGCAGGCCGATGTCGCACTGCCTACGGTCGTCTCCGTCGCCGCAGACATCCAGGCCCGCGCCCTGCTGTCCCGGCCCCCCGGTGATATCGCGGTCCTGCCCGTGCGCCGCTCGGTACTCGATGCCCAAGCCGGTGAGGAAGAACTGCAGCGCGTCACCACCCGCCTGGGCACCGTGGAGGAGCGCCTTGCGGCGATCATCCAGCGGCGGGAGACCGACCGCGCGCTCATCGCCCGGCTGCAGTCCCATGAGGAAGCCTTCGGCACATGTGCCCGGGCAAGACTGGAGGAACTCCTCGGCCGACTCGACGAGGAAATGAACACGCTCACCGAGCAAGCGAGCTCTCTGGTCCGCCTGGAAGCCGAAACCGAGGATGCCCGTTGCAGGGCAGAACAACGGCTGAAGCGTCACACGGAACAGCTGATGGATCTCGCGGCGGCGCTCCCCAAGGTCCAGTCGCTGGTCGAGGCGGCCCGAGCGGTCGAGCACTGGGCAGCGCAACGGCAGCAGGCCCATGCAGGCGCGCGGGAGCACCGCTGCACTGCCCAGACGGCCAAGGGGCGCTGGCGTGACGCCCAACACCAACAGCGGACCGCGGAAGAGGCTTTGCGCCACTGTGAAGAACGGGCGAGCCGTTGGGCCAGCTGGGCAGAGGAGATCCGGCAGGAGCTGTCTACTGAAGTCATCGTCGCGGCCCGTCCTGCCGCCCTGCCGGACGGCAGCGTGCAGGCTCTGCGAGAGCGCTGGCTGCAGGCTCGGCGAGACTGGCAGGGTGGCATCAGTGATACCGCCCTCCAGCAGCGGCTCGCCGCTGCCGATGCGGCCATCAAGGCCATCAACGAGAAACTGGGTGAGGCCAGTTCCGCGGCCCGCGTGCGAGCTGCGGAACTCGTGGAAGAGGCCATGGCGATGGATGCCGAGCGTCTCACTGCCCGCATCGCCGCCGCCGAGCAAGCTCACAAGGACGCGGACCGGGCCGAGGTCGAAGCGGACGTGCTGGTCTGCCAGGCCGCCCAAGCCCACGGGACAGCATCCGCAGCACTCGATGACATCCCGGGCGCCACGCGGCTTTCCTTCCCCACAGCCCAGCAGGCGTGCGAGGAACTGAAGACGGCACAGCAGCTGCTGGAGGAAGACCGCAGGCTGGCCCAGGTGCGGCACCTGGACGCCGAAAAGATTCACCGCCGCGCCGACCAGGCAGCTGGCCATGCCGCTCAGTTCCGGCAGTCGGCCAGCGCCCTCAGGGCAGCGGGAGACCACCAGGGGCTTGCAGAGGACACCGATGCCGCGCCGGAGATGACCGTCGACGCGCTCCTGCTCGAACAGAACGGGCTGTCCTCCGTGACCGCACCGTCCCTCCAACCGCTGAACGCCGAGCAGATCAAGGACTCTCGCGTTCACGCAGTCGACCAGGCCAGCCGTACCGTCGAACGATCCAGGAGCACCCTGCGCAGGGACGTGCACAAGGTGGAACAGCTCGCCGTCCAGCCCGAGTACCTGCCAGTCGTCGACGGACGGCTGCGGGAGCGCCTGCAGCACGACCTCACCGCCCCCACCCGGCTCGCGGGGCTCCTGGAGGACATCGAGGAACGCGAGCGGCAGGTCATCGGGCTGCTGGCAGAGTCTGCCGAGGACCAGGCCCGGGTCGTGGATGCCTGCGCGAGCACGGTCGAAGCCGTCCTGGACAGCGTGGAAGAGGTCGCACGCCACTCCCTCCTCCCCACGAACCTGGGCAGCTGGTCCCGCCAGCGGTTCGTATCCCTGGAGCTGCGCCAGCGTGCCCGTGGCGAAGAACTCGCGC
The DNA here is from genome assembly GCF_043201215.1 of Streptomyces sp. NPDC048331. Lineage (NCBI taxonomy): Bacteria > Bacillati > Actinomycetota > Actinomycetes > Kitasatosporales > Streptomycetaceae > Streptomyces > Streptomyces sp. NPDC048331. The sequence goes on along the minus strand of NZ_JBICYT010000032.1, from coordinate 70,282 downwards.
GCCGGCTCTCCGCCGAGGTCAACCGGCTCATCGTCTCCCTGCCCGCCAGCGCCGCAGGGCGGGCCAGCGCACTGCCCGAGGCGATGACCCTGGCCAAGCGTCTGGTCCTGGCCGCGCTCGGCGGCCGCGGCAACATCATCGCGAAGATCATCAAACCGGCACAGAATCTGGACACCATCGAACGCGAATCCGTCACCGAGATCCAGAAGTTCAGCGGCGGCGAACTGCTGACCGTGTCCGTGCTGCTGTACTGCACGCTCGCCCGTATGCGGGCCGCCCAGCGCGACCGGCGCATCCCCGGAGGGGTGGGCACACTGGTACTGGACAACCCCTTCGGCAAGGCGAACTACGGACCCTTCGTCGACCTGCAGCGCCGCGTCGCCGCCGCCCACGGCATCCAGCTCGTGTACACCACCGGCTCCAACGACCTCCCCGCCCTCGGCCGCTTCCCCCTCATCATCCGCATGCGCAACGGAGTGGACCTGCGCACAAGGCGCCGCTACGTGCAGATCCTCGAGCGGTACGGCGACGCCGTCGCAGCAGGCGTCACCCGCGCCCCGGACGAGAACATCACCTCCGCCCATCTCCTGCGGCGCTCTGCCGTGGCCCCCGAGACGGACCAGGCGAGCGACGCCCCCGAGCAGGCGGCAGGGTGAGTGCCGCCGACCGCATGGCTGCGCTCCTCACCACGCAGACCCGCCAGCGCGTCGACTTCGGCGCGCTGGCGGGCGCCGCGGACGCCGGCGACTCCAGCCTGGCCAACTCGCCACGGCGGCGCCGCATCCTCGCCGACGCCGCCCGCACCCTGGCCACCCGCGGCCTGGCCACACTCCCCAAAGGGAAAGACGGCTGGGACCACAGCGCCCACCCACCCCTGCCCCGCTGGGTCCGACGCCCCCCGGCCACCCGACCTCCCGGCCGACAACCCACCCCCAGGGCATACGTCGAACAACTGGCCTTCGCCACCACCATGTACCTGTCGACAGCCGACCACGCGCTGCTCGGCCCCATCAACGCCTTGCTGCGCGACGAGCCGGACGCCGAGGTCGTCCCACTCGCCGACCGGTCCTACCAGCTGTACGGCGACGAGAAACGTCTCAAGAACATCGAGCGCCACCACCTCGTCACCAAAGGCTTCCTCAACCTCACCACACACCTGCGTGCCCGGCCCACACCCGCCCCGCTAGCCATGTTCGAACTCGGGCCCGCACCCTGGCTACTCATCGTGGAGAACACCGCCGCCTTCACCAGCCTCCGCGAGATCCTCGGCACCTGGCCCGACCGCAGCCAGGTCGGATGGCTCGCCTTCGGCGAAGGCGACCACCTCATCGCCTCCCTCCCCACCGCACTGACCTCCTTCCGCGAACGCCACCACCCCGTGAACACGATGCTGCTGTACGCAGACCTCGATCTCGACGGACTGCGCTGCGCCCAGAAGGCCAGCGAACGCGCACGCGCCGCCGGTCTACCCCCGCTGCAGCCGGCCCTCGGCCTCTACCAGGCCCTGCTCAACCAAACGCCCCGCGTACACCCGCCCGCCACCACGGACGATGCACACACCGCGGCCGCCTGGCTCCCTCCCGAACTTGCCGAGCCCGTAACAGAACTGCTGACCACAGGGCTGGTGCTGCGCCACGAAGCCCTGGCCCTGCCCCAGCTCCGCACCCTGCTCAACCCAGCCTCTCCCCTGCTGCACCAAATCCGCGGTGGCGCGACAAGCCAGTTCTGACCCACTGGCCTGCCCTACCCAGAAGGATCTCTGCCCATGAGCCCTCGTCCCTCGCCGGATCTGCCGTCCGGCGGCCACGCCTCCGGCACAGACCCACGGAGCTGGGGTGACATCTTCACCACGACCATCGACGCCGTCCCCATCGAGTGCATCCGCCCGAACGACACCGACCGCCCCGTCTGGTGTCTGTATTCCCCGCGCTGCTGCCAGCCCGAGGACTACCTCGGAACCCTGCAAGCCCGCGACACCGACAGGCTCTGGCACGTCCAAAACACCGGCGAGCGCCACGCCTCGTTCGCCCAAGCCGCACGCGCCCTGCGCCGCCTACCCACTTAGCTATGACGGCCCCTCACTCACCGCGCCCCACCGACCGGCGAACCCCTCCAGGGCGCGGCGCTGCCGTTCCTCGCGGGCGATCTGCTGCGCGAGGACGTCGCGGTCGATGTACGGGTCGACGGCGGCGAGGACCAGGCGCTGGAGTTCGTCCGGCTCCAGTGCCTCCACTTCCCATTGGACCGGGTGCTGGATGTCGAAGCCGTAGCGGCGGGCGAAGGCCGGCCACCGCGGGTCGCCGCGCTTGCCCTCGGTCGCCGGGAGCCCGTACGCGCGCATCTGCTCGTAGGTGAGCAGCACCCGGGTCACCGAGTCCCAGCAGCCCGTCCGTTCCACCCAGTCGCGCTCGATGTCCTCGCCGGAGCAGTCGAAATCACCGACCACGGCAAGGTGGGCTTCGCGTTGCTCGTGGGCGACGCGGTCGCGGACGACGTCGGCGTAGGACTGGGAGCTGAAGCCGCGGACGATGAGCACGGGGATGCCCGCGAACTCGAGCCAGCCGGTCAGCTGCTGCCGCAGGGTGTCCTTCTCCGCCGCGACTTTACCGACCGCAGTTTGGGCTGTTCGTGATGTTCGTGATGGCCTGTGACCTGGGCATTCTGGATCCGTTTACCGACCGGCTCCGGGATGTCCGTCACGTTTCGGCGGTCGGTGTGGAGAGTTGTGGCAAGGCAGATAGTGATAGGCGACCTCCGGGTGCAGGAGATCCGACGGGCCGGTGATCGACGGTCCTGGACGATCGTGTGGCCGGAGGGCACGGAGCATCGGGCGGCGGACGGCTTCCTTCGGAAGTACGAGGACTCGGGCACGCAGAGGACGTACGCGTACGTGCTGGTCGATCATCTGCGGTGGCTGGAGCGTGAGTGCCTGCCGCTGGAGACCGTGGCCTTGCGTGATCTTGAGCGGTACATGGGCATCGTCGGTGCCGAGGTCCTGATGCCTCTCGGAGAACCGTGGCGGCTGGGCAAGAAGCCGTACGGAAAGGATGCCCTGTCGGTGGCAGCAGCCTGCTTGAAGGGCTTCTACCTGCACCGGGCGTCGCTGGGCGTCAACGCCGCGCTCGGCATGGCCCTGAACGTGTCCCGGTTGCCGACGCGGGTCGACCGGGACCGGGCCTTGCTGGGGCACGTGATCCAGACGATGCCGGCGAACCCTCTGGCGCCGAAGCGGCCTCGGCGCCGGCACCCGAAGATGCTGCCCGAGGGCGCCCGGGAAGGGCTGATCAGCGCCGTGGCCGCGGCACGCGACCGGATGACGGTCGACTGGCTGAGCGACGGCGGCTTCCGCATCGGCGAGCTCTGCGGACTCCATCTCCCCGACCTGCACCTTCGTGAGGGTGCTGCTTGCGGAGAGTGCCGGGCACCGCATGTCCACATCTGCCACCGGATCGGGAACTCCAACCAGGCCGCCGCGAAGACCAAGTACCCCTGGTCGCTGGAGGACGGAGTGGTCACCGGCGGCCTGATCAAGCGCGTCAGCCCGCAGATGGTCCACTCCTACTTCGACTACATGACCAGCGAGTATCCGCGGGATCCGGCCCACGACATGCTCATGGTCCAGCTCCACGGGCCGCGGGCGGGACAGCCTTGGGCGACGGCCGGCGCCCGCCGGATGCTCGGCCGGGCTTCGGCCCGCGCCGGACTCGGGAAGATCAAACCCCACGCATTTCGCCACTCGTTCGCGACATCCGTGCTCGACGCTTCGGACGGCAACCTGGTCGTCGCCCGTGATGCCGGCGGCTGGGCATCGACGCAGGTCCTGGACGAGATTTACGCACACGTCGACCTCCACGATCCTCACTTCGTTGCCGCTCTGGACAAGGTCTGGGGGCTGTCATGAGCCGACCCGACCCCGTGCTGCCGCTCTTCCTCGACCATCCGGCCCGCGTCACCAGTGACCGGCTCGAACTACTGACGGCCCTGGTCAACGGTCCCCGATTCGCCCCGCTGTTCCGCGGTGAACTCCTCGTCGTCCCGCCTGACCACCCGGTCTATCGATGGCAGTGCCGGGTCGGCGACTGCGAGCGCCCGGCAGGCCAGCACAGCGTCGAGCTGTGTTTCCAGCACGACCGGGAATGGGCGAAAGTACGCAACACCGGCGGCAACCGGGCCGAGTTCCTGGCGGCCGCGACGCCGCTGAAGGCGGCCCGCTGGGTGGGCCAGGTTCCCTGCCTGATCTGCCCTGGCTGCCCGGCGACCAGCAAGGACCGTCAGCTCTGCCGCCGCCATGCGAGCCGGTGGCAGAACCGCAACCGCCCGGACAAGCCGCCGGTGGACTTCGCATCGTGGGTGCTGGAGCAGTCGCCGTTCGACGGCTACGGCTCCTGCCCGGTGGCCAGCTGCCGCGACCTGGCGACGAGTCCGCTGAAGCTCTGTCGCTGGCACGAGCTGTTCTACCGGCGCGAGGGCAACCCCGGAGGCGCCGCCCTGCCCGAGAAGTGGGCCCGCTACTACGAGGTCTACGGCAAACCGGTGCCCGTCACCTACGCGGACCGGCGGCATTTCGATCAGTGGTGCCGCACGGCCCGTTCGGAGACCCTGCACGGACAGGTGAACCTTCGCGGACTGCGGCCCCTGGTGAAGGCCGAGATCCAGTGGGGCCTGTACAGGCACACCGAGGGCGACCGGGCCCGCTGGCCGTTGCCCTGGGTCCAGGCCCTGGTCAACTTCTGCCGCGACCGGGACCTCGGCTCCGTGGTCGACATCGATCTCGACCAGTGCACGCACTTCACGCAGATGATCGCGCGGGAGACCCTCAACGAGCTCCGGCTGATCTACTTCACTCCGGAGACCGCTCGCGAGGCGGGCTTCATCGAGACCGACCACTTCGGGATCCGTTTCCCCGGCCGGATCAGCCACTACGACCTCACCGGCGTCTCCCAGCGCTGGCTCCGCGACGTCCTCTGGGATTACCTCGCCGCGATCCTGCGGTCGCCGAAGTGTCCGCGAACCGGTGCCACCTTCGACCATGCCCGCCGCGGCATCGTCTTCCTGAGCGCCTTCCTCGAAGCCGACGCCCGCGACGGCGGTCACGATCCCGCCCTCCTGCAGCCCGGAAACATGGACCGGTTCGTCGCCGACCTCAAGCATCGTGAACGCCACGGCCTGGAGGCCCTGGGGGTCCACCGCAGCGACGGGAAACCCTCCGTCGTCACGGAGAGCACCCGCGTCCTTGTCCTCGGCGCTGTCCGCAGAATCCTGCGGACGGTCCTGGAGTCCGGCGAGTGCGAGCGCATTGGCCTGGCCCGTGAGTTCATCGTCGCCGCCCCGGCGGGCGGTAACTACCGCAGCGTCGGCCGGCGCCCCTTCCCCGACCACGTCGCCCGGGCCCTGGCAGACGACGGCAACCTCCGGCAGCTCGATGAGGAGTTCGACACGCACGACGGGGGCCTGCGCGATATTTGGGAAACCCTGATCGCCACCGGCCGCCGGGCGAGCGAGGTCATCAAGCTGAAGCTGGAGTGCACCGCCCGGCACAACGGCCTGCCGATGCTCTGGCACGACCAGACGAAGGTCGGCAACTACGACCAGGCCATCCGCATCCCTGAGCGCGTCTTCCAGCGGCTCGCCGAGCGCCGCAGCAAAACCATCGCCCGGTTCACCCAGCGGCACGGCCGCCCGCCGACGGCGGCCGAGCGGGAGAACCTTGCCCTCTTCCCCACCCGTGTCCGCAACCCGCGCGGCACCAAGCCCATCTCCTACAGCCACTTCCAGACCCAGTTCCGGGCCTGGGTCGACCAACTCGACCTCGGCCACTACGTCTCTCACCAGGCCCGTCACACCCTGGCCACCAACCTCCTCAGGCACGGCGCCGGCCTGCACCACATCAAGCGCTACCTCGGCCAGGTCTCCCAGCGCATGGCCGAGCACTACGCGAAGGTCGCGTCCAGCGAGATCGAGGACGTGCTCCAGCACGTCTGGGTCACCGGCCCCGGCGCCCCTAACCCCGGAGCGCTCATCTCCGGCACCACCGAACCCATGTCACGGGCCCAAGCCCAGGCCCTGGCCATCGACCTCAGCCGCAGGAGCACCCCCGCCGAGGGCGGCCTGTGCACCTTCCAGCCCGTCGTCAACGGCGACGCCTGCCCCTGGAACCTCGACTGCCACAACTGCAAGGAGTTCGTCCTCTCCGGCGCTGACCTCCTCTACTGGCGCCGCAAACGCGAACAGTGGATGTCCATCGCTGAGCGGTCTCCCGACGACGCCACGGCCGACTACCTGCACAAAGTCTTCGAGCCGACCGGCCGGGCGATCGACGGACTGGAGAAGGCCCTCGCTGGCCTCGGTCTCCTGGACGACGCGCTCGCACTCGACCTGAGACGACCGCAGGACTACTTCCAACGGCTCTGGAGCACCGTCTTCAGGGCCTCCGACCTGGCCCAGACGAGCACCGACGACCAGGACGAGCACGACGACGCCGAAGGGATCCCGGCATGACCGCCCCCGCACCGAGGACATCGGCTGCCCACGCCGCCCGCCGCCAGGCGGGCCGGGCCACCCTGGAGCGTGTCCTCGCCGCCCTCCGCCAGCTCCAGAAGGAGAAGACCCCGGTCACCGTCGCCGCGGTCGCCCGGCGGGCCGACGCTTCACGGACCTTCATCTACTCCAACCCCGAGGCCCGCGACGCCGTCGCCGCAGCCATGACCACCGCTCGTCACGCCCGTGGCCAGGCCACCACCGCCGCGGCCAACGGCCGCGAGGCGTCCTGGCGCGAGCGGGCCCTGAACGCCGAGGACGGACTCAAGGCCGCGACCGCCGAGATCCTCGCCCAACGGACCCGCATCGGTGAACTCCTGGGCCAGATCCGCGACCTGGAAGCCGAGTGGACCCAGGAATCCATCCTGCGGATCACCACCGAGAACACCTCACTGAAGCAGCGGGTCCGCAAGCTCACCGAGGACAACCGGACCCTGGAAGAACGCCTTAAGGCAGCCCGCTCCAACAACCGCTTCCAGGACCGGCGGATCGCCGACCTCGAAGCCCAGCTCATCAAGTCCGTCTGACCGCCACGGCTCTCCGCATCTCGGCCGCCGGCGGCCGAGATGCCCTGCCAGGCCCGGTATCCGCTCGGACGGATCGGTCCTGTTACCTTCTCCCGCCGGCATTCGTCATAGGTGTGACGGCCAAGTACAAACGGTCGCCACACCAACGAGTGAATCGAGAACCGGATGCTGACCAACATCATGTACGTGACGATCTACGTCACCGATCAGGACCGCGCGCTGGAGTTCTACACCGAGGGACTCGGCCTGGAGAAGCGGCTCGACTTCCCGGGGCCCGACGGACGCTTCCTCGCCGTGGGCATGCCCGACAGCCCGGTGCAAATCATCCTGTGGTCGCATGCGCCGGCCGCGGGACAGCCGGGCGGCGCGGGCGCGCCCGGTCCGCTGATCCTCGAATCCGAGGACTTGCGAAAGGATTTCGAGATCATGCGCCGACGCGGCGTCCTCTTCGAAGAGTCCGAGCCCGTGGACTACCCGTTCGGGGTTCGCGTCGAGGCTGTGGACCCGGACGGTAACCGAGTCTCGCTCCGTCAGCAGCGAAAGCCGTGACCGCCCAGCCGTCCGGCCTCGTGACCGAGGCGTTCGAAGCCCAGCGCGACCGGCTGCGCGCCGTCGCGTTCCGCGTGCTGGGCTCGTACGCCGATGCCGAGGACGTGGTCCAGGAAGCCTGGATGCGCCTCGTCCGCCAGGACGAGGCGACCATTGACAACCTCGCAGGCTGGCTGACGACCGTGGTCGGCCGCATCAGCCTGGATCTCCTGAGATCCCGCCAAGCCCGCCCCGAAACTCCGTACGGGCAAGAGTTCGAGGACCTCGTGGTGGTGCCCGACGACCTCCCCGCGCCGGACGAGCAGGTGGCACTGGCCGATTCGGTCGGCCTCGCCCTGCTCGTCGTGCTCAACTCGCTCACCCCGAGCGAACGCCTGGCGTTCGTCCTGCACGACATGTTCGCCGTCCCGTTCCAAGAAATAGGCCAGATCCTGGGCAAATCCACCGACGCCACCAAGATGGTCGCCAGCCGTGCCCGCCGTAAGGTCCAAGCCACGGACCAGCCGGCGGGCCGCAGCCGCGAGCACCGAGCGGTCGTCCAGGCATTCGGCGCCGCCGCCCTCAGCGGCGACTTCGAAGCGCTCCTGCGTGTCCTCGACCCGAACGTGAAGCTGACCGTCGACACCCCCGATGGCGTGGTCGTCACCCTCGGCGCCACGAAGGTCGCCGGCGGCGCCCGCATGTTCTCCGGCGAGGTCGCCCGCCAACGGCACGTGCTGGTCAACGGCATCCCCGGCCACATGTCCTGGAGCCCCGACGGAAGCCCACTCTCCATCATCGCCTTCAACGTCATCGAAGGCCGGATCACCGGCATCCACATCGTCGTCGACCCGGCCAAGCTCGCCTCGATCGATCTGCCCACCCCGGACTGAGTGGGTCTCGTCAGGGGCTGCCCGTGTATGTGCAAGTCATCCCGGACCGACCGAGCATGACGAGCAGGCGGCTCGGATTCGGGTCGATCCTCGGCGGAGCCAGCTCACGTCGTCGAGGTCATCGGATGGTCGGCCGACCCGCCACTGGCCACGCAGATCCTTCAATCGAGGCCCACGGGGCGTAGAGGCTCTCGCACAACTTCTGCACCAACTGCGGCGAAGAGCAGCACTGGGGAAATCCGGGATCGGCATCAGCCCGCCTTACCAACATCATCGCGGACATGTAATCTACGTATCAGCGCAGGTCAGAGTAACTGCTCAGCTCCCCGCAGTCGGCAAACGCGACGTACAGGGCGTGCTCCTGGCCCGCCGTGCGGTCCAGACGGAACCAGGAAGGCATCTCGGCGACGAAGGCGTCCGCGCTCGGCCAGGCCGGCGGGACATGGATTTCACGGACGGTGTCGATCAGGTCGGGGAACCGGCCCTCGCGGCGAGCCTGGGCCAGCTGCGCGGACAGCCGCCGGTACATCGGCGGCGTGTGCGGCAGCACGCCCTCGGCCGCGAGCCGGTACATCACCTGTCGCAACGTGACCTTGAGCGGCGCGTACCCGTCCACGATCTCCCGTGCTCGTTCCACGACGATGGCCCACCGGATCCGTTCACGAGCCATACCGGTACACGTACCCCTCCGCGCCGCCGCCGGCCCCCGGGATACGGATAGACCTCTCCCCTCGGCTATCGCGAGGTAAGAGGTGTCGTTTTCCAAAGAGGGCTTGCCCACGGGCTCTGACCTGCACGAATGGAAGATCACCAGATTCGGGGGGTCCCACTCACGGTCACACCTGCGGTCCCCCGCCTAGTGCACCCGTGCAGACACCTCTCCAGCCCCCTTCCGGTGCAACCCTCCTGCGGTCGGGATGCGCCCGTCGGCCCTCCCGGCCGGGGAGGCTTGCCCAGGTGCGCTGAACGGGTGGAGGCCGGGCCTGTGGCGTGCCTGGGCGGCCGGGCAGCGGTTGTGGGTTCAGCGGACCGATCCGGCCCGTGCACGGATCACGTCTGCGAGGCAGAGCATGGGACGACACAAGCTGCACAAGCCGCGCGCGCCGCGCGGTGAGGGCGGGCGGCCGACGGAGTGGTTCGGCACCGCGTTCCACTCCGTCCGCGGGATGCAGCACCTGGACGTCCGCCGGTCCGGCAACGGCATCCTGATCACCTCCTCCCCCGCCGAGATCGACGGGGCCCCGGCCTCGTGGCAGCTGCGCCTGCGCAACGACGACGGCGGCCAGGGCCTGAACGAGATGGGCGCGGCCATGAAGGCCGGGCGCGGGCACGTCTACAGCGTGAGCGAGGAGCCCGGCGCCAAGACCGTCCTGGCGTTCCTCCCGAACCACCCCGCCGAAGGCGTCGGCACCCTGGCCCGGGTCCGTTCCGGCGAAGGCCCGGACGGTGACGTGGTCTTCGAGCGGTCCGCGGAGCGGCCGATGGGGCTGTGGGCCGAGGCCGGGGAGAACCTCCTGCGGATTGTCCCGCAGCTCGGCCCGGACGCGCCGGCCGGAGACGGAGTCGACGACTGCCTGCCGTGCCCCGGCTGCTACCGGCCCGTCTACGAGAGCTCTTCCTCGCACACCCTCATCGGGGCCACCCCGTTCCCCCTGGCCGGGCTGTGCAGGCTGTGCGCCGACGGCAGCACTCTCCGCTCGCTGCGCCAGGCCGACGGCGTCCCCGTCGACCCGGAGCAGCTCGTCGTCCTGGAGACCGTGGCCGCCGCGATGGCGTAACCACGTCCCTGGGCAAGCCTCTTCGCGGAGGGCTTGCCCAGGGTCGCCTCCGGCTTGCCCAGGCGCTCAGGCTTGCCCGGCCGCCCACAGCGGGCGGGCACGGCCGGTGCCGTCGCAGTGGAAGCACCGGCCGCCCCCGGGCGTGCTGCGGGTCCCGATGGTGCCGACGGCCTGGCGCAGGAGCTGGGTGAGGCCGTGGACGTGGGCCGGGTGCAGCGTGAGTTCGTCACGAGTGCCCATCACGATTTCCAGCGTCTCCCCGGAAAGCGCACGCCGCTCGTCCGTTTCCAGGGCAGCAGGGATCAGATTCGCCACCAGGTTGTAAAGGTCGGCCATGGTCTCGCCGCCGGCCAGCTCCACCCGAACTCTCCAGAGGAGTTCCGACCGTGTGAGAGACAGCAGCACCTCCGGCGTCAGATGGGGAAGGAAGCGGTCGGGCGGCTCAGGGTGGGAAGCGTGAAGGCGGGTGAGGGCGTGCCACATGTCGTCGGGGCCGTGGCGCTGGAGTCCGTCCATGTCCCCTTGCAGCGTGTTTCGTGTCATGGCTCCGGTCTACGGCCAGCGAGGAAGCGTCGGCCGGCTCCGGGCCTCCGCGTTCCAGACGGTGGCGCCACAACCTCGGGAGCCGTCCCGCCACGTGATCCGGACGCTGGGCAAGCCCTCCGAGCCGAGGGCTTGCCCAGCAGCGGCCGTGACCGATCGGCAAGCCGACTGTGACCGATCCGCCTCCCGCGATCGGTCAACCAGCACGTCAGCGCCGTGACCGGTCCATGCAACTCCCGGCCGAGACGGTGACCGGTCATCGGTCACCCGTCATCGGTCAGCCAGCCCCTCACCGGGACGACCGGGGTGGCCGTGACCGATGCCGCCTGCCCGAAGTACCTCCGGCCGGGGTGGGCAAGCCGGTCATCTGGACGGCTTGCCCAGGCTCCCCTTGGGCTTGCCCAGCGCCGGCCACCGGTCAGCGGCCGACCGCTTCGGGGTAGCGGGCGCGGCGCTCGTGCGGGTCGTCGACGCCGATCTCGTACCAGGGCTCGCCGCGCTGGAGCCGGGGCAGGGTGTTGACCCACACCGCGATGGTGATGCCCTGCACGGCGGCCGTGAGCGCCTGGCGGCGGTTGTCGAGGAGATGCTCGGCCTTGCCCGCCAGGACGACGTGCAGCCGCGGGAAGGTCTTCGAGCGGGTGTAGCGGTGGCGCTGCCAGAACGGGTACGTCCCCCCGATCGTGCCGCGGGCCCCCTCCCAGACGCGGTGCCCGGCGTACCGCTCGTAGTCCCAGACCCCCTTCGCGAGGCGGGCCTGAGACATGGTGCCGTTGTCGAGCTCGAAGAAGCGGACCTCGCTGGTCTTCGTGGGCACGGCGAGGACGGCGTCGGTGTTGAAGGACAAGCCGGTCTGCTTGATGGCGTGGTTGACCTCCACCTGCCAGTCGGTCAGGTACTCCCGGCGACCGCGCAGGACCGCGTCGGTGTAGGCGAGGATCGTGTCGGTCACCGCGAGACCGTGCGGGCCGAGCCCGGCTTTGACCGCCTTCGCTCCGGTGCCGGCCTTCGGTCGGGGTGGCAGCTCGTTGCCGTCGGCCAGAGCCTTCTGCCCCGCCGGGGTCAGGTTCCAGATCCGGTGCTTGCCGTCCTTGCCGTTCGTCTCCGCCAGCCCGAGCTCCGTCAGTTCCACCATGGCCCTGCGCACGTACGACCGGCCGTCCGACTCCTCCGCCGTGATCACCTGCGCCATCTGCCGAACCGTGGCTATCCGTACGCACCCCAGCATCCTCAGAGCATCGGCCCGTACCTTCGCTGCCGTGGGAGTGGACTTCTTCCCCTTCGCTGCTGTCTCAGGGTTAGGGAGAGAGGTGTCAGCGTGCCGAGCGGCCCCCTGACGGGCGGTGTGAGCTGCGGTGATGGGCACGACGTTGGAATCGTTCACGGCACTGGATACGGCAGTGGCTTCCGGGCCGTCTGCGGGGCTCTCAGGACCCCTTGACCAGGTCGGGCGCGGCTCCGGCTCCGGCTCGGGCTGCCGGGCGCTGCTGGCGTACATCATGATCGGGCTCCTCGCGGGTGGCGCGGGACTCCGGGCAGAGTTCCGCATTCACCTGTTACAGGTGGCGCTGAAGCCGATGGTGTGACGCTCGTTATCGAGCCGTGATCATGTGGTGGGTGCGGCGCAGAGCTCGGAGACGATCGTGAACGAGGTCTGTCAGCGGCCTTTCCCCGGCCGTCGCTCAGTGTGCCGGGAAGGAGACTTCTCCCCTCGCGGGATGGGCGGTTTGTCGCACCTGGCGGACCCTGTCAAGGGGAAACGCGCGGCCGTTGGAACCTGGACAAGGGGGGTGGGTGGTCACCCTCGGTGCGCGGACTCTGTCCACAGGGCGGCTCCCCGAGGCTCAGAACCAGGCCGTCGCGATCCGCGCGGCGGCCGTACGTGAGGAGCCGTCATGCCCGAGACCACCGCCCTGCCGCTCGCCCCGATGACCCCGCACACCGCAATCAGCGCGTTCGGCTACCTCCGGGCCGTCCAGGCCGGTGACGTCGAAGCAGCCCGGGAGTTCGCCGGCGCCGAGCCTCGGATGGCCGAGCTGCTCGTCGACGTCGTCGAGCGGATCGTCGTCCCCGTCACCGCCCTGCCCGGCCCGGAAGAAGGCGAGCCGTCCACGGAGATGTTCGCCCTGGAGGCCCTCGGGCGAGTCCTGGTGACCTCCCTGCGAATGTGGGCGCAGACCGGTCCGGATACGGCGGAGGGCATCGCCCGCTCCGTCGCCGAGTTCGTCCAGCAGTTCCTCACCGACGACCACGAGGACGTCGCCGAGGTCCTGCGCCAGCTGGAGGCGGTGGCAGTGGGCCAGGCCCTCGCCGCCCACCCCTCACCGGACGATGCCCACCTGGTGCGACTCTCCATCGTTTAGTTCGCGGCGGGGACGGCGGTGGTGCGCACCGCGCCCATCGGGTGGCCTCCACCCGATGGGCCCACCGCACCGCACCGCACCGTACCGCACCGCACCGCACCGCACCGGGGCCATGATGCGCACCACCGTGCACCGCACCAGGTGCGCTTCCGCGTGGGCGCGGCCCTATCACACACCCCCTTGACCACCGCGTCCCGTGCTGCTGTCGACGCGCGGTGGCCGCGGACGGGCGCCTGTCACTCGAATGGGTGATTCGGGAGGTGCTGAAGGGAGAAGGGGGGAGGGTCGGCTGTCTGGGTTGCGTGGGCGCGATCCGTGCCCGTACCGACCGCAGATGGAGAACGACTTCAGATGCCCTTCGACTGGACCGGGGTCCCCCCGGCTGTGGGCGCGGCGGCTGCCCTGGCGGCCGCCCTGATGAAGCTGTGGCGTGACCGCAGGTCCCGCACGGCAGTACCGGAACCCCCTCAAGAAGACGCGACCGCCGCGGTCCCGGCGGCAGCCGACCGGGGGCCGGTCATGGTGCACGTCCAGGTGTCCGGACCCTCCCGGGTGCGCGTGACGGTCGCCGAACCCCGGGGGCTGATCCAGGTCGACACGGCGGTGGACCCCGATGCCGACCGATCGTGGCCCTCACCGAGGGAGCGCGCGCCGTGGTAGCAGGTGAGATGCCCAAGACACCACCGCGCTCACGCGCGGACAAGCCGTTGGCGGCGGTGGAGCCCGGCGCGGCCGGGGAGGAAGGAAGCCGCGGCAGCGGGTGGGCCGACTCCGAGCAGGCCCAACAGCTGTTCGCGGATGCACTGGAGTTCCTGGAGAAGGAGCCGGCGGTGCTGCGCGGGAAGACCAGCGGAAAGCTGTCGTGGGCGGCGTGCGAGGACGTCGTGGGTCTGGCGGTGTCCAACGTGATCACGCGGGCGGCCGAAGGGCTGCTGGGTGACGTGGTGAACCTGACGGCGTATCTGCGCAGGTCGGCGTGGAACCTGGCGCTCAGCCAGCTGAACGCGCAGGCCCGTCAGGAACTGGTCGGGGACAGGGTGGAGTCGTCCGCCACATCGCTCGCCCCGTCACCCGAGCAGGTGGCGGTCGGGGACCTGGACCCGATGCGGGACCTGCTGTTGGGGGCGATCGAGGCGATGCCGTCGTCGGTGCGCCGGCAGGTGGTGCGGCTGCAGATCGCAGGCCTGACCGACATCGAGATCGCCGCCTCCCTCGGCATACGCGCCCGACGACTCCACCAGGAGCGTCACAACGCGGTTGTGGAGCTGCGGCACGCGCTGCAGGCGTTCATCCGTGATGCGCACCGGAAATCATCAGGACGCAGGAAGAGGGACAGGTGACGGTGGTGACCCGTTTGATCGACGACAGCCGCGGCCTTCCGGCGTCGGCCGGGCTGGTGGAGCTGCTGGCGAAGCTGGCCGGGCCGGAGGATTTCTGGGACCGGCCGCAAGGGGACTTCGGTCCGCTGAGCGGCTTGTACGGGCTGGACCGGGACGGGTGGGAGCGGGCGAACTCGCTGTACCTGCTCGGCTCGAAGGCCCTGCGCCGCGGTGAGCTGACCGTGGCGGCGGACTGGCTCGGCGAGTCCGCTGCCGCCGGTCACCCGGGAGCGATGTTCCGCATGGCCGCGCTCACACTGCGCGCGGGCGCTGACTGGACGGACGAGGCCCGGTTCCTGGTGGCCGAGGCCGCCCGGCACGGCCACGGTGACGCCGCGCGCCTCCTGGCCGCCCTCGCCCGCCGCCTCCCCGACGAGGAGCCCGGACAGCCCGAGGACGAGGAGTACTTCGACGAGGTCCGCGAAGGGCTCGGCGTGCCCGAGCACCTGCTGCACCCCGAAACCGACGGCCCCCCCACCACAGCCGGCACGGTGAGCGGCGAGCAGCCGCAACTGCACCTCGTGCCCGCCCCCCAGGTCCCCGAATACGGACCCGCCCCCCAGCCGGCGACGGCCGGCGGACGGCGGCCGCACCTGGCCGCGCTGCCCCCCGCCGAAGGCGGGCTTCGTCTGGCGCTGCCCGATCTGCGGCCCGACGCGACCGCGGCCGCGGTGCACCTGCTGCGGCAGGCCGCCGCCGAGGCGGACACCGACGACGGCAGGGAGACGGCGGAGCCCTGGTCGGTGAACGCGTTGCGCCCCGCCGTCCTCAACGACATGGCCCGCCACCGCAACACCCCCGCCCGTGTGCCCCAGAAGTGGCAGACCACCCAGCGCGCCCGCGACCTGCTCCACGTGATCAGCACGGCCGGCGGCATCGACAGCCGCGCCCTGGCCCACAAAGCCAGGATGTCGCTGAACACCACCGTGCGACTGCTGGACTGGCTCCTGGAACAACGGCTCGTCGAGAGCGTCGGCGGCGCCTACTTCACCGGCCCGATCCTCGACCTCGTCACCAAGGCGGACCCCCACCGGCGGATGCTCAACATCGCCCTCGAACAACTCCGCGACGACCTCGGCGCCGCCGTCTACATCAGCACCTACACCCACGGCGAGATCGAGGTGAACGGCTGCGCGCACAGCGCCTCCGCCCCACCCGTCCACGAGTGGGCCCCGTTCGCCGAGACCGCCCATGCCAGCGCCGTCGGCAAGAGCCTCCTCGCACAACTCGACTTCGACTCCCGCATGGACCACCTCACCCGCTACCCCTCAGTGCAACTGACCGAACGCACCATCACCAGCCCCCGCGCCCTGCTCGACGTCCTCGACGAGCCCGGCCCCCACGCCGCCCAGTTCGACCTCCTCGAATACTCCGAGAAAGAAGTCTGCGTCGCGTTCTCCCTCGGACTACCCGGCCGGGCCTCCAGCATCGCCATCTCCCTGCCCGCCCACGACCACACCCGCCTCATCACCGCCGCCCAAGGCCTCAGCCGACGCGCCACCGGCCTCCTCCTCGCCCACCTCCTCACCGACGACAACCCAGACACCCACACCAACCACAGACAAGAACAACAACGCCGCGCCCTCCCCTGACCAGCCGCTCCCAAGTCACCACACGTGAGGCATACACGGGGCCGCCCCACCCGGTGTCAGCCGAGGCTTTCGTCATGCGCGGATGGGCCTTGGCTATGTTCGAGAGCAGGTGGATGCCGCCGACGTAGCTCCTGCTGGACGGTCACGTCGTCCAGCTCTGGTGTACGCAACGACGACCACGGTGCGCAGGGCGGTGACGAAGTACAGGACGCGGACGGCTTCGAGTTCGTCGGCGTACGGGCGCAGCTGGGGGCCGGTGGTGTCGCCGGGGATGGGTTCGCCGATGTCGGGGGTCATGGCCATCCTGATCGCCGTCCTCAGCGGAGCCCCCGGCGCCGCCCTTCTGATCAGCCTCGGCGAAGTGGCCCACTGGCTGCGCTGCCGCATCCAAGAGCACTGGGCGGCCCGCAGGAACCGCACGCTCTGAGGGACGGGCTCACCCCTCGGTGTCAGGCCAGTCGAGCAGGCGGGCGCCGATCACCGCGGTCTGGAGGGTGTAGCGGTTGACCGGGTCGGCCGGGTCGGCGCCGGTCAGGCTGTGAATCCGCTCCAGCCGGTAGGTCAGCGCCCGTACGCTCAGCGACAGCCTGCGCGCGGCCTCGGTAGCCACGCAGCCGCTGTCGAAGTACGCGGTGAGGGTGTCGATGAAGAGCCGGGCGCCCCCGCGCCCCTTACGGAGCGGGCCCAGCACGCTTTCCACCAGGTCGGCCATCGCCTGCCGGTCCCGCGTCAGGACCGGGTAGACCAGCAGGTCCGCGGCGTGCAGCACCGGCCCGTCCAGGCCCATCCGCTCGGCCAGGTCGAGGGCGTTGAGAGCCTCCTCGTAGGAGTGCACCACGCCGCCGGCGCCGGGATGGGAGCGGCCTATGGCCACTTTGCCTCCATCGGTGGCGGCGTACGCCTGCTTGGCGAAGAACGCCAGAACGTCCGGCTGGTCTCCTGGGGCCACACAGATCAGCCGCCCGTCCTTGGTGGTGAGCAGGATCTGTCGGCCCGCAAACCGGGTCAGCACCGCCGACTCGATGCCGCGGGCCACCGGGTAGCCGTCTCCGTACGGCTCAGGTCCGCTCGCCACGGCCACCGCGTGGGCCTGAGAGAGGCGCAGCCCGAAGCGTTCGGCACGCTCCGCCAGCCTCCCGAGATCGCTGCGCCCGTAGAGGAGGTCGTCGATGAACTCGCGACGCGCGGCCTCCTCCTGGCGCACGGCCTGCTGCTGGGCGCGCTCGTAGCCTTCGACGAAGGCGTCCACTGCCTGTTCGGTCACGGCAAGAAGCGAACCTGCCTGCTGGATCGGCACCCGGGTGAGGACCTCCTGGGACACTGCCAGGTGCTCGCGGATCATCACACGCAGAGCGAGGCCGAGTTCCGCTGCCCGTTCCCCCTCGGCGCGGCGTGCCTCCAGCTCGGAGCGCGTCATCCGGCGCCCAGTGGTACAGGCGTCGCGCAGGCACTCGACATACCCTGTCAGCTGGTCTTGCGGCGCTTCCCGCTCCGTCACGCGCTCCCCCGTTCTCCTCGCGTCGGCGAACCCCTTGACGCGCAATCAGGTTGCCATACGCCGCAAAGGGTCCTTCACCGGCAGCCAATGGTGGGTGAAGACTGCCGGTCGACGGCAATGCGCTGCCACGAAGCGGCGAAGAAGATCAAGGGATGCCTTGTGTCGGGGAGAGCTGCGCTATCAGCGGTTTCGAGCAGCCGCCCACCGCCTCCATGACCGTCGGCACGCATGCGGCAACAGCAAGCAGCGGGCATACCGGAGCGGGCCGGGCAGCACAGCGCCAGGCCGGCCGCGGTCAGCACACAAGACAGCGGGAAGGACCGGAGAGCTCGGGCCGCGCCGGGTACCGCGGGTCATGGCATGCACTCCCATTGTGAGGGGACAGGTCGCGAGTCGGCGTCGCGGGCCGCGCTTGCACACAAGGAAGGCCGCACAGATGATCGATCATCTGTAGCCGTTCGACACCCAGAGGTGGGCGGCGTGGCGGACGTGGCAGGTTTACGACGAGTAACACGGGGGTGCTGACGGTGTCGTTCGAGGAAGAGTGGGCCGCGGACAAGGCGGCCGTAACCATGAGATTGAACCAGGCCGGCAGTTCGGGCGGTTCGGCGCCGACGCCGGGCTCGGCCGACTATGTGGTCGAGGACGACGATCTCGGCGAGATCGGCCATGCCGCCAACGGGCTCTTCAACGGCCTGGAGCCCGCGGGCAAGCACGCGAGCGCGGCGAGCGAGAGCGCCGGAAGCAGCCTGAAGGGTGACGGCTTCGACACCGGTGCCGCGCTCTCGGAGGTGAACAAGACCTGGGAGACGCAGGTGAAGACCCTGCTCCAGGCATGCGCGCACATCTCCAACCACCTCGACTACACCAAGAAGTCCAGCAAGGCCAATGACGAGTGGATCGGAGCGCAGCTGCGCATCGTCGGACCCGTTGCGCCGGGCCGCGAGGGTTCCGTGTCCGCATCCCAGATCGACAAGTTCTTCCGGTAAGGAGCCACAGCCATTCCTACCTTCGAGCAGCTCCTGAACGCCAAGCTCGGTCCGATGGGCACCGCAGTCACGCAGTGGACAGAGACAATCGCCAAGCTGGCGCAGCTCAAGACCGATGCGTCGGCCATGAAGTCCAAGGCCGACAAGTCCACCTGGCGGGGTGAGAACGCCTCCGTGACAAAGGTGTTCGTCGCGAAGACGGCCAAGGAGTTCGGTGATGCCGTCACCGAGGCGGAATCCGTGCGTGACCTTCTCCAGGACGCCCACACTCTGTTCAAGACCGCCCATGACGACCTCAAGGCCACGTACGAGAACCCTCCGCCGGGCATCACCATCTACCCGAACGGCGTGCTCAGCCATCGCGTCCACCCCGACCGCCGGTCTAAGGACAGCACCGAGCCTGTCGCGACCGAGGCACAGTTCGAGGCGCTGCGCGGCAAGATCGAAGGGATCCTGCAGCGGGCGAACGAGGCCGATGAGCTGTGTGCCTGGGGTCTGCGCGCGCTGATCAAGAACCACCCCAACGACTTCGGCAGCACCGACCTCGGCGGCGTCGCCGACGCGAAGAAGATGCGCGCGGAGGAGAAGCAGCAGGCCGAGAACGGCCGCGAGGCCGCCAAGCTGTACGCCCGCTGGGAGCACCTCGACGACAAGGAGCGCGAGCGGCTGCTGCAGCTCGCCGAGGGCGGCAAGGACTCGCCCGCCTTCGCCGAGCAGCTGATGACGAACCTCAGCTACCGGGGCCGCGACCAGCAGGAGGCCGTGCTGCTGCTCGCCGGCAGCCTGGAGACGGGCGGCCGCGACGGCCAGCTCTCCGGTACTGACGCCCGCCTCTACAAGGCCCTCTCCGGCTCCCTCGCCACCGCCACCGGCCCCGACTCCTCGATCGGCTCACCCGGCGGCGTCACCTCGGCCTGGACCGACAAGCTCATCACGACGGCCCGCGACGGCAACGGCCTGCCCCGCCAACACCCGGGGCAACTCGGGGGCGGCGCGGCCGGCCTCAAGGACCTTACGGACCTGATGGCCGCCGACGCCGGCGACAAGGCGTACGACCCGAACGACAAGAACGCGTCCCCGTACGACAAGGACAAGGGCGACCCGATCTACAGCGAGGCGTTCCTGCACGAGGTCGGCGACACCATCCGCGAGTGGGAGACGGACAACGACGACGCCTACGACGGCGTCATGAAGAACTGGCAGGGCACGCAGGAGGACCCGATGAAGGGTCTGATGAACGCCATGAGCCGCAACCCCTCCGCCTCCACGCACTACTTCGACCCGAACACCACGGACAACCTCAAGTACTTCCTGGAGGACCGCAAGTGGCCGGGCGGCGAGGTCGAGTTCAAAATGCCCGAGGAGACGCAGCGCACCTCGGCCCGCACCGAGTTCGGCGCCGCCCTGGAGGCCGCGGCCACCGGCCGTGAACCGGGCAGCCCGCTGCACGGCGTCCCCGCCCACCACGACGGCGCGCAGGCCGCGATCTTCGAGCGGATCGCCAAGGAGTACACCGGCGAGCAGACCTACGGGACCCAAAGCTCCGTGCCCCTGGCCATGCGCACGAGCATGGGCAACATGATCGGGGACTACGCCTCGGACGTGCACCAGATCCTCGGCAAGAACATGGACGGGCCGACCGACTTCAACAACCTCACGATCGAGCGGGGCGACCTCACCCGTCTCATGCGCGGCGTCGCCGAGGACCCCAAGGCCTTCGGTGTCATGCACCACTCGCAGAGCGTGGTGATCGCCGAGGGACTGAACGGCTTCCCGCCGGACTCCTACCGCAAGGAGGATCCCGAGATGCGCGCCTGGGTCAAGCAGTCGGCGTCGGTTCTCGGCCACCTCGACGGCGTGCGCGGCGACGTCATCTACGACCTCGGCCAGGCGGAGAAGGACACCAACGCCTGGAACCAGAGGATGAACTACCACGCCATCGGCGCACCCCTGACGGCCATCCCCATCGTCGGCGACGCGCTCCAGCGCACGGTCGACGCCGGCACGGCCGGGTACATGAACGAGCTCAACGCCAAGGTCGACGAGGAAACTCGTAAGAACATGGTCAACCACTTCGAGAACGGCGAGAACCAGATGAACGCCATGATGCGGAAGATGGCGACCGAGAAGGGCCTCACGAACGAGGAGCTGGACGCGAGCCCGGGCGAGTACGAGGACGGTCTCCAGACGACTGCCGAGAACTGGTACCAGCAGGGCATCGAGGACGCCCAGAAGAAGATGGGACAGCCGTAGACATGGACAGGAAGTGGCTGCCGCTGACCATCGCGCTCGGCGCCGCCGGGGTGGCCGTCGTGACGGCGAGCTTCTGGCCCGGCGACGAGAAGCCGCCGCTACCGCAGACGCTGTGTCATGGGGCGCTCAGCCGGCAGACGGCGGAACTGATCGACGACGGCAAGGGGGGCGAGGTCAGCACGGAGGAGTGGGAGAGAAAGGGCAAGAGCACCGATCACGCGGTGTCCAAGGGGTGCCAGGTGCTGCGCGCCAACACAGGCAGCGACTACCCCCGAGGGGTCTACACCCTGATCATCGAAGACAACCGGAACGACCCTCACTACACGCCCAAGAACTCCGTCCCCCTCGGCCCCGGCTTCACCGGCTGGGCGCTTCCCGACAAGGCCGAGGCCAACCTGCCCGCCGGCTGTGCCGCCCGCATGGGCTCGACGGCGCCGAACA
This sequence comes from Streptomyces sp. NPDC048331, assembly GCF_043201215.1. Lineage (NCBI taxonomy): Bacteria > Bacillati > Actinomycetota > Actinomycetes > Kitasatosporales > Streptomycetaceae > Streptomyces > Streptomyces sp. NPDC048331. The sequence continues at coordinate 48,961 of NZ_JBICYT010000032.1, read as the reverse complement.
TCACGGTGGCGCTCACGGCGCCCTCGAAAAAAGGGGAAGAGGAGGGGAAGGACCTCGTCGACCGGGACGCCCCCGAGATCCGCAACAATGCGGCCGTGGTGCGGGAAGCCGCCACCAAGCTCGCCAAGAAGTACGGCTGCGCCAGCTGACCATCATCTGACAGTGATCATGGTCGACGCGGCTCCAAGGGGTCTCGGTGGAGCAGTCCGCTTTGGAGTGTGGCGTTAGTGGAGCCCACCGCGAGGGTGGAGGCCACTGAGTTTGTCGGCCTGGAGGCGGTCTCGGGCGACTTGTTGTGCTCGATGGGCCTGCCCAGCACCGTCGCCCGCCGCGCCTTCGCCGGATCGTCGCCCGCCTCCAGGCGCTCACGCTCGATCCGGTCGGCGCCCGGGTGCCGTCGTGAACGCGGACAGGGACGCACACCTCGGTCTCCGTGTTCGGGCAGTGCAAGGCGACTCTGAAGCGAGGCGGGTATGCCTCGCCTGCCACCGTCACCAGCGGATCCGAGTGCCAGACCTCCTCACCGTCGTATATCGCCGGCTCGGCACCGAAAACGGACCACGGCCGGGAGTCCACGAGTTGCCGTCTGGATCTCCGGACGAGTCTCCATGGACCAACGCTGCCGACGGCTGGCAGCGTTTATGTCACGTCCCCGGATACCGCGGGACTGCCAACCGGTTTCGCCCGTCAGGGCTTCGCGCGTCCAGGAGCGCCAGTGACTACGCCCCCAACAACGCCCATCACGAGCACGAGCCACCCGCTTCGCTGGACGGCAAGCGAGGCTGTTGCACTTCTGATTGATTGCCAGCTCCTGGTCGCTGCAGGCGCCACTGCCGCATTTGGGGTCTGGGAGCAGCACTGCACTCATGGCCCTGACTGCAGGCTTGATTGCGCTCGCCGGGATCTCGGTCACGGTCTGGCTCCACTTCCGCAAGGAGCGGTTCGGGGCGAGTTGACGCCCCCTTCGTCCCCATGGAGCCGTCCACGTTCACCCTCACCCTGCTCCTCGCCAGTCATCATGTCGTTGCTGATGCAGGCTGCTTGCGCCTGCATCGACACCAAGTTGGGCGAACCTGACTTTTGTCACCCTCCATCCGCACCGCTCACTGGTAAGTTGCCTCCATGACCGCAGGAATCAGCGACTCCGAAAACGAAAAACTAAACGTCAACCTCACTGCGGAGCTGCGCATGCGTCTGCGCAGCGTCTCCGCCCAGCGTGGTCTGAACATCTCCGAAGCGACGAGCCAGGCGCTCGGCCTCTGGTACCGGACGCCGGAGGCGCCGGCCATAGAGGTCAAGGACGCGAAGTCGTGGGGCACGTGGCTTCCCACCGGCGGTGTGGCTCGGTTCTACACCGAGTGCGAGCAGCGTGAGCTGACCAAGGTGCAGGGAATCGCTCAGGCGTTGTCGTTGTGGATCAGCAGCGACCAGCCAGCTCCGGCGGCACCGCGCCCGCGTGTGCTTCGGCGCCTCCTTGTCGCTCTCCAGAAGGGCGGCGTGGGGAAGACGTTCCTGGCCGGCGGTCTGGCGCAGGCTCTCGCCGAGCTCGGGCTTCGCGTGCTCCTGGTCGACTACGACCCGCAGGGTCACCTGACGCGCCGGCTGGGTGAGCAGCCCATCGCCATGGACAGCGGCGGCAGCCTGCTTGAGCACATGCTGGGGAAGGCGACCCGTCACATCCGCCGCTCCATCGTGGTCCTGCCGCAGGAGCGCTTCGGAGAGCGGCTGCACCTGCTGCCCTCCTGCAACGACGCGTTCCTGTTCGACGCCGTGATGAGCACGATGCGCGCCGGTCGCGAGGAGGCACTGGCTCGCGCACTGGAGCCCGTCGAGAAGGACTACGACATCGTCATCCTCGACGGCCCTCCGAGCCTGGGTCTCGCGATGGACATCGCCATGCACTACGTCCAGCGCCGGGAAGGCGAACTCGCCGAGCGCTCTGGTGTGCTGATGCCGGTGTGGGCCGACCTGCCGAGCTTCGAGGCGTACGACCTTTTCACCAGCCAGCGCCAGCAGCTGGAGAAGCTCGCCCGGATCCAGGTGGACGAGGTCGGTTTCGTCATCAACGCGTACGACAGCCGCCGCGGCGCCTCCGTTCAGATAAGGCGTGAGGAATGGGAGGAACGCAGCGCGCCCGGCGTCCTCGCGGTCTTCCCTGATCTCAAGGAACAGCGAGACGCACAGGACCACCGCACGCCCTTGCTCGAATGGGAGCCTGGCTGCTCCCTCTCCAACGGGCTGCGGACCCTGGCGAAGGAGCTGGCCGCATGAGCAAGAAGGACTCCGTGCCCCGCTACACGAGCGCGGCCGAGACCTCCGGCCCCTCGCGTAACGACATCCTTGCGCACTACGGCATCAGCGGCCCGGCCGACGAGGATCCGGCTGAGCGTGAGATGCGGGAGTGGGAGGAGCAGCAGCAGCGCCGCCTCTCAGGCCCGGCATTGCCGTCCGAACTCGCGCTAGAGCTCATCAGTGCCAATCCCGAGAACCCTCGTGAATCTCTCGGGGATCTTGAAGGCTTGGTCGAGAGTTTGAGGGAGGTCGGCCAGGTAACGGCGATCACCGTGGCCACAATCGACGCCTACCTGGATGGGCGGCCGGATCGCCAGGCCGAGCTGGAACCCGGGGCGCGGTACGTCGTCGTCGACGGCCACCGACGGCTGGCGGCTGCCCGGGAAGCCGGGTTCTCGACGCTCAGGGTCACTGTCAACGACGCCTTCGCCGCAACCGACGAGACGCTCCTCGAAGCGGCGTTCGTCGCGAATGCCCAACGGGAGGACCTCACCGAGATCGAGGAGGCTCACGCGCTGCAGCGCCTGGTCGAGCACTACGGTTCGCAGCACAAGGTGGCGGCCAGGCTCGGTCTGACACAGCCGTATATCTCTCAGCGGCTCTCGCTCCTTGTTCTGGCTCCTGACCTGCAGGCCGATCTGGTCGCAGGCAAGCGCAAGCTCGAACATGTGCGAGGGCTGGCCAAGCTGAGCCATGAGGAGCAGCGGGTAAAGGCCGACGCCCGGAGTGTGTCGGTTCCGAAAGCCAGGAAGGCACGCCGCACTCCCACCCCGGCTCAGCAGCCGAAAGCGGCAGCTTCCTCCGGGGGCGATAACGCCGTTATCACTCCGGTCGAGGTCCTGACGGAGCGGCCGGAGGAGGCAGCCGCCGATAACGCCGTTATCACCCAGCCAAGCGCCACCCCGCCCCCGGCTGTCGTCAACTGGTCCACGCCTCAGACGATCGCAGACTCCCTGCTCGGCCGGCTCTCCCCCAGCGAGCTCGCCCAGGTCGTCGAGCTCCTCATGCCTCATCTCTGACCGACCAGGTGGCCGTTCTGCCCGGTAGAACGAGCCGACCACCGCGGGCCTGACGGCGGTCCATCGCGCTGTAGAGCGCGTGGGCCGCCCGCACCCGCCGCACCGACACGAGCGGCACGAACCCCAGCCTTCTCCTGGCCGTGCTCGCACTCACCCCCGCCGATGGCCCCGATCCGAGGGTCGCGGGAGCCAGCCTATGGAGGGACGCCAGCACGTGGCTCAGCTAGAGCTGACACGGACGCACCGGATACTCATCGGTGTCGTGATCACCGGTGCTGTGATCATCGCGGGGATCGGGTTCGCCGGCTCGTACTCCGCGGTCCGCGCACTCGCGCTGCAGAAAGGGTTCGGCAGCTTCTCGCTGGTGTTCCCGATCGGTATCGACGCGGGCATCTGTGTGTTGCTCGCGCTGGACCTGCTGCTGACGTGGCTCCGGATCCCCTTCCCGCTGCTGCGGCAGACGGCGTGGCTGCTGACGGCGGCCACGATCGCGTTCAACGGCGCGGCCTCCTGGCCGGACCCGCTGGGCGTGGGCATGCACGCGGTGATCCCGATCCTGTTCGTGGTGACCGTGGAGGCGGCCCGGCACGCGGTGGGCCGGATCGCCGACATCACCGCCGACCGGCACATGGAGGGCGTGCGCATCACGCGCTGGATCCTTTCCCCGGTGCCGACGTTCAAGCTCTGGCGGCGCATAAAGCTGTGGGAGCTGCGTTCGTACGAGCAGGCCGTGGGGATGGAGCAGCACCGCCTGATCTACCAGGCACGGCTGCGGGCCCGGTACGGCCGGGCCTGGCGCCGCAAGGCTCCCGTGGCGGCCTTGATGCCGCTGCGGCTGGCGCGGATCGGCGTCCCGCTGGCGCAGACCGCGCCGGGCGGGCTGGCGGCGGCCGGTATCGACCCGGTGCTGTGGCCTTCGCTGCCGCAGCCGGGCGAGGCGCAGCCCGTGGCCCCGCCCGTCGTACAGGCTGCGAGTGCCGCTCCCGCACTGGCAGTCGGTCCCGTAGCGCAGGCAGCGAGGTCGGCTGGGCCGAGTGTCGGCGACGAGGTGGACCTGGTCGCGGCGGGGCGGCTGTTCATCGAGCGGAACGGTGCCGTCCCGGGGGCCGAGGAGTTGGCCGCGTTCCTGGCGCGGGACTTCGGAGTAACCGATCCGGGGACTGGTCAGCTGGTGGCCGACGACATCCTGGAGCCAGTCCTGGCCGAGCTCGCGCAGGCCCGCAAGGAGGCTGATTCGGCACCCATGGAGCATGAACCGGCGGCGGACAGGAATCGGGCGGCAGCCGGCTCCCGGATGACGGAGGCTATGGCTCCCGCTGACGCGGGTCCACGCCTATTCCTCGAGCAGCCCGCCGCGCAACTGGCCGCGGCGCCAGCGTCGGCTTCCGCTGACCGGCAGCCGGCTCCCCTGTCGACTGCCGCGGCCGACATGACCTCTGCCCGGCGGGCCATGCCCGCGCCGGCCACAGCGGAGTCGTTGGAGCCAGGGCTCCTCGGCCCCGGAACGGCTACCGCAGCACTGCCCGAGCAGCAGACCGCCGAGCTGGAGCTGGACCCGGTGCAGCAAGAGATTGTGACGGCAGCCCAGTGGTTGGCCGAGGCTGAGGACACCGGAGGCAAGCTCTCCGGCGCCGAGGTCGGACGTCGGCTGGGCGTCTCCCCACGCACTGGTCAGCGCCGCCTGGACAAGGCCGCCGAGTACCTGGCGGAGCAGCGCCGGCAGCAAGGGCGCGCGCACCTTCGGTCGGTCAGGACCTGACCGGCTCAAGGAACAGTTCGTCTTATGGCTATGGCCGATGCCGCGCGCTGGCTCGTGGCCGATCGGCGCTGAGCGCGGTCGATGGCCGATCAACTCCTCGTCGGCCATCGGCCATGCCGGACGCGTCTGGATCGGCCACGCCCAGCCCGTCGCGCTGCGATGGTCGATAACGGCGTTATCAGCAGCCACCCGCTCCGATCGGCGACACCCGACGCCCGTGCCGATCGAGCCGTCTCCCGATAACGGCGCTATTGGGAGTGGCCAGCTGGCGGGTCGGGCTGGCCGAGCACGTCCCCGCTGTGGCCTCAGGTGGCCGATGGCCGGCACCAGGAATCGGCCCTGGCCGATGGGAGCAGCGTGTGGCTGGTGACCGATCGCGCCGTCATCGGCCACCGGCCATGGCCGATCGGCCAGCCTAGTCGTGGCCGATCCCGCCGAGCATCGGCCGCATCCGTACTGGTGACGGGCTTGTGGCCGATCGATCGAGGCCGATGGCCGACGCATCGGCATCGGGGTCGCGTGGCCGACCGGGCGCTGCAAAGCGTCTTCCCACTGTCTGCCGGAGGGCTGTGGTGCGTCCCGGAGGCAGAAATGTGAGAAGGCTTGCACTCCCTGCGATCGCGGGGAGTGCAAGCCTCGGTGTGGGTACTGCTGGTGCGGTCAGATGGTGGCCGCCAGGAGTGCGACGGCATCGTTCTCGTACGGGCCGCTGTAGCTCTCGTGGTCGCTGACGTCGAAGGGCATGGTCGTCGCGGTGCGCGTGAACCCGGGGGGTGGCGGTGGCCGCCTTGCCTTCCATTTCGGTGTTGAGTCGGTCGGCGTCGCGGCAAGCAAGCCAGATCTGGGCAGGGCCCGAGGCGCAGCAGCGTGTAGCCGGGCTCGTCGTGGTGGTGGGCTTCGACGTGGACGCCGTAGTGGGCGGGGGCCATGCCAACGTCGTCGGGGAGGGTCAGGTTCGCGGCGTGGCTGTGCGGGGGCCGACGGGCGTCTTGAGGACGCGCGGCAGGTGGACGTCGACTAAGAAGCCGCCGCTGTACCTGGGCCTTTAGGCTCGCCCGCCGTATGCCACCAACGGCCCGTCAGCCTCGACGGCGGTTGTGCTCGCTGCGGGCCGACCGTCGGCGGCGCCAGGACGTCCACGCCACACCGAACAGGGCCACGGCGCCGCCGGCGATGATGTCGGACGGCAGATTTGCCAGCAGGCCGTCAAGAATGAGGCCGAGCGACTGGTTCATGGCGGGTGCTCCTAGAACGACGAGTGGTTGAGTGTCGGAGACGCCAAGGTGCACCCGGCCTCAGCCTGGTCGGACGGTCCGAGACCAGGTCCGTACGTTTCCGAATGCAGGCCCCCGAATCCGGACGAGATGGCATGCTGCTGGACGGTGCTGGACGGTTCTGGACGCTCAGGGAGTACGGGTGGGGAAGCCGGGGGTATTCAAGAGGCCGCAGCTCGACGAAGGGCCATTGAAAGAACTGAACGAAGCCCTGCACGCGCTTCACTTGTGGGCCGGCCGGCCGTCTCTGAGCGAGATGTACGCGGCCCTCAGCGATGAGGCGAAGAAGAAGATCTCCCGCAGCACCCTGCATGCAGCTTTGGCCGGCCCCGCGTTACCCAGGCGAGACACCGTCGACGTCCTGGTCGAAATCCTCGGCACCCGAGCCCGCACTACGACGCCAGAGGAACAACTCCTCCGCTTTGACACGCTGTGGCAGCGGGCCGCACTCGCTGACGTCACGGAGGACGACCTCCTGAGCCTGTCCTTGCCCACGGTTTTTGACGGCGACGTGTCCATGGACCTGGCCTCGCTGGTCAGGCAGCGATTGAACGGCCACCTGGAGGACACCGACCGGGTGTTCGCCCTGCTCGTCCTTGATGCCCTCAAGCCGGGCGGGACCGACGAACGGCACGACAGGGCCGTGAGCCTCTTCCGGTTCTTGCTGGCCGAGAAGCTCGGCCACATGCGCCAGGCCCCGCCCGTTGCTTCCATCGAAGGCCCCGGTAACGACATCATCGACGCGGAAATCGTCGACTAGGGCCCCAAGCCGTCCCCGTATATCAGGGGCGTGGGGTGTCAGTGAATAGGGCAGGTCCATCACGATCTGCGCCTGTGTGCCCTGGGCACGTTAGGCGGCGGCGTACTCCTCGGCTGGCCAGGCGCCGCGGGGGCCTCTGGCGGGGAAGCGCTCCAGGACGGTCTGGGAGGACGTGGCGGTGGTCATCAAGCGTCGCCGCCGTTCACGCGCTCGTGAATGTCGATGAGGGTGGCAATGGCGTCGGGGTTGTCCGCCAGGCCGACCCACGTACCGTTCGCGGTGAAGACGGGCACGGCGTCGGTGTCGGCGTCGAAGATGACGCAGTAGCCGCCGTACTTGTCGAGCACCATGTCCCGCAGGACCGGGATGAGCGCGGTGTCCAGAACTTCGAGGGCGTCGACGGTGAGCCGGGCGGGTTCGCCGGGAGCCTGGGGCTGGAGCAGGGTGCCGGTCGCGCGGAGCAGGTCGCCGGACTGTATGCCGTTCAGCAGCTCGTGGGTGATCCGGGGGTCGCCGCTGGTGCAGGTGACGATCGTGTCGGGGGCGTCGTCGTCGAGCGTGTCGATGTCGGCGGGCCGGACGACCAGGTCGAAGGTGACAGTGTCGCGCGGGCCGGGGACGGGGATCGCGTCGACCCAGCCGTCGACGGCGCAGTGCGTGGTGTCCATCAGCTGGCCTCCGCCAGGGTCTCGGTGGGGCGAGGGGAGCGGGGTCGGGTTGTGCGCTGCGCGATGTCCAGCAGCTCGCGGTTGCGGCGCTGCTGTTCGGGGCTGAGCGGGCGGGCCTGCGCGCCGTGGCGGTGCCAGAGCGGGGAGGCGGGCGGCTCGGGGTAGGCGAGGGCGTGGTCGACGTCGCGTTCGGTGCTGCTCATGGGGGCCTCCGTGTGGAGGGGAAGTTCAGGCGTGGTCCTGGCTCTTGCCGCTCTTGGGCGGGTCGGAGACGAACCGGGTCTCGCCGGGGTGCGCCGCGTTCCAGAGTTCCGCGCACGTCTTGTGCACGGCTTCTCCGGCGTGGGACCTCAGCGGAGTGGTCTTCCGGCACAGCACGCACCGCTCGGGCCAGGCGAAGTGCCTGCCGTCGTGCCAGTCCAGGAGTTGGACCGGTACGGCGGGTGGCTCGGGCGGTGCGGGTGCGGGGCGACGGCGGGTGCTCACGGACGCAGGCCGGGCAGCTGCTGACGCACCTGCGCGAGCAGGTCCTCGGTGGGCTTCCAGGGCCCGAGTTGCCCGCGTGCAGGGATCGGCAGGGCGAGCTCTTGGGCGTCGGTGAGCTCCAGGTGCCACCGGCCGGGCTCCGCCCACTGGGTGCAGGGCGGGGAGCCGTCCGGGTCCTGGTGGCAGCCGGTCAGCCGGGCGACGCCGATCACGGCGCCGGTCGGCAGGTCGCGGCCGCGGATCGTGCGGGCGACGTGCGGCAGGTGCAGGGCGGGCCGGTCGGTCTGCAGTCCCGCGTGCAGCAGCACCAGGCCGCGCCAGTTGGTGCGCCAGACGCGGTTCTCGGTGCGCTTGCCGTTGTCGAGGGCAATGCAGTCGGACCAGGGTGACCGGATGGTGAGGGCTCGGATCACGGGCGCGGAGCCTTCCTCATGACAAGGGTGAGCGCGGCCGCCACGGTGTCGTCCAGGGTTTCGCGCACCGGTACCCCGTGGCGGCGCGCGACGTAGATCAGGTAGCGGTTGCGCTCGGGGTTGGGGCAATTGGGCGGGCAGCCGAGCACGACCCGGCCGGTGGTGACATCGAGGCCGAACTCCACGTTTGTGGTGAAGCCCGGGAGTGTCTCCAGGTCTCGGGGGATCCAGAACAGGATCGCGTCGGCGGCGGCGCGGGCTGCGGTCTCCCAGCCGACCTGGTCGTCGTAGTGCTTGGCGCGGACGCCGCCGCGCGACTCCGGGGTGAGCACGGTCAGCGGTTGCTCGCCGGTCCACCGGGCGGCGAGCTCCTCGATGGCGGCGGGCCGCCACGAGGCGATGTCGCCGCCAGCGCGCGGGGTCGGTCCGGCGAGGAAGACGCTCGGCCCCGAGGCAGGGATCGGCTCGCGCGCGTAGACGAGGGTGGGCGTCGGACGGGTCATTCGTCGAACACCCCCTCGGCCTCCTGGGCGCGGACGTACTCGGCGACCGACCGCGCGGTGCCGCCTTCGAGGGCCTCGCGGACATAGTCGGTGACCATCATGCTGCCCGCGTCCTCGACCCGGTCCCGGAGCACGCTGAGCGTGGTGTGGGCCGCGTCCCGCTCGGCGTACAGCCGGTCCCAGTCGGACTGACCGGTCCAGGGGAGCGAGAGTCCGTCGCCCTCGACACGGGGCACCACGTGCACATGAAGGTGGAACTGGGTCTGCGTTCCGTGCGTGCCCTTGGACGTGATGATGTTCGCGTGCTCGTGTTCGGCCATCAACTCGGCCGCGCGGCGCATCACGGTCGCGGTCACCTCGGGGTCCTCTCCCGCGTCCTGGACGTGGACGCGGGGCAGGACCAGGACGTGCCCGGGGTGAACCCCGCCGGAGCGGGGGCGGATCGCAATGGCGTCGTCCCACTCCCGGACGACAGCGGCCGGAGCGGTCCCGGCGGCGATGGAACAGAAGGCGCAGTGAGTCATGTCAGGACTCCTTGGTCCGGTCAACGGGTTGGTGACGGCCGCAGCGGTGCGGGGTCACAGGATGGCCTGCAGGGTGGGGCGGGTGAGGGCGCAGCCGATGGTGGTCAGGAGTATCTGGAGCGCTGCGCCGGGGTGGGTGTATTCGGAGGTGGCGGGCAGGCCGCAGGACCAGCAGTCGGCCTCGGCGCCGTTCCAGGTGACGGAGCAGCGGGCGCACAGGTGGTCGTGGTGGGCCCGGATGCCGATGGCGCGGATGGTGGCTGCAGTGGTGCGGCGGGCCGTGGCGGTGTGGGTCATTGCGCGGGTCTCCGGTTCGTTTGGGTGACGGGGTGTGCCGGGATTCAGAGGGGTGGCCGCCGCCGCACGGGTGCGGCCACCCCCTGGGCGCGTGCGAGGGGTTCAGGCGGCGAGGGGCTGCGGTCCGGTGCCGGGGCGGCCGAGGCGTCGGCCGTTGACGGTCGGCGTGGCGGCGTGCGCGGGGGTGGCAAGCCGGTAGTGGCCGGTGCGCTCTCGCTTGTGCTCGTACATCGCGGCGTCCGCGCCCCGGAGCAAGTGGGGCAGGTCGCGGGTGTGGAGGTCGCTGGGGCTGGCCGCGCCGATGGACACGCCGACGTTGACGAAGGCGCCATCGATGCGGATCGGCTGGTGCAGCGCGCGGTGGAGCTGGGCGAGGCGGGCTTCGCGGCGGTGGGCCGGGGAGCGGACCGCTGCGGCGAGCTCGTCTCCGTGGAGGCGCGCGGCCACTCCGCGGGTTCCGGCCCACTGGGCGAGGCGCGCTCCGAGCTCGGCGAGGACCCGGTCGCCGGCGGCGTGTCCGTAGCGGTCGTTGAGGGCCTTGAAGTCGACGATGTCGAGGAAGGCGACGAGGGCGTGGTCGCCGTGGCGGGCCACGAGCTGGGTGGCGGCGCGGGTGTATCCGTCGCGGGCCAGGAGTCCGGTGAGGGGGTCGCGGCGGGCGGCGGCGAGGCGGCGCCGCATGACGACGCCGTCGGCGATCCAGAGGGTGGTCGGGACGGCGGCCGCGACGGCTATGGCGAGGGGCTGCGGGGCGGGGAGGCGTAAGGCCATGATGGTCAGGTGCTCCTTCTCGTCTTGGTGCGGGAGGGAAGTACGGGTCCGGGACAGCCGGTTGGACGGACACCCATGCGGCTGTCCCGGGGCGCATTCAGGCGCTCGTTCTGCGGTGCGCGGTGTTGGTGCGGAGCTCGGTGTGGCATGGGCCCTAGAAGGGCGGCTCGGTGCTGTCGTGCCGGGGGTCGAGGTAGCTGGAGCGGCGGATCCTCAGCCGGTAGTCGCAGGGGACCGGGGCGCCGGGTTCGGTGTCGAGTTCGTCGAGCAGCACGATGAGGGCGTCTTCGTCGACGAGTTCGACGTCGGTGTAGGCGCCGCAGTCGCAGGGGGCGATCAGGGTGAGGACGTGGAGGAGGTCGCCTTCCTCGTTCTGCTCGTCGGGGCGGCGGGTGTAGTGGAGCCACCAGCCCCGGGAGCCGTCGGTCGAGCCGAGGTAGGTGACGGCGGAGGCCGGCAGGCCGTTGTCGGTGAGCGGCGGGTGTCCGGTCCAGGACATGACGGGGACGACCTGGTCGAGGGTGTCGGAGAACGACATCGTGAGGACGGAGTCGGCGAGGAGGACGGCGGCCATCGCGAACTGGGCGTCGCGCTCGGCCGCACGGTCGGAGAGGTCGAAGTCGCGGACGCGCTGGTGCAGGGCGGTGATGGGGGCGGGCTCGGCGAGGTCGGCGGTGCGGTCGTGCCGGGGGACCGGGGCGAGCTGGAGAACGGTCATGGGGAATCTCTCCTTGTCGGTGCCGAAGCGCCGGGCGAGCTGTCCGGTCCTCCGCACCGCCCCGGCCCCAGGTGCGGGGTCGGGACGGCACGGGGAGCCGTCAGGGCACGAGCAGGGTGTTACGCGTCGGCACGGAGCCGGCTGCTGCCGGACTCGAGGTGGATGCCGCGCAGGGTGTCCGCGAGGTACGGGGTGAGCCGGTCCGCGAGGAGGACAGCCTCGGCGAGGTGTGCGGCGCGGCGGCAGGAGTAGTGAATCGCCGCCTGGTCGGCGCCGATGGAGGAGGCGGCGCGGGTGGCCATGTCGATGGCGATCTTCCGTGCGGTCGTCAGGGCCTCGCCTCGACGTGCACGGTTCGCGGCCTCGGCGGCCATGGCTTCGGCGCGTACGCCGCTGGTGGTCGTCTCGGTGTTGCACAGGCGCCAGTCCTCGTAGCGCTGGTGCATGCCGTCGGGATCGGCGCTCCACTCGTGCGCCCAGCCGCGGGCGAGGGCCGGCAGCTCCGTCCAGGAGTCGAGGACCTTCTGGCCGAGCGGTCCGAAGGCGCGCCAGGCGTCGGTCTCTTCCACCACGCGCAGGGCGTGGGTCATGCGCTGGTAGGGGTAGTACCGGTCGCCGGTCCCGGTCTCACCGACCGGCTCGACGATGAACAGCCGCACGGGCCAGCGCCACAGTCCCCGCAGCGATTCCCCGGGCTGGGTGACGATCGTGAAGAAGGAGTCGTTGTCGAACCAGCGCTTCCCGGGAGCGGGGTGGCGGGTGATGCCGTCTGCGCCGGCGGTGAGCAGGTCGAGCGGCGCACGGCCGCCGGTGATGGTCGGAACGGTGCCGTCGGGGAGCGTGGCCGCGTAGTAGGTGGGCGTCTTCGTCATGGCAGAGCCTCCGGTGGTGAGGGGGTCCGGGCCGGGTCTGTCCGGTCCTCCGCACCGTCCCGGCCCCAGGTGCGGGGTCGGGACGGCACGGGGAGCCGTCAGGCGCTCGCGTCGGAAGCCTCGGGGCGGGGACGGATCACCGCGTCCACTTCCTCGTCGGTCAGAGGCTTGTCCCAGGTGTGCGGGGGACCGGCCTTGAACTGGTCCATAAGGTCGACCAGGTGCGCGGCGCTGATGACCGGGTCGCTGCCCGCGACGGTCTCGAACGTGTACTGCTGCTCCCAGCCGAGGGACTGGTCGGTGCCGAGCTGGCGGTGGGAAGGCTGGTAGCGCAGGTACTGGCCGGAGCCGAGGTAGTAGACGGCGGTGCCGTCCTCGTAGCCGGACCAGCGGGTCCGCTCCCTCATCTCGGTGAGGTCGCCCATCGCCCAGTTGAAGGCGGCGTTGGACTCGGCCTCGGCGGCCGCCGCAAGCGCGGCCTGGGCGCGGGGCCCGTTGCCGTGCCGGGGGTCGGGCAGCCGCGGGGCCGGCCGGTGGAGGTCGCGGCGCACGGGGGCGGCAGCGGCGGTGATGAGCGAGTCGGTGATCAGGGCGGCGGTCAGGCCGGTGATGATCCCGGCGGCCAGCCGGGCGCTGCGGGGGAGGGCTCGGGCGCGGTGGTGGGTCCAGCTGCCCAGGGCCGCGCCGGTGGCGACCCCGCCGACGGTGGTGATGCTGTCGATCAGGCCCGTGCGCAGGGCGCGGGTGGCGTGCTCCAGCGGGCTGTGGTCGGTCATCGGGTGTGCTCCTTTGAACGTGGGGCCCGGGCTGTCCGGTCCTTCGCACCGTCCCGGCCCCCGTCAGGGGGGTCGGGACGGCACGGGGGGCCGTCAGAGGGTCGGTGTGGCTGCGCGGAGTGTGTCGAGGTGGCTGGCTGCCGTCTCGGTCTGGACGGCGAGGCGGGCGATCTCGGCGGCGGGTTCGCTGACCGGCTGTCGGCGGATCAGGGCGGCGGCGAACTCACCCGTCCGCGCGACGAGGTCGAGGGCCAGGGCGGCGAGGTGCTCCAGCTGCTTCTCGGTGTCCGGGTCGGCAGGAGCCGGATCGGTGGTCATGGCGTTGATCTCCTTGAGGGTTCAGAGCTGGGCGAGGAGCTGTCGCAGGGCCTGCGCCATGACGCCGATGGCGTCGGTGAGGTCGCCGCAGGACAGCCAGTGGCCGAGGTCGCGGTGTCCGGCCACGTCGGCGGTGTAGAAGCCGGTCGGGGTGAGGGGCCGCTCGTCGGTCCATCCGGCCTGCAGGGTGATCCGGTTGGTGGCCGGATCGGGGTCGGCACCGATCCAGCGGCCGACCCGGTAGTTGGTGAGGATGACGGCCGGGGCTCCGACGTCCATGGACGGAATCCAGGCCGCCCCCAGGCGCTGGCGCAGGGCGTCCCCGAGACGCTCCATCGGGTCCGGGAGCAGCGGCTCGTCCTGGCGGGTCACACCGCCTCCGCGAGCAGGTCGTCCAAGTCGGATCCGGGCCGCGGGCCGCAGTGGGTGCAGGTCAGGTCCTCGTCGTCATCGAGGTCGCCGCAGTACGCCTTGTAGAGATCGCCGGCGTTGTAGACGGGCGCCCAGGCCGGGGCCGGGCAGCCCTCGGGGCAGGACAGCAGGACGTCGAAGCCGAAGTCGCCCTCGCCGTCGACGTCCTGGCGGAAAGCCAGGGTGAGGCGGTCGGCGCCGAGGCGGAGCTCGCAGACCCGGTCGCCGCCGGCCACCATCGAGCCGGGCAGCCAGACGGCCAGGCGGGCCAGCTCCGGCCCGAAGAACCGGCGCAGGAGCAGCTCGTCGCCCAGGCCGTCGCTGCCGTCCAGGCCAAGCTCCGCACGACGGGTCTCGCTGACACGGGCAAGCAGCGTGCCCAGGCGGTACACGTGCTCGGAGAAGACCACGTGCTCGAACCCCTCGTCGTGGAGGTAGGGGTGCGCGGCGACGATCGCGGCGTGCTGCGCACGGACGACGTCCTCGGGTACCCGCCCGTTCTCCGGCCGCCGCCGGTTGCGCTCCAGGCACACCGACAGCGGGGTGGCCACCAACAGCGCAATCGGAGTGGCCCCGTGGCGGCGGGCCGTGTCCACAAGGCGGGCCCTGACTGGCGCGTCGGTGTGCGTCGCGTCGATGACGGTCGTGAGCTTCCGGGCCAGGCGGGCTTCGAGGACGCAGTGCAGGGCGGTGACCGCGTCGGCGGTGGCCTCCTGGTCTCCGGCATCGTCCGAGACGAGGGCACGGAAGTGGTCGAGTTCGAGGACCTGCGTGGCGGGCCAGGTCGAGGCCAGGGCGCTCTTGCCCGCGCCGGCCGCCCCCAGAAGGACCACGAGGTAAGGGCCGTCGCCCACGATGGCCGGGGAGATCAAGGTCATGGTCAGGCTCCAGTGGGGGTGTCGGCGCCGAGGATCGGCTGGCCGTGGAAGAGGAAGCCGCCCTCCGCGTACGGGCTGGGCTCGGCGCGCAGCAGCTCCGGGGACGCCTCGGCGGTGTGCAGCAGTACGTCGCGGATCCAGGTGTCGTCGCGCTGGAGCTCCAGTCGGTCGCCGAGGAACACCTCGGGGTTGATCGGGCGTGCGCCGCGCACCTGCTGGAGTTCCACCAGCCGCTTCAGCAGGAGGGTGCGGGCGCTCTCGTCGTCGGGGCGTTCGGGAACCGGGTTGCCCAGGGCGTTGCAGGTGCTGGCGTGGCTGTTGGCGAGCTCCACCGCCTCGTCCTGGCGGAGGATGCGGTCCCCGCTGAGGGCGCGGCTGGCCTTGTAGGGGCAGCCGAGGCAGGCGACCGCGTAGGAGGGGTAGCGGGTGTCGTCGGCGGAGGCGTAGACGAGGGTGACCGACAGGTGCCGGTTGCCGAAGCGCCAGGGGACGCTCAGGCCCTCGGGGGTCCAGGTCTCCGGGTACAGCTCCTGCGGGAGCAGCTCGTACGCGGGGGTGGGGTCGGGCTTGGGGCAGCGCGCGAATAGGGCCATCAGGTCTCCGTCGTGGTGATGGGGGTGGCCGGGCTGTCCGGTCCTCCGTGCGGCCCCCGCTCGTGGGCGGGGGCCGCACGGGGAGCCGTCAGTACGGGAGGTCGTCCGCTGCGGCGAGCGCCTGGCGCTCGGGGAGCTCCTCCGCTGATCCGGCGTCGTCGCTCGGGTGGTCGGCAGCACGGCAGCCGGGGGAGCAGTAGCTGCCGCCGTGGTGGAACGGGGCCCCGCACAGCGCGCATTCGAACTCGTCGCCGTCGGTGTTCCGGGTCCAGTCGATGAGTACGCCGGGGGCGATACACGCCTGGCAGCGGCCGTCGCTCTGGTCGGTAACGCCCTCACAGCCGTCACCACAGGTGCGGTAGCCGAGCGCGGTGCAGCCGCAGGCCGTACACAGGACAGCCGGTGCGGGGGAGGGCGGGGCTGACGGGGCGGTGGCTTTGGCGAGGGCCTCCCACAGGCGGCTACTCGGCCCGTAGTTCGGGTCGGCGAGGGTGATCTGCAGGGCGGGTGCGAACGCGTTGACGGCGGTCGGGAAGCCGCGCCACATGGCGACGAGGTTGCGGATGCCGAGCGCGTACCCGAAGACGATGTCCTCGTCTTCGGCGCCAGTGGTGACGGTGACGCCGGATCCCGGACCATCGTCTGCGTCCAGGAGGTCGGCGAGGATGATGTCGAGCCCGGCCTCTTCGGCAGCGTCGACCAGTCGGCGGATGAGCTCGGGGTCGCGGGCGAAGCCCTGCACGGCCGTCTTCTGGCGGCGCAGCCCGCGCTGGCTGATGTCGCTGAAGCCGACCTGCGCGGCGATGGTGCAGAACCCGGCCCGGTTGGCGGCCGTGAGCACGCCGATGTGCGAGGTGAGGTCGGCGGCGGGGCCGCGGCCCGGTCGGTGGCCGGGGATGGAGCGGATCTCGCCCTCCAGCCAGGCGGCGGACAGCCGGCCGAAGTCGGCGAGCGTGCGGGCCGACCTCCACCGCGCACGATCGGAGCGGCTCATCCAGGGCAGTAA
This sequence comes from Streptomyces sp. NPDC048331, assembly GCF_043201215.1. NCBI lineage: Bacteria > Bacillati > Actinomycetota > Actinomycetes > Kitasatosporales > Streptomycetaceae > Streptomyces > Streptomyces sp. NPDC048331. The sequence continues at coordinate 32,623 of NZ_JBICYT010000032.1, read as the reverse complement.
GCGCTTCATCGGGTTCTCCCCACGGGGTTGGAGCGGGATGGTCACGGAAGGAGGCGGCCGCCGCCGGTGAGGACGGCCACCCCCGGCCAGGTCAGTTGGTGCGGACGCTGCCGCGGTGGGTGATGGTGACGACATCCAGTTCCGGGCGGCCCGCGACGCCGCGCAGGCGGATGTTGCCGTTGTGCGTACGTGCCTCGATCCGGCCGCGCGCGGCGGGGGTCGCGGTCAGGCTGATGCCGCCGTTGTTTCCGATCAGCAGTGCCGCGTTGCCGCTGTAGCCGGTGATGGTGACCGAGCCGTTGTGGACCTGGATGTCGGCCTGCTCCTGGACCGAGCCGACCTCGACGCCACCGTTGTGACCACGGACCTTGATCCGGCCGACGGTCTCGGCCCGCAGGCCGCCGTTGTGGGTGTCGAAGCCGAGGGCGGCCAGGACTCCACGCACCGTGAGGTCGGCGTTGGTGGTCGTCATACGCAGGCCGGATCCGACGGGAAGGGTGACGTGCACCTTGACCGGGCTGGGGCCGCTGGACATACGGGCGCCGGTGATGCTCCCGACGGTCATGCTTCCGTCGGCGTTGATGGTCAGGCCGGTGATCGACTCCCCTGTGAGGATCGTGCCGACGTTCTGCATGACGGTGGTGCGCCCCCCGCGGGTGGTGACGGTCTGCGAGAAGCCGCCGCCGGGCAGGTCGGGGACGGTCACGGTGAGCAGGTCACCGACGGCCTCGACGGCGCTGTCGCGGACGGCGTCGGCGGCCGGTCCCGTCGTGTCCTCGGTGGTCACCGTGGCGCTGGCCTTGGTGGCGGCCGGGTCGACGGTGACGGTGACGACGCCCCTGGGGCACCGGATGTCGGCGAACGCCGGGCGGGTGGTCGGATCTTCCCGCAGTGCGGGGAGGGTGCCGGTGATGGAGGTCGTTCCGGTCGTCAGCAGAGTGACGATCTCGGCCGCGGCCTCGGCGGCGATGTGGTGCGCGCCGACGAGTTCGGCGGCGGGGTCCAGGCCGGAGGCGAGCGCCTGCTCGTACGTGGCCCGGTAGGCCGGCAACTGCCGGTCGAACTGGGCCTGCACGAACTCCGTCGCCCACGCCTCACCCTGGGCGACGGCCTCGGTCGCGATGCGCTGGAACTCCTTCTCCGCGTCGGCGTCGGGCATCGACGTCGCGATGGTGAGGAACAGGTCGGTGACCTTGCGGGCGGTGGGCTCGCTGACCTTGAAGTTGGTCATGAAGTCGCGGATCAGTTCGGTCTCGAAGTCGGCGGACACAGGGGTCTCCCTTGTGAAGTGGGTCGGGCAGGTCGGTGGGGTCAGGCGGCTGCGGCGAGAGCCGGTACGGCTTCGGGCGAGCAGCCGAAGCAGGACCCGAGGGTCTTGAGCGGCAGGCAGTGGTCGAAGCGGATGCCGCAGACCGGGCAGGTGGAACGGGCAGCCATGGCCCGGTCCAGTGCCCACTCCTTGGCGAGCGTCATGGGGCGTACGGGCTTGGCCAGGGCGATCCAGTACAGGTACGCGCGCCGCTGGCCGTTGCGGCACAGGACCTGCGCGGCGACCGGCTGGCCGCCGATCCGCAGGCCCAGTGCGCGCAGCTGGCGGCGGGTGGCGAGGCCCTCGTCGGTCGGGGCCATGCGCCAGGGGTAGGTGGGGAGGCCGCCGTGGTTCTCACCGGTGGGGTCGAAGTCAAGTGCCCGCACTACCCTCCCCTTTCGACGTGAACTTTGTTCGCGAACTGAGTTCACGTTAAGCCGCACAGATTCCGGCTGTCAACTTTGTTCGCGAACTTAGTTGTGAGAATCTGAGGGCATGACTACTTCGCAGAGTGAGTACGACGAGGCCAGAGCGGACGTCCGGCAGGCCAAGGCCAAATACGACGAGGCCCGTTCCGTCTTTTTCGCAGCGATCAAGAAGGCGCTCGGTCTCGGCGTCCGCCCCTCAGAGTTGGGCCGGGACAGCGGCTTCACCCGCGAGTACATCGCCAAGATCCGCGACGGGAAGGGACCCAAGGACGTCTGATCACATGCCCGAGCACCCGCGTCCGGCCGGCCGTCAGTGCAGTCACACCCGGTACCGCCTCAGCTGCGACGAGTTCGACAAGCTCATGCGCGCTGTCCGGTCCCGCTGCCAGCTCTGCGGTCGTACGGCGGCGGAGACCGGACACGGCCATCTGGTTGTCGACCACGACCCGCAGGTGGGCGACTGGGCGGTGCGGGGTGTCCTGTGCTCGGCCTGCAACCTGTCGATCGAGTACGGCCGCTCGGAAGTCGCAGCCACGGCCAGGTATCTCGAGGACCCGTGGTACCAGCGCGTGCTTGATGAGCGCGGAGTCGCCATAACTCCGCCCGAGCCGCCCCTTGGAACCACGGTGCGAGCAGGCCGGCGCAGCTGGCTTCGTACAGATGAGGGGTGGCAGGCCCTGGACCGCTACAGGGGCGGCCTCTTGAGCTGGAAGGAATTCGTGCGGCGATTCGGCCCGCACAACATCGCCTGAGGCGGACGCAGATCCTGGGGCGCCGTACGGATGATCCGTACGGCGCCCCAGGCGTTTCCATTGGAAACGGACATCCCGACCGACTCGCGTTTCCATTGGAAACGCCGCCGGGTCAGGCCCGGTCTGCGGCGTTCTTCATGATCTCCAGGCCGTCGGGGTGGGCGTGGACGGCCGCGACGATGTGGTCGGTCCAGTCCCTCAGGCCCTGGTGGTGGCGCTTGAGAGTGGCCAGCTCCTCCTGGGCCTTCGCGAGCTCGTCGGCGAGGGTCGGGCAGGTGCAGGCTTCCTCGTCGGGGTCGTGCATCCGGGCCATGCAGCCGGGGACCAGCCCGTCCGGTTCCTCGGTCCAGCCGCAGCGCAGCGGCCGCGGCTTCGGCTCGGTACCGGTGCCCGGCATCAGGAGACCGCGGCCTTGGTGGTGACCCGGGCCAGGTGCTGCTCGTACTCCTCGTTCCACGCTTCAGGATCGTGGCCGGCCTGCCGGGCGGCCTCCCAGGCCCACTCGCAGAAGTCACCGTCCTCGAGCTCGGCGTTCACCTCGGTGAGGGTCTTGCGCAGCAGCTTCGGGGCGGCCATACGCAGGGCTTCCAGGAGCCGATAGGCGATCCAGGAGCGGCCTCCGGCCAGCGCGTACGCGGCGAGCGCGCCCGGATCGCTGGTCGCGGCACTGAACAGGTCGGTCGCCGAGCGCATGGTCTGTTTGAGGAGATCCTCCGTCATCGCGTCGGCGAGCTGGTCGCGGGCGGTGCCTCCGGCGGCCTCGGCGAGGAAGTCGTCCGGGTCGGATGTGGTGGCGGACCCGGCGGGGGTAAGGCTGTTCTGCCAGCCGGTCCAGACAGCTTCCGGGGTGGTCGTGTGCTTGCTGTTCATGGGCATCTGGAGGCCGATGAGGTCGTGTCCGAGGATGACGAGTGGCCCTGCGGCGGCGTTATGCCAGACGGTAAGTGCGTAGCCGGCGGCCGTCCAGCGGGCCAGGAACTCGCTGGACCATCCGCTGGACGGGGCCGGTTCCGGCGTCAGGGCGGTCTCGGGCAGGGTGTCGAGGTGGCGGCGGATCAGGGTACGCCAGTCGGGCCAGGTCTCGTCCCGGGTACCGACGGTGAGCTGGCGGCCGCCTCCGGCGCTGACGTTGAGGGTGTCCTTGCCGGGGGTGAGGGTGAGGGTGGCGGAGTCGTCGATGTCGGTGGTCCAGGCGGTCAGCGCGATCAGGGCGTCCTGGGTGAGGGTGAGAGCCCAGGCGGGGGTGGGGCGGATGCCGACGCGGGCGACGGCGAGGGTGTAGCGGTCGGTGGCGACGGCGTGGAGGTGGACGCCGTCGCAGTCCAGGCGCATGCCCTGGACTGCGGCAGGCGCGAGCTCGTCGCCGATGTGAGGGCGGGCCTTCTTCAGGAGTTCGCCGAGCTGGTAGGCCGTGATCTGCGTGCTGGTCACGGCTTGCGTCTGGGCGTCGTTGGACATGTGGTCCCCTCCTCGGTGTTGGGGCATGGGCCGGCTGGTCCGGCTCCCTGCCCGCTCCCGCGCCGTTGTGGGCGGGGGCGGACAGGCAGACGTCAGTGGCTGCGAAGCGGTTAGTCGTCAGCGGATTGCAGTGCGCGGCCGTTGATCTCGACGCGTTTGACGACGGGCTCCGGTACGTGGACGTGCGCGTCGACGGAGACCGGGGTGGGCTGGACGTTGTTGTAGACGTGGACGAAGGTCGTGGACCGGAGCGTGAGGCCGCGAAGGGCGATCGTGGAGGCTGCGGTCCAGGCGAGGATGGTGAGGGCTGCGGCGACGGCGCGGCCGGAGGTCGGGGAGGCCGTCCAGACCATGGCGGTGGTGGCGGCGCCCCAGGCCGTCCAGGTGAGGCGGGCGCCGGCGGCCCGGGCCCAGGCGCTGAGGATGAAGGAGCCCGCGCCGAAGAGCTGCCAGGCCCCGTAGATGGTTGTGGCGGTGATGGGGAGGCCCGTGGTGTGCGCGGCGATGAAGTCGCGGACGGGCTGGTGGAGGGTGGCGATGAGGCCGGTTCCCAGGGAGTGCCATTCCCAGCTGGTCCAGGCGACGATCACCGCTGCGACGAGCCCCCACACGAGGAAGCCGGCGGCCGCGAGTCCGGCCAGGACGACGATGGTCTTGATCCAGGTGGCCATGCCGCGCCAGCCATCGTCGGGAGCTTCCAAGACGTCCATGAGTCGGTCGGCGGCGGCTTCGGCCAGCCAGGCGCCGAAGCGGCGCCAGCCACTCCGGGCGGGAAAGGGCGTCGGCTCATCGTCGAGCGTGTCGTGCTGCGGCTTGCGCGGGAAGGGAACCGTGTTGTTGGTCATGGTGCTGCCTCCGATGACGTTCAGCGGGCGGGTGTCGGGTGGCGCAGGGGCTGGACCGAGGCGTCGGGTCCGGGCACGGCCGGGCCGGTGTAGGCGGGCCGAGACTCGGGTACGGCGGCGTGGCCGCTGAAGTTCGCGCACAGCTGCCATCCGGCCCACAGGCCGAAGGCCAGGCACACCCGGTGCCGGTTCGCTTTCCACCAGGTCGGCGGAGCGGGCTCGGTGATGACTCCTATGACGCGTGTGCCTTTCGCCATGCAGCGGCTCTCCCCAGATACGAGTCGGTGTGTGGGTGCGCGGCCCGGTGTCGGAGCTCGCGCGAATGCGGCTTGGTCGCCGATGGTCAGCTGTTGAAGGTGTTGTTGATCGAGCCGCGCGAGAAGACGCCGCGGTTGACCACGCTCTGGTGGATGTGGGTGTCTCCGACGCGCTGCACCCCGCGGGCGCCGGGGGCCGATCCGCCGCCCATCCGGGTGCGTAGGGCGTTGCGGAGGGCGGCGACGGCGACCATGACGGTCGCGCCGATCGCGGCGGCGCTGTAGAGGATGGTGGAGACGTACGGCAGGGCGGGGGCGGCCAGGTTGAGGCCAAGGCCGATGAGGGCGCACGTTCCGCCGGTGGACAGGGTGATGGCGGCGTAGCGCTTCACCCAGGCCGGGACGGCCGGCTCCGGCTGGGGGGCGAACAGCTGTGCCGGATACGGGTACTGGGGCGGGGGAGCGGTGTGGAAGTGCTGCACGACGGCGGTCTGCTGGTGCTGGGCCACGGCCGGCTCGTAGGGGAGGTCGCCGGTGCGGATGAGGGAGTCGCGGACGGCGGCCTGGTAGAGCTCCTCGGGCGTGTAGCCGTTGAAGCGGGGGTGCAGCGGCCGCGGGGCGGCGACCGGGACGGGTGCGGGGCCGACGTTCTGGTCGGCCTGGAGGTAGGTCTCGTAACTCATCAGGGACTCCAGAAGCGGCATCGCGCATAGCGGGTGGCGGGGCCGGGCCCCGCGACCCGGATCGGGTGGCGGGGCCTGGTGGAGAGACGGGGGTCAGGCTGCTTCGGCGACCGCCCACATGCCGTGGCCCATGTCCGCGACTTCGCCCTTCTTCACGGCGCGGGTCAGGGTGGAGGACACGGTGGACAGCGGGATGTTCAGCCGGTCCGCGATGAGACCGGTGGTGGTGACGCCCTGCGAGGCGACGAACTTGAGGATCTGCGTCTTCTTCGTGCCGGTGACGGGCTTGGACTCGGCCTGGACCATCGCGGCCAGGTCGTCGACCGGGGCCTGGCGCTGCTGGACCACCTGCGGCGCCCTGCTGTTCGCGTTGTTGTCCTCCTCGTTGTCGTCGGTGACGCCCGGTACGGGCGGCTCCTGGCCGGTGCGGCGCAGGGCCAGGCGGTCACGCCACTCGGTGTAGAGCGGGCCGATGGCCTCGCCGGCGCCCGGGGTGAGTTCGGCGACCGCTTCGGTCTTCTTCGCCCAGCGGGTGGCGATCTCCTTGGGCTCGGGGGCCCAGCCTCGGAAGATGGCCGCGCGTTCCTGGACGCCCTTCATGTAGCCGAGGCCGGAGGTGGGGACGCCGACCTCGTCGTCCCACACCGACGGGATGTCGTTGGGGTCGGCGGGCAGGTTGATGACGTACCCGGCGGAGCGCTCCGTGGTGCGCAGGGCGATGTTGTTCCCGGCGGTCAGCGGCTGGCGGAGCTTGGCGCTGCCCAGGGACTCCAGCGTCGGCAGGTGCGTGCCGAGGCGGAGCTTGATGCCGCACTTGCGGCCCAGGATGGCGATGCGGACGGCGAGCTCGATGGCTTCGGCGCCGTAGGCGCCCCACACGTCCTGCCACTCGTCGATCGTGACGGCGAGTAGCGGGTCCTCGCCGGGTTCCCAGTCCGTCTCGCCGTACATGGTGTCGCCGTCGGCGTCGACCCAGGTGGACAGCGCCGAGTTCTTGGAGCGGCGGTCCAGCTCGGTGTTGGCGGCGATGAGCATGCCCATGCACTCGTCGGGGCCGCAGGCGAAGTAGTCCAGGTAGTCCTGCCAGAACCCGAAGGACTTGCCGTACTGGGGGTCGCCGCCCCAGGAGACGACGAGCCCGGACTGCTTCTCGATGGCGAACAGGGATCGGAAGATCGCGGACTTTCCGGCGCCGGTGGAGCCGGAGATGTGGGAGTGGACCGCGCCCCAGCCGGGTCGCCACATCTGGTACATCGCCGGGGTGCCGTCGATGTACCAGCCGATGGTGGCGATGCCGGTCTTCTTGTCCAGGACGTGTGGTCCGGGGAAGACGGGGACCTTCTTGAGCGGGTTGCGGCGGTAGACCTGCAGGCGGGCCAGGGCCGCATTCCCGGACGGGTCGTTCTCCACCGACACCGAGGTCGGCGACAGCCCGTACGCGCCGGCGATCCGCACCACCGCCGCCTTGGCGTCGGCGCTGGTATGCCGGACCGGGTCCAGGGCGATGGTGCCCTGCCAGGCGCCCTCGACGTCCATGTCGGCGACATCGACGAGCTCGGCGCCGGGCAGGGCGCCTCTGGAGGAGCCGACCGTCCCCAGCCAGCGGGCGACATGCTCCTCCAGGCCGGTGGGGACTTCCTCCTCGGTGGGGCGGATCCGGCGCCGGTACCACCAAGGGATCGCCACCGACGGCAGCCAGCCCAGCCACCACGCCCCGGCCATCCCCGGCTCGAACGGCCCGGCATCCAGGATCGGCATGAGCGTGGTCAGCACGGCAGCCGAGCCGACCGCCCCGGCGGAACGCAGCAGTTCATCGCGGCGCAGCGGTCTACCGGGCGGGGTGGGCAGGGCGTGGTGGCGGCTCAGAAACTGGGTGGCCTTGTGGTCCCAGCCTTCCTTGGTCCGCCACTTCGTCCAGGCGTAGTAGGTGGCCGCGGCGACGGTGTCGGTGGCCAGGGCGCCGGCCACGCCGTACGGGGCGGCGGTGAGGGCCTGGCCGTAGGCGGCCAGGGCGACGGAGCCGTACAGGGGAGTGAGGTGACGGCGGTTGCGCCAGCCCCACCGGCGCACGGCGTGCAGCGCCCGTGCGGCGGTGGAGGCGTCGGCGTCGACCGTCGTCTCGGGCTCCTTGGCCAGGACGGCGCGCTCGGATGCGGGGGAGCGGGTGGCGGACAACTCGGGGAACCTCCGGGGAAGGCACGGCAGGGCCGGCCTCCCCACTGGAGGCCGGCCCGGGAAGGGCCGTGTGGGGAGAGCGAAGGGCGGGGCTTCCCCGGCGGCCGGGGCGTGCCCCGCCGACAGCAGGGGGTGTGGTGGAGCGGGTGGCTATCCGGCGGCGGGCGGCTCGTACGACGCGGCGAGCTCCCCGGTGGTGGGGTACTGCCAGAACCGGGGCAGGCGGCTGGGCCGGTTGGGGACCACGCCGTTCTTGCGGCCGGCGGTCGCGATGCGGCGGGCCATGTCGGCCGCCTCACCGGGCAGCGTGGCCATCTCGTCGATGACGAGGACCAGCGGCTCGGGGTCGGTCGGGCGGGGGGCTCGGGTGAGCGGGTTCATCGGGGACCTCTCTTCCGTGTCGGGGGGTGCCTGTGGGCACACGGCCGGAGCCCAGCCCCGTCCGGACGGGGTGGGGGCTGGGCTTCGACCGTGCGGTCACAGGCCGATGTAGGCCGTCCGGTTGGCCGGGGCGACGGGCGCGGAGTTCACTGCGGAGTGGATCCCGCCGTGGTTGCGGCGGACCGTGTTCGCGGCGTCCTTCGCTCCCGTGCTCAGGTCGTTGGCCGCGACCGCGGCCGCGCCCGCGGCGCGGGCCTGCCCGACGAAATTCCCCGCGATCTCGCTGACGTCGTTCTTCGTGCTGTCGTCGAATTCCAGCTCGGTGAGCCGGTCGACGACTGCGTGGGCCTCGGTGGCCTTCGCGTTGATCCGGCGACGGCGGTGCTCAGCGGTCTCGGCCTCGGCGGTGGTGGCGTCCAGCAGACGGGCGATGACGCCCAGCATCTGCCGGTAGGTGATCTCTGCCATGACGATGTTGCCTCTCTGATTTGGAAAATGCGGTGGGCGGCGGCGGGATCAGTCGATGTAGGTCGTCGACTCCGCCATCTCCTCGGGCGCCGCGGCCGCGGCCTCGTTGATGCCGCCGTGGCGGGCCAGGACGTTCTGCCCCGTGACCGAGGAGTTCGCGGCGGCCTCCGCGCTGTTGCTCGCGTCCGCCTCGCGGGCAGCCTTCAGCCGGCCGAGCTGGTCGCGCAGCGCGGCGAGCTTCCCCAGCACCTGGTTGTCGTACTTGGCGGCCACGGCCTGGTTGTAGGTCGCCTCGACCTTCGCTTCCAGGTCAGCGATCCGCTTGACGGCGGCGACGGCGTCGTCCCGCTCGCGGTTGGCGAACGCAAGCGTGCCCTCCAGCCAGATCACGAGGGTGTCGACGTTGCGGACTTCGACGGCTCCGGGGGTCGTCACAGTGCTGCTCCCAGGGGTATACGAGGACGGCCCGGCGGATGCCGGGCCGTTGGTGGGCGGGTGTGCGGGGGGCGGGGGGATCAGGCCCCCGTTGTTCGGATCGGCGGTGCCGGGTGGTGCGGCGGGGCCGATGGTGCCGTCGGGTCGGACGACGCCCGCGCCGTCGGCGGGGGTCAGCGGGGGCTGGCCGTTGGCGGGCGGCGGGATCGCGCCGCCGTTCTCGCGGGCTTCCCTGGCGAGCCGGTTCTTCTCGCGCTGGGCCTTCACGACGTCGCGGGCTTCGGGGTAGGCGTCCTTCCAGCCGTTCTTGAAGCCGGAGCCGAAGGTGTACAGGGCGGTGCCCGCAGTGATGACTCCGGCGGCCACGTTGGTGCCCACGCCGGCCTTGTCCCCGTTCTTCTTCGGGGACAGCTTCTCCTTGGTGTTCTCGTGGGAGTCCTTCACGTTCTTGGTGCCGCCGGCCAGGCCGCGGCCGACGAGGTAGGCGATGACGAGGACGGTGAGCGGATCCATCGGTGTCGGCCCCCGTCTCAGTTCATGCCGAAGAGCGTGGCGACGATCCCGCCGACGGTGGTGGAGATGAACCCGATCGCGGCGGCCGCTCCGGCTCCGACGGTGCCGGGGATCGCCACGACCGCAAACGGGGCCGCGGCGGCGATGCCCAGGGTGCGCGGCTCGGACTTGTCGTCGCGGATGTCACGGATCAGGATCACGATCAGGGCGCCGGACACGAGCCAGCCCAGGCCGACACCGATCCACTCGGTGAGCAGGACGCCGATCTGCTCGTTGCACCAGGAGATCCCGGTGTTGATCCACTCACCGAGCTTCGTACCGACGAACCCGAGGCCGCCAGCGATCCACAGCCCGACGTGCAGGCGCGGCATCTCCAGCTTCGACAGGAGCTTGCCGCCCGAACGGCCGCCGCCCCCGCCCTTCCCGTGGTGCTTGCCGCCGCCCCCGCCGCCCTTGCGGGCGACGACCTGAAGCGCGACCGACAAGGCGATGCACGTGGCGCCGACACCGGCGCCCATCACCGCGTCCACTGCTGCCATTTCTGTTCCCCTCCTGGGTTCCGTTTCCATTGGAAACGGCTCGTGTGAAGTCGATGCGGCCACCGGTTGCCGATTACGGAAGGTGGCCTGTACCCTCGCGCGCGCCCGCGCGCCCGCCTACGCGTCGGGGGTCCGGGTGCGGACCCGCGCCTGCGAAATACGCACTGCGAATTACGCAATCAGTCACTGCTTGTGACGACTGCTCAGCCCTTGGCCGAGCTGCCGCAGGACTGCGGCGAGGGCCTTCCACTCCTCGTCCCGGCGGTGCTCGGGGAGGGCCCCGATGACCGATCGGACGATGTTGAACTCGGCCTCCGCGACACCCTTGATGCCGCGTGTCGCGCCCTCTCGGCGCAGCTGCTGGCGGTAGTTCTCGGTGCGCTGCGCCCTGGTCTCGCTGCGCTTCTGGTCACGCTTGCGCCGCCAGGTCGGGCGGTCTGCGCTGGTGCTGCTCACGTGCCGGTTTCTCCTCCCTGACGGGGGTTGGGGTGGCAGGGTTGGTGCCGGCGCTTCGGCGCCTTCACCGTGTCCCCGAGGCATTGCCCGTGCCTCGGGGGCCGGTGGAACCGTCGAAGCAGTTCGTGCAGGTCAGGCGGCTTCCGCGGGGAGCTCGCCGTTCTCCTGGAGGATCTGGATCGCGCGCTTGCGCCGGGTGGACGCGGTGCCCTGGGAGACGCCGAAGTGCTGCTCGATCCGGGTGAGGGTGACGGCCTTCAGGCCCTCGGCGCGGATCATGTCGGCGATCTGCCGAGCCTCCCGTTCAACCGGGTTCAGCCGGGCTTCAGCCTCCAGAGCGGCAGCCTTCACCTCGTCCTCGGCGGCCTTCAGCCGGGCGGCGTTCGCGGCGGCTGCATCCTCGGCGGCCTTGCGCTCGAGCTCCTTGGCGTCAGCTTCCGCTTGAGCTGCCTTCAGGAGGGTCTGCTTGGCCTTCAACTCCTCCTCAGCAGTCACGCGCAGAGCTTCAGCTGCCTCGCGGCCCGCCTCGGCAGCGGCCCGCTCCTCCTCCTTCGCAACGCGTCGGGCGGTGGCCGTCTCGGCGCTCTCGATCAGCTGGCCTTCAACCTCGCTCTGGCGGGCTTCAAGTTCCAGGCGGCGGGCTTCAGCCTGCTGGTCGAGAACCAGTCGGGCGCGCTCGGTCTCCCAGCTGAGCTGGTCCTTTTCCCGGTTGCGGGCCAGTTCGTCCTCGCGAGCCTGTCCGGCAAGTTCAAGCTCGCGGACCTTAGCTTCGGCCTCGGCAGCAACGCGCTTGATCTCGGAGTCGGCCTCGGCCTTATTGACTTGAAGGTCGGCTTCAGCCTGCTGAACCCGGATTGAAGCTGCCGCTTCGGCCTCCGCCTTGGCGGCTTCGAGTTCGCCCTTGGCCTTGACCTCCGCAGCCTGCGCGTGAAGCTCGGCGCGCTTGACCTGAGATTCCGCTTCAACCTTCTGAAGCCGAGCGCGGGCCTGCTGAAGCTCCCGCTTCTGGTCCCGAAGCTCGGCCTTCGTCAGCTGACGGTCGGGCTCTTCGAGTGCCTCCTCGATCCGCATGCCGTACGCGGTCAGCCTCAGCGGTTGAAGGCGCTCCTCCGTGGCCTTGAAGCGCCACAGCCGTCCGAACTCCTTGCGCAGTCCGGACCGGTAGACCGAGATTTCGCGGTCGCGTTCCAGCGCCTCGTCGTAGGAGGTGATCTCCCAGACCTTCATCAGCCGGTTGACGCGCTGCGTACTGACCGGGGTGTAGAACCAGCGGGAGAGGCGAATCCGCTCCATCTCGCGGCGGCCCTTTAGCCGACCGATGTGCGCGGCGTACAGGTGGGCCGCGATCTCGGAGAGGACCACCCACAGTGCGGCGAGCGCAGCGTGGCCGATCTTCCCCTCAAGCGTGGCGCCGGTCTGCCAGTTCAGGACGATCGTGACGATCGTCAGGACCCGGGGGACCCACTTGACCCAGCCGAGCGGCTTGTCGGCCTTGACCAGGAGCAGGTTGACGATGCTGAAGGTGAGGATGCCGAGGTCCACGCCGACGGGCAGCATCCAGGCGTAGTCGCCCCAGCCCCAGCCGCCGGCCGACGCAGGGGCGGCGGCCTTCTTCTCCAGGGCCCGGTAGGACGAGGCCAGGCCGAGCGTGCCCACGCCGACACCGGAGGCAATGCCTGCGCGCAGCAGCCAACGGTCGCCCTTGGACCAGTGCAGGGCCGCAGCCGCGGCAGGGCCGGCGTTCTGCTCGTGTGTGGTGGGGGAGCCGGTGTCGGAGGTGTGGGGGCGGGCATCGCGGGGGGCCGGCGGGAGGACCGTCTGCAAGGGCGGCCTGTCCAGCGGGCTGTGGTCGAGGTACGGAGGGCTGGGGCTGGTCACGGGGGACTCCTCACGGAGAGGGGGTGTACGGGGTCAGCGGCGGGAGTTGGCGGCGGCCCACGCGGTGACGTAGATCCCGGCCGCCATGAGGACGCCGGTCAACACCTGGCCCTCGATGGCGAAGGCCGTGAAGGCGAGGGCGGCAAGGAAGAGGCGGATCACCGGGGGGCACTGGCGGGCTTGTCCGGGCGGACGGGGGCGACGGCGGCCCAGACGGTGAAGACGCCGAGGGCCAGGAGGTAGAGCATCGACAGGACGATCAGGAACTGGCTCACGTCACTCCTTACGGGAGGGATCAGGACTGAAGAGAAGCGATGCCCCGGACCGGGGTGGTGAAAGGCCGGCGTCCCGTGCGGCGGGTAGCCGATCAGCGCAGCGCCGGGGTGGCGGTCAACAAGTTGTCGTCCGCTCCCGCCGGGCGGGAGCGGCGAATCAGCTCTTGCCGTGCCGGGTGATGGGCGGGTGGATGTCTGTGACGCGGTGGCCGCTCTCCCAGGCAGCGGCCGCGGTGAGTGCGGCGGCCGCCAGGAGAACCCGGGTGAGTGGGTGGGCCAGGCCGCGCGCGGCGATGGCCCGCACCGCGTGGTGCTGGGCGGTACGGGCGGTCGGTATGTGCACGGGCTCCTATTTCTCCGTCTGGGCGTCGGCGCCGCACTTGCACGGCTCGTGCCGGACCGACTGGAAGGGCTTGCCGTCCGCGCCGACCGAGTTCACGGTGACCAGGGTCGGCGGGTGGCCGCAGGAGCTCACCGGACCGTGCCCGTCGCGCGCGAGCGAACCGGGGCGGTGGCGGCCTGGCCGCAACGGCAGGTCCAGAACCCGCACAGGCCGCACGCGTCCTCCGCCGCCCTGAACGACAGCGTCTTGAACGAGAGCAGCGGGGGTCGGGTGTAGCCGGGGGCCATCTCGGCGAGGGTGCGCCGGACCCGGCGCCCGTCGGGGATCCGAACATCGTCCCGCTGGGCCATGGAGAGCAGCAGGGTGCCGACCTCGACCTGGTGGAGGGAGTCAGTCTCGTCGCGCTCGTAGCCGCGGGAGTCGTCTTCGCGACGGATGTCGTCGATCTTTCCGGCGCGCGGGGTGAGGGTGGTGGTCATGCCGCTACCTCCCAGCCAGTGCGGGCGCGGCGGGCGGAGCGGATCTGGCTGATCTGGGCGACGAGATTGCGGATCCGCTGGTTCTGCAGCGCCTGCAGCTCGCTCTGGCGCGGCATACCGGAGGACCTGGTCGGCGTCCTGCCCGCCTCGCGGTTCAGGTCGACGGTGAGGCTGGTCAGCTTCTTCCATTCCGTGTCGCTGGCCTCGTCGGCGGCGATCGCGGCGCCGACGCGCTGGGCCTGGCGCTCGCGGAGGGCGGCCAGCTCGCTGCCGGACCTTCCGCCGCGGACCAGGTCGTCGACGCGGCTGTTGCCGTCGCCGTCGCGCAGGGCCAGCTCCTCGCAGGCCGCCCGTGCCGGGCAGCCGTGGCAGAAGCGGACCGCCTCGGCGCGCTGCGCCTGCCACGTGGCCGGCGGCTGACCGTCGGCGCGGAAGAAAAGGTCGGGGTCCGCCTTGGTGCACCCGGCGCCGGCGTCAACGGCGGCCTGGAGCACCGGGCGGCGCATCCGGCGGGCCTGAGTGGATGTCATCCTGTGCATGTGCGTCTTCCCTTTCCGGAGGGTGACTGCAGAGACGAACCCCCGGGCTTAGGCCCCCGGGGGTTCGTCGTTTCTGGGCTGCTGTACGAGCAGCCACGGCCGCCGGCCCCCCCCGCGGGGGGGGGGGGGGGGGGGGGGGGGGGGGGGGGTGGGGTTGTTCTGAGGTATGGGGGGCCCGCGGCCCCCCCACAACAACCGGGGGGGGGGGGGGGGCCCCCGCCCCGGGGGGCCCCCCCCCCGGGGGGGGGGGGGGGGGGGGGCGTGGCGCCCCCCCCCCCCCCCCCCCCCCCCCCCCCCCCCCCGGGGGGGGGGGGGGGCCCCCGCGGCCGTGGTCGATCGTGCGAGTGTCAGCTGAGTTCGGCGTCCCGGGCGTCCAGCTCATCCAGGTACTGCACGTACTCGGCGTGGTCCGACGCCTCGTACCACGCGTGCATCTCCTCCAGCTCGGCCTGCCGCTGCTCATACGCGGCCATTCGCGTCGCCTGGTCGTCGTTCTTGGCCATGGGCCCTTCCCTCCTACTTCTTGCGCGGCTGCGGGCGGTAGATCGTCGTGGCGAGGCCGGTGATCCGGCTGTCGAGTGCTGCCCGCTCGAAGCGGTCCAGGTTCGGGTTGAGCTGCCGCAGCGTGGCTTCCAGCTCGTCGCGCAGCCTCTGGACGTCGGCGTTCTTCACCGCGGTGGCGGTCGTCTCCCACTGCTGTGCGCGCTGACGTGCGGTGTCGCGGGTGCGGTGCTGTTCGACGACGGTGGCCTGCTTGTCCTGGTGGCGTCGGGTCTGGCGCAGGTCTGCCACGGTCTGGGTGACGGTGGCCCGGTGGGCGATGAGCTTCTGGCCGGTGGTGCAGGGGCGGCCGGTGCGGCAGGTCGTGCAGGTGTGGCGGTGGGCTGCGAGGGCGCGCTCGGTGCGGTCGAGGGCGGCGGCCGGCCCGGCGAGGTTGGAGCCCGGCCGCGAGGGGATGGCGGCCTGGGCCTGGGCGTTGATGCGGTCGGAGAGGTTGATGGCGTGGTCGCAGGGGACGCCGATGCGGCACACCTGGCAGCTGGCGCGGTGTGCCCGGAGGCCGTTGCGGAGGGCGTCCGTCGTGTGCGCCAAACGGCTGATCGCGGTCGGCGCGACGGGAAGCGGCTTGCGGCGGGTGCCGCCCTGGGCGCGGCGCCCGGTGACCGTTTCCTCCGCGCGGAGGAGGCGTTCGCCCCACTCCTCGACGGAGAGGTCGAAGGTGACGCGGCGCAGGCTGCCCTTGCAGCGGGGGGCCGCGCCGGCGGCGCCGCGTCCGGTGCGGTCGAGGTGGTGGGGCTTGACGATCTTGCGTTCCAGGCGGTGCCAGGTCTGGCAGTCCGGGCAGAGGATCGTGCGGGGTTCGCCGTCGCGGAGGTTGATGTTCTGCGGGGCGAGCTTGCTCAGAAGGAGGGGTTCGCGGGTGCTGGGTCGCATGGGGTTCTCCCTGTTCAACGGGCAGGAGGGGGAGAGGCAGAGGTGCGGAGTTGGGTTCTCCGTCCGACACAGACCCGCCCACTGGAGGCGGCGGTGCTGTGTCGGGCAGGCAGCCAAACGGCCGCGAGAAGGTGGTGCGGAGCGGTGACTCTGGAGCCACGGGGACCTCATGGCCGAAGCCCGTCACCCGTTTCCAGCCGCTCTCGATATGAAGATTTTTGGGGGCCGTCTCCGGCTCCCTTCACCAGGACCGCGTACGGAACGCGGTCTTGGTGAGGGAAGCCGGAATCAGCTGGCGAGCAGGACGGGGGACACGGTGCCCTGCGAACCGGACACCTTCGCGCCGGCGGCGATCCGCCGGGCAAGGGCGTCGGCCGTCCCGAGGTCGACGACCACCTCGGTGCCCTCCGCATGCAGACCAACCACGAAGGTTCCGGTGGCGGCGGCCCGGACGAAGGCCGGGTTGGCGGCCTCGAGTACGTGCTCGTAGCCGTCGAAGTCGGCGGCGGACCAGGTGGCGATGTCGCCGGGCTGGGCGCCGAGGCCACCCGGAGTGAAGTCGATCTGCATCGTGGTTCCTCCTCGTTGAGGTGCAGGCAAGCTGTGGGCGGTTGCGCTACTCGTTGACGACATAGGCCGACTTGGCGAGGTGCTCCTTGAGCGCCTCTTCCGGGATCCGGATCGCTCCGCCGCGGGCACGGGTGCCCTGCTGCCGCGGACGTCCGCTGCGTACGGCCTTGATGTCGCCGGACTCGATCAGCCGATAGACCGTGGCGGTGTGCACGTTCAGGACGGCGGCGACTTCTTTCACGCGCAGCACTGACAACCTCCCTCCGTTTCGGGGTGCCCGGCTGAGCACACTCGAACTGTACTGAATTAATGAGCACAGTTGCAATAGCTGCAGCAGCTCCGCGCTGTACTGATTCAGGTAGCAAGGCGATAACCTGGGGGTTCGGATCGAACGAGGAGGGCGAAGCGCATGACGCAGCAGTGGACGAGCGGCTCGTCCGCGTACATCACGCCGCGGGAACCTGGCACCGGTGACGCCTGGGCGGACGAGGCCGCACGCATGGGGAAGGCCGGCACACAAAGGCTGGTCGAGGTGACCGAGTGCATCCCACCTGCACTGATCGCCTCTGCGCTGCGCCTCGCCCCCGGCGAGGCCGCCATCGTGCGCCGTCGGGTGATCGAGCTGGACGGCAAGCCCATCGAGCTGGCGGACTCCTACTACCCGCTGCACGTTGCGAGCGAGACGGCGCTGGCCCTGCCTCGCAAGATCCCCGGAGGGGCACCGACCCTGCTGGGCAAGCTCGGGTACATCGCGAACGAGGTCGCCGAGGACATCTCCGCCCGGGAGGCCACCTCCGACGAACAGGTTCTGCTGCACCTGAACGAAGGTGATCCGGTCCTCCTCCTGGTCCGACTCAGCCTTGATCAGGAAGGCCGCCCCATGGAGGCCGTCCACATGACCATGACCGCGCAGGGCCGACACCTGCACTACCGGATGCGGACCAGTTGAATGGCGAGAGAGCACGTCGACTCGAGGCCCCAGCACAAGCAGATCGCTGCCGAGCTGCGAGCACTGATCCTGTCCGGGGACATGCCGCCAGGGAGTAAGTTCCCGTCGGTCCGCGACCTGATGAGCAGGTTCGCCGTCGTCAACCAGACAATTCAGCGAGCCTTGAAGATCCTCAAGGACGAGCAGCTCGTCGTGGGCAAAGCTGGCGCTGGCGTGTTCGTCCGAGGCACCACTCAGCAGATCATCAATCCCGCTTCGTACATGCCCCCCGCACAGGGAGACGCTCCGTACAGCTGGATCACCGAGGCTGCCAAGCGGCAGCAGGTCGGTACGAGCGAGATTCTCGACGTCACCGAGGTCGAGCCTCCTGTTCAGGTGGCCGAAGTACTCGGGCTGGCCAGTGGAGAGACCGCCGTTCTGCGATACCGGCTGATGCTGCTCGACGACGAACCGGCCGAACTCGTCCGCTCCTACTACCCGGCGGATATTGCCCGCGGAACGGCACTGGCGCACCGCCGCCGCATCAAGGGCGGATCCCCGACCCTGCTCGCGGAGATGGGCTATCAACCGGCCGCCGCCGTCGATCGAGTCTCCGTGCGAATCCCCACACCCGAGGAAGTCCGTCTCCTCGAACTTCCGGAGGATGTGCCGGTCCTTCGCACCTTCCGCGTCGTCTCGACCGACAACGGGCGCCCCATCGAAGTCTCGGTGATGGCGAAGGCCGGCCACCTCTACGAGCTGCAGTACCAACTGCCGATCCACTGACCGCACCGCCTTCGCTCGATGTCCTGGCTGACGAGGCAAATCACATCGCGCTCAGTGCAGACGGGCCATCACAACGGCTTACAGATGTGCGTGCGCATCTCCATTCACGGGTTTTCAACATCTACGTACACATGGGTTTTGGGGGCCTGAATCTAGGCTCACGTGCATGACGACGAAGGAGGGGCAGAGGGTGGGGAAGTACCGAGCGGGGTGGGAGCCGGACCGGCTGCGTGAGCAGCGGGAGGCGCATGGCCTGACCTTGGAGAAAGCGGGCGATCGTCTGCGGGAGGTTGCGGAGCAGGCGAAGTTGAAGGGCATCCCGGCGGCGAATCCGCAGACGTTGTGGCAGCACGAGCAGGGTGAGGTCTACCCGGGTCCGCACTACCGGCGTGCTTACTGCCTGCTCTACCGGGCCACCGAGCCTGACCTTGGGTTCCGCAATGCGTTGCCGGGCGAGGAGAGCTCGTTCAAGCTGACTCCCCTGGATGACCGTCTCAACGGCTCGCACGTTTTGGCCGTGGAGCGGGCGATTCACCGCATCGGGCCCGGCACCGGTGAGGCCGATCATTTCGCGTTGCAGCAGCGCATCATCGACGCGTGGAAGAGGCGGCACACCGGCGGTGACCCTCACCGCCCGGTGTTGATCCTCGTGGGTGGCTATGCGGGCAGTGGGAAGACGGAGCTCGCCAGGTTCTTCGTCCAGCTGACGGGCTGGCCGCTGCTGGACAAGGATCCGCTCACCCGCCCGCTTGTTGAGCGCCTGCTGGTCGCGCTGGATGGAGACGCGAACGACAGGCACACCGACCTGTACCGGGAGAAGGTCCGGCCGGTGGAGTACGACTGCCTGATGCAGTCGGCCATGGCGAACATCAAGTGCGGCATCTCCACCGTGTTGACGGCGCCGTTCATCGCCGAGATGACGGACGTGAACTGGATGCAGCGGCTCACCAACCGGTGCAACGCTCTCGGGGTCGATGTCTTCCCGGTCTGGGTTCGTTGTGACGAGGAGTCGATGCGGGAGTACATCGGGTTCCGCTCTGCTGCCCGGGACGCGTGGAAGTTGCAGCGCTGGGAGGAGTACATGGCCACGATCGACCTGGAGCTGCGGCCAGCGGTGCCGCACCTGGTTGTCGACAACCGGATGGGTACCGCGGTGTCGCTCGCGGACCAGGCCCGGCAGGCGATGGGGGCGATGTACGCGTGAGCCGGAGGCAGGGTGTGATCCTCTATGGGCCGCCGGCTGCGGGCAAGGACACCGTGACGCAGGCGCTCACGGGGCTCGATTCGCGGTACGGACAGTTCGCCAGGCTCAAGGTCGGCTCGGGCAAGAGCGACGGGTACCGGATGGGCTCGGAGGCGCAGCTGCGCGAGTTGGAGTCCGCTGGCGACGTCGTCTACGCGAACCGGCGGTACGGCAATACCTACGTGATTGACCGGCCGGGGGTGGATGCGGCGTTCGCGGCCGGGGTGCCGGTGGTGCACCTCGGGCAGATCGACGGCATCCGCGCGCTGGTCGACGGCTATCCGGCTGACTGGGTGGTCGTCCTCCTGTGGTGCCCGCAGGAGGTGACGGCCGCACGGTCCGAGGGCCGGGGTGACAGCGACACCGCTGCGCGCCTGGCGGCTTGGACAGCGACCCGCGAGGACCTGGACGCGCACCCGGATACCGCCTGGGACCTCACGCTGGACACCGCGGCGATGTCGCCGGGGGAGTCCGCCCGACTCATCGACCAGCTCCTGGTCCAGCGGGCGGGAGCCGGAGCGGCATGAATGCGGGCTACGGCTGGGCAAGCCGGTCCAGGGCGTCGGCGAGCGTGAGCTCGCCGTCGTCCTTAACGTTGTCCCACCGGGCCAGCGTGGACGCGGCCGCGCGCAGCATCTCCGGGGGAAGGCCGGCGGCCGCAAGCATGTCGGCGGCTTCCTCCAGCTCGGGCCCCCACCTCCATGCACGCGCAGCCGTCTTCGCGATGTATTCGGGCTCGGAGAGGTACGAGTCGGTGCGACGGGAGGCGATGTCGATGAGCTCCTGGTCGACGCCGTGCTCGCGGGCCAACCCGATCGCGAGGGCCACCAGCACGCGCGAGGTCTTCTGGAAGCTGGCGTACGCGAGCTTCAGTGCGGACGCCTGGCCGACCTCGGTACCCAGCACCTTCGTCCGCACTGCGGTCCGGACGAAGAGCGCTTCGATGCGAGCGGTCTCAGAGGCCAGACCGGACAAGTACAGGGTCGGCGTCTTGCCGTTCACTGGTGGAGAGCCGACGACGCCGCCGTCGACCACGGCCGCTGTCGGCCCGAGCAGGCCCGCGATCCTTACCGCGCGTTCGGCGCTGATGGCGTTGGCCTCCACGTACAGGCCGGCGAAGCCGTGCGCAGCAACGTCACGGGCCAGGTCCTCGGCGACAGCCGGCGGGCACAGGCTGATCACGATCTCCGAGCGGTCCAGCAGCTCCTGCAGCGTCGATACCGCCCCCAGCCCGAGCCGCTCTGCGCGCGTGGCGCTTGCGGGGCTACGCCCTGCGTCGCACCAGAGGACTGCGGACGCGTTGGTCGCGGCGCACGCCGCGACTGCGGCGCCCATGCTGCCGGGGTGGAGGATGCCGACGGTGGGCTGGTGCATGGTGCTGCTACTCCGTGGGTTCGTTCAGGAGGATGGTGATGGCGTCGGTGACGTCATCGACGGCGTGGTGGGGCGGGACGAGGTTGTCGGGCCACGGGCGTACGCGCAGCCAGATGGTTCGCAGGCCCGCCCGCCGGCCACCTTCCATGTCGCCGGCTGGGTTGTCGCCGGTGATCCAGCCGCCGTCGGAGAGTCGCAGGCCGGAGCGGGCAGCCGCGAGTTCGAGAAGTCGCCGGTCGGGTTTCCGGACGTCGATGTCGCCGGAGACTGCGACGCCGTCAACGAGCTCGCTGATTCCGGTCGCGGCGAGCTTGGCACGCTGGATGTCGCTGGGCCCGTTCGTGGCGATGGCGATTGTCCATGCGGCGGCCCGGAGGTGGGCCAGGCCCTCGAGGACGGTCGGTCGGCACGTGGTGGAGGCGGCCATGAGGTCGACGTACGCGTGCCAGAGCTCCTCAGCGGACTCGTGCAGCCTGAAGGCCGTGCGAAGTCGGGCGAAATCAGCAGGGGTAGCGCGATCGGCGAGTTCGGTACGCAGCCACTGCTCGACGGCCGGCTCGTAGCCGCGTGCGAGGCAGAGGCTGGCCACCGCACTGCTGACCGCCGACCGTCGGTCGATCAGCGTGTCGTCCAGGTCGAAGATCGCGAGGCGTTGCACGGGGATGGACCATACCCGGTGACCTCTCAGGGCTGGTCAGCATCTCGTGGTGCGGGGCGGTTTGTGATCTGCCTTCCCGTCGTACAGGAGGGCGTGCTGCGTGATCACGTCCACACCAATGGGGCCTGGCGCGAGAGCGTCTTGTACTCGCGGACCGAGTGGAGGTCATGAGCAGTGCACGAAGGCCCGTACAAGAAGATCAGCACGGTTCGTACGGCTGTGTATCGGCTGTACGACGCCGAAGAGCGCCTGCTGTACGTCGGAATCACCATGAACTTGCAGCAGCGCCTCGCCGATCACCGCCGCCAGAAGTTTTGGTGGCATCTGGTGAAGCGTCAGGACGTCCGGTGGTACGACAGCCGGCCCAAGGCCGAAAGCATCGAGGCAGAAGCGCTCCGGACCGAAGGCCCCCTGTACGACGGAACCGACCGCATCGCCAACTGGGTTCATGCACGCCAGTCGCGCCCAGCGGATCCATTCTGGCGGCCGGTCGCCGAGGCGCTCCTCTCGCAGATCACGAACGGCACGTGCCTAGTGGGTAACCGCCTTCCTACGACACGTGAGCTTGCGGCCCGCTTCAAGATCTCGGAGTCATCCGCTGGCTTCGCTCTGCACATGCTCCGGACAGCCAGGGTGATCGGGGCTCCACCCCACAACGCGGTTCGCCCTATCGCGGACCACCAGCCCCTCGGACGGACCGACGCCGAAGTCAGGAACCGGCTTGCAGGAGGCGATCCGCCGGAACGAACGGCCACGACACCTCCCTCTCAGAGTCCTAGTGGTGTATCTTTCAGGGATCTGTCGATCATGAGAGGCTGCGCCATGCCCGACCCGGACCGCTTGAGGCAGGTCGATGCCCTGCTGGACGGCCTGGACGACGTCCTGCCGCCACCCCACGTGCGGGCCCAGTTGCGTCTTGCTGCTGGCCTCACGCAGAAGGATGTCGCGGACGTTGTGGGTGTGAAGCGCGTGGCGGTCGCGCGCTGGGAGTCGGGCGAGGCCCACCCTCGGCGCCCACACCGCGACGTCTACCTTCACCTGCTCAGTGGGCTCGCGAAGCGTTTTCCCGAAGCCACACAGCTGGATGAGGGCATGCCGACGCCGACCTCCGAGGGGGGATCGGGATGACCTAAAGGCCATCGGCCGCGCGCGCCACAAAGCGGACTAACCATCCGCTGGCCGTCGCGCGGCCCGTCTACCGACTACGGATTAACCACCCGCGTCGGCCGCTCAGGTCCCAGTTTGCCGCTGGTCCTGAGCTGCGGCTCACCGAGCCGCTCGTTTTCTCCGGCCCCTAACCAGGGCCACTGACACACCAAGCCACTAACCACGGCCACCACAGCTGTAGCTAGTAGTTGCGTTACCCGCGGGCCCCCACCACAGGGGCTTCGCGGTTCAGCAGTACCGGGCGGGACGGAGAAATCTCCCCCCACCCGGTCGGTGTCTGCCCCGCTTCTCACGAAGGGGGGCTTACCCGTCACATCCACACATCCGGTGGGCCAGCCCCGAGGGGCACGGTCGTCCAGCTACATGGAGAGCAGGTCGTTTCTCATAGTGCACGACGTGGTGTCCCCTTGTCAGCCTGACAGTGTCCGTTTCACCCCGGTTCAGGCCCGGCGGTCGTCCCGTGTGACGGGATCGACGTACGGTTCATACCCCTTTTCCCAGTTCGTACAGGAAGAGGGGTTTCCGGTAGGAAGCTACAAGAGCGGGGCTTTCGGAGCGGGTTCGACGGACGTGGTCGCGACGACTGCCGCCTCGCCCGTACCCCCGCTCTCGGAGGTCGTCGACAACTCCGTCGACGGTGGTGTCCGCGAGGGCTTTGTCCCGTGTGGCGGGACGGGTTCGAAGGTTGCTGCCCGCCGTGCGGGAGCGCTGGGGGCAATCGAGGCTGGCCGGTCTCTGTCCACAGGGCGGCCGGTCCAGTCTGCCGAAGTGATCACTTCTCGCGCCGCTGCGCCCTTCGTCCGTCCCGCCCCCAGCGGAGGTGTCCGCTTCAGCCGGTACACCACGGCCATGAACATCTGCCCCGCTCTGCCCACCCCGGGCGTCCGTTCGCACGGGGCCGCCTACCGCCCGGGCGCCGGAGGGTGCTCAGTGAGCACCCGAGCATCAGCCGGCGACGGCCTTCAACGGCGCGTCCGCCTTCTTCTCAATGAATGCCCACTGTCCGCTCGGAGCCGAGTTCGGGGTTCCAGGCGGGACTGTCAGCCACAGGGATCCGTCGTCGGCGATGAGCAGCAGTCCCTGCGCGTGGAGGGAGTGCACTGTGTCGCGGGTCTCGGTCTGTACGGAGCCCATGGACTCGGCCAAGTCAGTGGCCAGGTTAGTGTCCTCGAGGATCAGGTCGAGATGGCCCGCGGCACCGAGCGGGAGGTACGGCCCGTAGATGCGGCGGTAGTCCAGCAGGAGCTGCATGGTGCGGGCTTCGCCCGACTCAGGCCCGAATGCTGTGGCGATGGTGCTCATTACCTCGGTGTCGGAGCCGACCGGGTGTTCCCAGTCCTCGTAGAAGACGCCGGGCGGCTTCATGTCGTACAGGCTCTTGGGCTGTCGTGGGCGGGGGGTACGAGCCGGGCGGGGGCCGATCCGCTGTGCGGCGGCTGCCCTCCGGGCGGACTCTCGGGCTCGGCGGGCTGCGGGGTCCTTCTTCTTGGCTGCCATGTGCCGCACAACGATCGGTTCGGCAGCAGGTTCCCGTTCACCTCGGTGTGCTGCGTGGACGGGGGTGTGTCCCTGTGATGTCGAGGGCGACGCTCGTCGCGATGCACCCGCACTCGGCAGGCGACTCCGCGGACAGCTCTGCAGTCCTTCCACGACAGCGGGCCGCGCTGCGGTCGGTGCCGGCCTGCGGGACCTCGCGCCGCCGACTGCGGTCGGTTTCGGCGCAGGCCAGTCCGGTCCCGGAGCGGGCCGCAGGTCATCCGCTGTCGCTCGGTCGCGACGCTCGTGCGCGTCTGGGTGGCGCGGTGCGCGCGCTGCTGGACGTGCCCGGCCTGGACGGTGCGTCGGACGCGGTGCGTCTGGCGGTGCTGGTGCTGGCGTCGCGGACGCCGTCGGAGACCGGCGTGGTGGAGATCCGCACCTCGGAGTTGGGCCGGTGGCTCGGGCTGTCCGCGTCGCACGTGGCCTCGAACGTGGTGCCGGTGCTGCGCCGCTCGGGCGTGGTCTCCGTGGAGACGGCGCCGGGCGAGTACGGGCAGGACGACGGCCTGGAGTGCAAGGTGCTGCCGCTGTGGGCGGCGCAGGACGTCGTCGGGCACCCGCTGAACCTGGCGAAGAAGGAGTACGCCACCCTGTGGCGGCTGCTGCAGGCCGTGATGGGTCCGGGCTGGACGCACCGGGACGGCTCGGTCACCCCGGCCGGGCTGATCGGTACGCGTACCGGTCGAAGCGCGGCGACGGACCGCCTCGCGCTGCTGCTGCTGGTGCTGGAGGCGCGGGAGAACGGGCGGGTGCGGCAGTGCGGCGGAACCGTGGACACCAAGCGCGGCCGTGCGGCGACGACGGTGGCCCGGCTGCTGGGGTGCACGGCGTCGGCTGGCGAGCGGGTGCTGGAGCGCCTGGAGGACCGGGAGCTGGTGCTGCGGGTGCGTCTGCGGACGGGCTCGGGCATGCGGAACCGGTCGCGTCTGATGGTGCCGGCGGTTGCCGCCGCGCACGGCCGCACCGTCGCCGACGACGTCCAGGAGGACCGTGCGCAGGCCCAGGAGCCCGAGTTTTCAGACCCCGACGTTGCGGCAAGGGCTGGTGAGACGCCGGAGCTGGACGAAGAGTCGCAGGTCAGCGGCGTGCCGGTGACGGATGAGGCCGATGTTGCAGACCCCGACGTTGCGGCAGCCCTTCACACTGACCACCCTCACCTGGTTACTCCCGTCGTCCCTCCGCAGCTCTCTCGTGGCTTTTCCGGCGAAGGCCGTGGGGCTGACGGCAGTCGGCCGGAGCGCGTGTGCGCGGGCGAGGACCAGGCCTTCGACGGCCAGGCCAGCGCTGCCGGGACCGGCGAACTGGTGGCCAAGGACGGCCCGCTGCGCGGGGAAAAGCCGAAGGAGTCCCCGGTCGATGAGCAGGTGGGGCAGCGCGCTGCCGGGGCTGGCCCCGGTGGCCGACCGAAGGCCGCGGGGTGGGAAAAGGCGCAGCAGCAGAGGCGGGTGGCCCTTCCGGCTGATCTTTCCCTGCGGGTAGCCCTGGGCCCGGTGGCGTGGCTGTGGAAGCAGCTGAACGGCTGGCAGCAGAACAAGGTCGAGGCGGCCACGAAGGCGGAACTGGCACAGCTGGCGGGCCTGGGCGTGGCGCCGGCGGGTGCGCCGCGGCTGCTCGCTGACCGGCTGACCGACCGCCTGGAGCAGACCGGCGGCGAGGCCCTGGTCGACAAGCCGTACGGGTGGCTGATCGGACGGGGCCTGGTGCAGCGGCCCGCCTGCTCGCACCGCAAGTGCGACGACGGAATGCGGCTCGACACCGCGCAGGACTGCGAGAACTGCGGCAACGTCCGCCATTTGCGTCGTGCCTGGCGTGCACGGATCGGCGCGGAGATCGACCGGGAGCTGCCCGGCCTGGCCGACGGCGAGCGCCGCCGCGTCCTCGAGGAGCGGCTGCGCGAGCGGGTCGCCCTCGAGGCGGAGGACCTTGCCTGGCGCCAGGAGCAGGCCCGTGCGGAGCGGGCCCGGCGCGATGCGGCCCGTGCGGCAGCCGCTGAGCAGGCGGAACGCGAGCGGCAGGCCGCGGCCGCCGCCGACGCGGTCCGCCAGGCGCTGGCGTGCGAGGACTGCGGGCGCGTCCGGGCGGCCGGGCTGTGCGAGGCGTGCGACCACGGCCGTCATACCGAGGTCCTGATTGGTGAGGCCGGTCTCCTCGCGGCGGCCGGGTCCGCCGACCTCAGCGACCCAGGCAGCATTGCGGCCGCCGGCGCCGGGGCCCGCACAGCCATCAAGCACAGCACCGCCGCTGCGTGGCAGGAGTTCCTCCAGATCACCGACGTGGCCACCCTGGAAGCCGATCCGCAGGCCGCTGCGGACGCGTACGTGTTCACCGCGTTCCACAGCGCGCAGCAGGCCCTCGGCGAGTACCACGAGAGCGCCCTGGCGATGCTGCGCGGTACCCCGGAGGCTGAAGCCGAGGCCCGGCGGGCGTACCGGTCCGAGCAGGGCCGTCCGTGGTTCCAGCACCACCCGACCGGCGCGGATGCCGTCACCGCCGCGACGAAGGCCGCCGACACGGCCCGGGACCGCGTGGCCGAGTGTCTTCTGGCGGCGCGGCTGGAGCAGCTGCGCGAGCAGTCCGCTGCCCGGCCCGAGAGGTCCGCGTCGTGGACGGATCGGCTGCCCGAGCTCGCCGCGCGCCCACTGGACGGCGACGCGGCCGGGACGGTGATCGCATGACCGAGCTGAGCGGCGTCGACCTCGCGCGCCAGGTCCTGTTCGCGGCCCGCGAGGCGGCGAGGAAGAACGGGTCCACCACCAAGAAGCCGAAGCGGCTTACCACCACCGTCGTCGTCCGGCGCGACGGCCGTGCCCCGCTCGGGCTCGGCGCGGCGATCGACATGATGATGACCGAGCGCGGCCTGGCCACCCCGGCCGCTGGCGGTAGCGTCCTTGCCGAGTTCGACGCCATCCTCGCCGCGGCCGTGCCCGAGCTCGCCGGGCGTGTGAAGGCCGTGGCGTTCGACGCCGAGACCGGCCGCCTGGACGTCGTCCCCGACGCCCCGGCCGTCGGCACGAAGCTGCGCTGGAGCGCAGCGCGGCTGATTGCGGCGGCCAGCGAGCGGGTGCCGAGCGGGAACGTCCGCGCCCTGCACGTCCTGGCGCCCGCGCCCGTGAAGACGGACCTCACCACCCCGGCCGATGTTGCTCCGGACTCGCCCGCGCCTGCCTCACCAGCCGGTCCGGTGGAACGCCGGACACCGCCGGACGGGTACCGCCGCGCGATCGAGGCGCACCGTCAGGCCGCGCCACCGTCCCGGGTGGAGCCGGCGATCGCGGAAGCGGTGGAGCGGCAGACGAAGGCGATGCGCGAGCTGTCGCACCGGGCGTTCCCCGAGCCCGGCGTCGTTCTGGACGATGCGCCGGCCCCGATCGCGCAGGCCCGCACTGAGCGCCGCCGCCGGGCAGCGGCGATCGAGGCCGCCGCGCTGCGCCGGGCTCGCGCCGAACGAGCCGGGGCAGCCCTGCCCGCGGCGCCGCACCCCGGCGGGCTGGTGAGGGGGCATGAGCCGCAGCAATGACAGGGAAGCTGCACACATTATGGCGAGAGGTGACCGGGGACGCCGCTGACTGGGTGCGCGGCTCCCCAGCTGCACGGACAGGCCCCTCTGGTGTTCGTCTACCGTGATCGCCGGGCAGGTAGACGGCGGCGCGGGTCCGGGCGCGGTTGGGAAGTGGTCACGGTCAACCCTGGCCGGAGCGGCCCGGATCTGCTTCCCAACGACGGTGCGTGGCACGGCGAGCCGTGTGCTTGGGACGGCACTTGTAGCACATCCAGCCCAGCCCTTCCACGACCTCCCTGTCCGGCACCGCGCCGACCTTGCCCGCATCGCACCCCTTCCCGGCGCAGATGAGCCGCGTCGCCTTGCTCGGCTCCGGGGAGAACACGGGTACGGCGGTCGGCCGCTGGTACCGGATATGGCTGCTGTGGCGAAACGGGTCGAAGTGCTCACATTCGCGAGGATGGGCGTCGGGCGTGGTGCTTTCGGCGGCGTGGGCGGGACAGTGCTGGTCGCGCCAGCGCACGCTCTCCTTGTAGCTGACGTTGTTCAGACTCCACACCCACATTGTCTGGCCCTCCCACAGCGGGGCGTCGCCGGTCGGGTCGCGCGGGTAGGGCATCTCGATCTCCGCCCACTCGCCCTGAAAGCCCGCCCGGTCATCACGCACCAGGTTGTCGCACCGCTGTCCTGTTGCTTCCGACAACGCCACGCACAGCAGCTCACCGACCGTTGACGGGGCGAGGAGGTGCACGGAGTGGTAGGCGACAACGTCCCGGCGAGTGCTGCGGCCGTCGCGCTCGCGGCCGGCGCCCTGGTCGTCGTTCTCCGCTCCCGTCAAGGGCGCGGAGAATCTTCCTTCCCGGATCGCGGTCTGCATGTTGATGGCGGACTGCCGGTGCAGATCGGCCAGACCCGTGTCCGTGAACTCCTCATGCTCGATACCAGGGCAGACGGTCGGGTGCGCGATCCAGCACGTGTCTTCCACCGACCCGAGTCGGGCGACACCGGCATCCACGCTCCACCGCGCCCGAGGCGGAACACGGGAAGTGGGGAACTGCCTGGGCAGCAGAGGAATCCTGCCGCCATCGGCCCGGTCATACCACCACACCACGTTGTGGCAGTACAGGCAGCGTCCCGTGTTGTCTCCTCGCAGGGACTTCGAGGGGGCGTGGGGATGAATGCGCATGGCCTTCGGGAGCCGGCCGCCGCTGTCCCAAGGAGCAGTGTTCACATCTCCCTTTGTATGCCTCAGCACACACCGAGTACAGGACAATCATGAACCTGAGAGCACCATCGCTGTAGTCCAGGAGGGCGCATGGAGCAGCATCAGGATCTCGCCCGCCTCGCACTGTGGCAGGCCAGACAGGACGCCCGATGGCGGCGCGGCGAGCGCGCTTCACGCCGGCGAAGTCAGCCCGGGGCGGGACCGGTGCTCCTGCGGAAGGCCTTCTCCGACCTGCTGTCCGAGCGCGGGTGGATGATCCCGGCCGTGCACCCCTTGTTCACGTCCTGGCCCGACATCGTCGGACCCGAGATCGCAGCGCATGTGACGGTGGTCGACGTCGATGGCGGCGGCCGGTTCATCGTGCGTGCCGACTCGAAGGCATGGGCAAGCCAGATGCGGCTCCTCGCGCCCCAGCTCGTCGCCCGCCTGAACCTGGACCACGCGGTAGTCCGTGCGCTCCAGGTCCTGTCCCCGCAGGACCCCCAGCTCCCGGTGGAAAAGGCTCCGCTCTGGCGACGAGCCGGCCTGGTCAGTGGTGCGCCTGCCTCCGGAACCTCCGACAACACCCCGCAGCCCAGCGACGGCGAGCCGTCCACCCCGTTCTACGCCCCGCCAAGCCCACCCGAGACTCCGCCAACGGCACAGGATGTCCACCGCCTCGCCCTGGCCCGCGCCCGTGCCTCCAAGCGTTCTTGATCCACATCATGGCCCAGTCCGCGGGCTGGCTACCCTGACCCGGGGCACCTGTGCGCGGTGCCGGACAGCGAGAGGAACCACATGGCCGAAGACGGCATCGAGCAGGCCCAGCCCAACGACCTGCAGGCGGAGAGGGCCGTCCTTCACCACATGCTGCTCTCCACCGACGCCATCGCGGACACCGTCGAGATCCTCCGCGGCCACGACTTCTTCCGGCCGGCCCACGCGGTCATTTACAACAGCATCCTGACCATCTACGGGGCGAACCAGACGCCCAACCCGTTCTCCGTGTGTGAGGACCTCACCAAGGCAGACCAGCTCGACGAAGCCGGCGGCGCCGACTACATCAACGACCTCGCCCGGCAGAAAGCCAACAGCCGGAGCCTGGCCAAGAACACCGAACGGGTGCAGTCGACAGCCAGACTCCGGCGGCTGCAGGCCGCTGCCCTGCACATCCACGACCTCGCCACCGACGGCACTCCGGAATTCATCGACCGAATCGCCGACGCCGCACAAACCAAAATCTTCGAAGCCACCGCAGAACGCCCCGACAGCGTCCCGCCCGCCTTCGTCCTCGGCGAAATAATGGAAGACGCCCTCGACCAGATCGAAGCCATCGGGCAAAGGCGCGGCAACCCGATCGGCGTACCCACGGGATTCACCGACCTCGACTCCCTGACCGGCGGCCTCCAACCCGGCCACCTCACCGTGATCGCCGCACGCCCCGCCATGGGCAAATCCACGCTGGCCCTCGACATCCTCCGCTGCGCCAGCATCAAGAACAACCTGCCCGCCGTCCTGTTCACTCTGGAATCCAGCCGGACCGAAGTCGCCATGCGGATCCTCTCCGCCGAGTCCCGCGTCGCACTCCACCACATGCGCTCCGGAACCATGACCGACGACGACTGGACACGCCTGGCCCGACGCATGCCCGACACCTCCGCGGCCCCGCTCTACGTACAGGACAGCTCGCACGCCACCTTCACCGAGCTCCGCGCACAAAGCCGCAGACTGCGCACTCAGCGAGGTATCGAACTCATCGTCGTGGACGACCTGCAGATGTTCACCTACGGCACCCGCCCCTTCTCGTCCCGATACGAGGAGATCTCCGAAATCTCCCGCTGCCTCAAGCTCCTCGCGAAAGAACTCGAGATCCCGATCGTGGCCGTATCCAAACTCAACCGCGGCCCCGAACAACGCGCCGACAAAAAGCCGCAAGTCAGCGACCTGCGCGACTCCGGCGCGCTGGAAGACAACGCTGACCTGGCGATCCTGCTCCACCGCGAGGACGCGTACGAGAAGGACTCCCCCCGCGCAGGCGAGGCCGACCTCATCGTGGCAAAACACCGAAACGGACCCACGGCAACCATCACGGTGGCCTTCCAGGGGCACTACTCGCGGTTCGTCGACATGGCCTCCACCTGACACCCGCCTTGTAGGACCCGCGACTTCGTTAGCGATGAAGGCAATTCGTTAGCACTGGATTAGCAAATCCGCGGTTCGGTGAGCAATCGATCTCGTGGCCTGGGAGTTCGTCTGGCCCGCGGTCACGACTTCCGAGCCCCATGACCGCGCAGGTACTCGTGATCGGCCGACAGAGTCGGTGCTAACGAAGCCCGGATTCCGGTG
Source organism: Streptomyces sp. NPDC048331 (assembly GCF_043201215.1). Classification (NCBI taxonomy): domain Bacteria; kingdom Bacillati; phylum Actinomycetota; class Actinomycetes; order Kitasatosporales; family Streptomycetaceae; genus Streptomyces; species Streptomyces sp. NPDC048331. The sequence continues at coordinate 1,662 of NZ_JBICYT010000032.1, read as the reverse complement.
TTTCCGCAGGACGCGTGCTCACGAAGTCGCGGACCCTACACCGCCCCCATCGTCGCCAATCAGCCCGGCACGACTTCAAGCCCTGACCGACAGGAACAGACATTGGCCCAGCACGACGAGCAGAGGCATCCTGCACCGTTACCGAAGCCACTGCGTCGAACCATGGAAACCAGCACCCCGATCCCCACACCGTGGCCAGACCTGACCGACCTCGCCGAGCTGAACTTCCGCCACAAGGTAGGCATCGTCGCGCAGCGGGGCAGCCGGGAAGCCAAGGTCGGCCGGGACATCGCCGTCCACGCAGCGAAAGCCGGCGTACCCACGCTCCTCTACACCGGCTATCCCCCTAATGAACAGACCGACTGGCTGGCCGTCGACGAGACTCCCAACCCGACCCCAGCAGACGTGAACGCACGGGCACAGCGAAGGATCAACGGCGAGAAGCCTTCCTTCGTAGTCATTGAGCGCTACGAACGCCTCAGCCCCACCCCACCGCCGTACCGCGAATGGGACGACCCCATTGACGACCCGGACGAGCCCGAGTCCCGGGCAGACCAGCTCATGTGGTCCGTCAGGGAGATCAGGATCGACCTGCCCCTCCTGCTCACCACCGTCGTCGATCCCGAACCGCAACTCTCCCGCCGCATGTCCACCTGGCTGCACATCGATCACCCTGCGATGGTGATGACCGATGTCTGCAAACCCACCCTTGTCGTGCACCGCACCAGCCCGCAGACGGTGGACACACGGATGGAGGTCGACCCCCACGAATACCGCACTAGAAGTCACAGCACCTTGCAGTGGACCCCCCTGAACCTACGCCAAACCTGAACAAGCCGCGGCTTGCAAGTCCACAGTTCCGGCCCCTTGGCCGGAGCACAACGCGAGGCACCTGCCGCAGGAGCCCCCAGCGCCCGAACGTACCGCCGAGGAGTGAGCACGAGGTAGACGGAGCCGGCCGAATCCCCGCCGTGGAAGCCCGAAGACGGGCCGAAGCCGAGGATTTGGTCGTGGCCCGCGGGCGACCGGCCGACCACATAAGTACAGTCCCGCGGAGCATGACGGGCTCCGCCGTCTCGCGCGTACCACCATCGGTGGACCGTCCGGATGCACAAAGTCCGGCAGTGGTACCCCAGTACCCAGGAACACCGGCTCATCTGGCGCGGCCCCTACATCAAGGGCCCGGCCGATGCCCCCTTCATGATCGGAGAGAAGGCTTACGCCGTGGGCGGAACCGGCCGCCACTTACGGAGGGGGAGACATGAGGACGGCCCGGGAACTGCTGCCTGACGGAACGATCGGGCGAACTGTGTCCGCAGAGGAGATCGGTCCCGACCCGGAGCCCTTCAGGCGCCCGCTGATCTGTGGCCTCTGCATGACCGGAGTGCTGCCTGTCCGCGGCTACAAGACCGTGCCCAGCCTCTTCCGGCTCGGGTCCGGGCTCCAGCACGAGGCCGGCTGTGACCTCAACCCGACCGAGGTCATCGACTCAATCGCCCGCGACTCCCATGGCCTGGCCCACGTCGACCAGGGCATCCTCCGCCTGGAACTCCCCTCAGACCTCACGGGAGCACCGGGCCCGGACGAACCGACGGGCACCGGAACCGAGAGCGTTGTCCGCACGCGGAACGTCACCACTGTCCGCCCCAAGCTGCCGCCCGC